>JBDLUE010000089.1:0-4513 GCA_039805505.1 Actinomycetota bacterium
GCCGTAAGCAGCAACAACACCGTATCCGTGGGTATAAACGATGGTGTCGTTGTACCAAGAACGCGCGCTGCCCAGACCGGCTTGGTTTAGCTCACGAACGGCAATTACAGTGTCCTGAGTCTTGCCGTTGAGCTGGTAGCGGTCGACATCCAGGTGGTTTTCGAAGTTGTAGTACTGCTGGAACTGTTCGAGCTGACGGAAAGAGGCGCTCACCAGGGTTGGGTCAATGATGCGAATGTTCGCCGTGGTTTCAGCATCCTCGCGTAATGCGCCGGCCGAGGTGTCGGTCTTTGCTTGGTAGTTCTGGTTCTCAACCGCATCCAAGCCATAGGCCTTGCGGGTCGCTTCGATGTTGCGTTCGATGTAGGGCGCTTCGAGAGTTCGCTCGTTAGGACCAACTTGGAAAGTCTGAACTACCCAAGGATAGAGCCCGCCCAGGATGAGAGAGCTGACCACCATCAGACCGGTGGCCATAATTGGCAGACGCCACTGCCCGATGAATGCCGCGACTAAGAACAGCAGCGCCACTACAGCCGAAATCAACGCAAGAATCTGGAATCCAGGGATCACTGCGTTCACGTCTGCATAGGTGGCGCCGGTGTAAAGCCCAGACGAACTAGTCATTGTCTTGTACTGGTCAAGCCAAAGACTGACGCCCTGGATGGCTAGGTAAAGCGCTGACATGATTGCGATCTGAACTCGCGCCGCCTTCGTGATTGAAGACTTGCGACCGTTGAAACGAATGCCGCCGAACACTGTGTGAACGAATGCAGCTAGCAGACCCGAAATGAGGATGGTAGCCGATGCATAGGTCGTGACAGCGGTCAGGAACGGCAAGTCGAAGAAGTAGAACGAGATGTCGAGACCGAACTGCGGGTCGACTTCACCGGTATAGGTGCGGTTTAGCCAAGCTAGAGTGGTCTCCCAGCGGGCTGACGCCGCGATTCCACCGAACACTCCAAGGATGACCGGGGCGCCAATCATGACGACCTTGCGGAGCTGCTCGATTAGCTCGCGATAGACGCTGAATGGGTCGTTCTGGTCAGGGAACTTGAGGTAAATCGGGCGGCTGCGATAGGCCAATGACAGGCTTAGCCCCGAGACTCCACCTAGGACCACGGCGCCAATAAGGAACATGACCGATTGCGCAACCACTTGAGTGATCAGCACGCTTGAGAACCCAAGCTGGTCGAACCATAGGTAATCGGTCAGAACGCTCGTGTAGCCGGCAAACCCGAGACCGATCAAGACGATAATCAGCACCGATAGTCGGAATGGAGAAATGCGACGTACGGAAACAGTTGCGTTGGTCATGGTGTCCTTCTTTACTTAGCTGAACAAGTTGGCAGGGAAGCCGGGTTGGTACCGGTGGAAATTTTTTCGAGTGCAGATTTTGCCTCGGAAAGAGTCTTAACCTTTACAACTGTCAAGCCACTCGGAACATGCCCGACGACCTCATCGCAGTTTGATTCTGGCGCTAGGAAAATCGTGGCACCGGCATCAGCCGCGCCGTAAAGTTTGTGGCGGATTCCGCCGATTGCGCCTACGTTACCGGCTGGGTCAATGGTTCCGGTGCCGGCGATGTGCTTGCCCCCGGTTAGCTGGCCCGGCGTGAGGCGATCAATGATGCCCAGAGCAAACATCATTCCGCCACTCGGCCCACCGACGTCAGCAAGCTCAAGCTTGATCTTGACCGGAAAGTCATACTTGTAACCCGCGAGGATGCCAAGACGGTACTTTCCCTCTTCATTTTTGGTTGCCGTAATTTCGACAGTTTGGCTCTTGCCTCCGCGGAGCACAGCCACGGTCAATGGCCCGGATGGTGCAGCTTCATTGATTAGCGCGCGCATCTGATCGATGTCTTTGATCTCGACATTGTTGATCTTGATTATGAAATCAGCAGCCACCAGCTTGCCGGATGACGGGCTGTCCTTGCTGACTTCGCTCACGTAGACGTGCCACGGAACTTCATAGCCCAGCTTGTTCAGCGCAGCCGCAATTGCGTCCTGCTGAGATTCCTCCATCATCGCCGAGGACTCGGCCTCTGCCTGCTTGGTGGTGACGCTCGGCGGATAGATGACATCGAGCGGGACAATTGCCTGAGAAGGGTCGAGCCAAGCCCAACCTAGCTCTAGCCAACTCGGGGTGTTCTCGCGGTTTCCGACAACGCTGACGGTCAGGACATCCAAGCGCCCCGTGGTCGGGTAAGAAGAAGCGCCATCGATGGTGATTACGTTCTGTTCTTCACTCTTGCCGAGGACGTCGAAGACCGGGCCAGGTCGCTCAATCACGTATGGGGTCGGCAGGAAGGCAAGCGCGAAGAGGCAAGCCGTGAACAGGGCCAGGAAACCCATGCCTGAGGCTCGGCGGAGGCGCGATCGATTTGACATTGCCTTAAGCCTAAACGGAGGGTCAGTCATCGGGGCCGGTTGGCGATTCTGAAGCTCAACGCTTAGGGCGAACAAGGCCCGAAACTCAGGCTTATCACAGCGAGTTCTCAGCGTTCTGGGGCTACCTTTGGAAGCATGAACCCCGAAGACTTTGAAAAGTTTCTAAAGGACTTTATGGCCGGCAAAGGCGGCGATGCCGCCGAACTAGCCGCTGCCGCAGGGCTGCCAAACGACCCAAAGCTGATTGCAAAGATGGTCGAGCAACTGCAAGCGGCCCTCGGCTCGCAGGACAACGCCAATGGCGCTGTGAACTGGAAACTTGCCACCGACCAAGCCCGCGCCATCGCGCGAGAAGGCGCCTACGGGGTCTCTGAAGAGAGTCGAAAGGCGATTCGCGATGCGTGTGCCATCGGCAGCCTCTGGCTAGATCAAGCGACAACGATGGCAGGCGTAAACAGCGAGCCGAAACTTCTAACTCGCGAACTATGGGTCGCCGACGCCATGCCGCTCTTTGAAGCCCTCTCGGCTCCCGTGGCTAATCGCATGAGCGAAGCATTGGCTCAGAACTTGAAAGACAACGCACCCGCGGAGCTGTCTTCCATCCTTGGTAACGCCAGCGGGCTCATGCGCTCAGCTGGTGGGGCACTTTTTGCGATGCAACTCGGCCAGGCGATTGGCAAGCTAAGCGCAGAGGTTGTTTCAGGTGGCGACATCGGCTTACCGCTTTTCCAGGACCAGCGCACCGCCTACGTAACTCAGAACCTGACAACCTTCATCGAAGGTCTTGAGATCGAGCAGGACCAGGCCTACATCTTCCTCTGTGTCCGCGAGATGGCACACACGCGTCTGTTCAAGCACAGCAAGTGGCTGCGCGATTCAATCGTCAGCCAGGTTTCGAACTACGCGAGCGACATCAAAATCGACAACGAACGCATCAACGAAATTGCCGAGGACTTCAACGCCACCAACCCGGATGAACTAAAACGCGCATTAGAAACAGGCGCTTTCATCGCCGAGCGTTCAGAGGAACAGCAGGCAGTTTTGGATCGCATCGAGACTGTGCTGGCCCTGATTGAAGGTTGGGTTGAAGTGGTCACCGAGGATGCCACCAAACTTTTGCCGAAAGCCATGGCGATTTCCGAGTCGATTCGCCGACGCCGGGCCACCGGAGGGCCGGCTGAGCAGACTTTTGGCGCAATCGTTGGTCTGGAGCTTCGCCCACGAAGACTTCGCGAAGCAGCCGAGATGTGGCGCCAGATTGGCAACGCGGTTGGAATTGAAAAACGTGATTCAGTTTGGGATCACCCCGACCTATTGCCGAGAGACGCAGACATCTCGAACCCAAGTACTCTCATCGCAAAACTAAGCGGCCAAAGCGCACCTGGTGACGCCATGGATGAGGCCCTGCGCGAACTGTTGGGCGAGTAGACCTCCTGCGGCTGGCGCTCCGGCCCTTGAATTAAGAGTGGGGATAACTCGCTCGAAATCCGGTTCGATTTGTTGCACTTGAGCGATGCTTCGAATCAACCCTCATCAAGCCGCCTTATGGCGAGATCTAAACAGTCTGCAGATTGGCTCGGGCCAAAAACGCGTGATTTTCGATTCGCTGAGCCCAGCACAAGAGCGTCTGATCGCTGCTCTGTATCGTGGCATTGCAGACAAACAGCTCCCCCAGCTGCTCAACGACCTCGGCTTGGAAGCAGACCAAGGGAAGCACCTTGTTGAGTCACTGCAACCGCTTCTTCTGAAAAACACAAAGCCGAGCAAAAGTGCGCTCAGTGAAGATTTCGTGGCAGGAGCATTCGCCGAAATCATCCGTGCCAGTCTTCTGAATTCGGCAGATGGTGCAACCGTATTGATGGAACGCAAGTTTCGAACCGTGCACATTGACAAGCTTTCAGCACCTGGCCTCGCCCTGACGCTAGGGCTCGCGTCGGCCGGCGTGGGTCGAGTCGTGACCCATGATCAGTCATTTGTCGAGGCACAAGACCTCGGCCCTAGCGGCTACCCCACCCAGCTTCTCGGCAAGACCAAGGTCGAAGCAGTTCGGGCCTTGCTAGCGAGTTCGCCGAACCAAATGGGAGTTGTCCCTGGTCACAAGTTGACACCCCGAAATCTAGAGG
>JBDLUE010000090.1:0-6476 GCA_039805505.1 Actinomycetota bacterium
GTTGCAGCCGTGCAGTCCTGACCTGCGTTGAAGTATCCCGCGATTGCGATCTGAGCCGCTGCCTTCTGGAGGTCTGCGTCTTCGAAAACGATAACCGGAGCCTTACCGCCCAGCTCGAGGTGGACACGCTTGAGGTCGCTAGCTGCAGACTTCGCGACTTCCATACCCGCGCGAACCGAACCCGTGATTGAAACCATCTGCGGGATCGCGTTTTCGATCATGGCGCGACCGGTGTCACGAGTTCCTGCAACAACGTTGAACACACCCTTCGGCAAAAACTCGCTGGCTATTTCGGCTAGCAGCAGGGTCGAGGCCGGGGTTGTGTCCGAAGGCTTGATAACTACGGTGTTTCCAGCAGCAATTGCCGGCGCGAACTTCCACACCGCCATGTTTAGCGGGTAGTTCCAAGGGGTTACCTGGCCGATTACACCGATTGGCTCGCGTCGAATCCAGGATGTGTGGTCACGGGCGTACTCGCCCGCCGACTTACCTTCTAGGTTTCGGGCCGCGCCGGCAAAGAAGCGAATCTGGTCAACCGAGGGAGCCATTTCGTACTCAACCAAAGTGCTACGCGGCTTTCCGGTGTTTTCTGATTCAACGTCTGCGGCTTCTTCGGCACGCGCTTCGAGCGCATCCGCGATTCGGAACAGAGCCAACTGGCGCTCACCAGGAGTGAAGTTGCTCCACTCTTCGAAGCCGGCTGCGGCCGCCTTATAGGCTGCGTCGACATCGGCGGCAGAAGAGACCGGCGCGGTTGCATACACCTGGCCGGTGGCTGGGTTGATGACGTCGCTGGTTTCTCCAGACTTCGCCTCAACGTACTCACCGTTGACAAAATTTTGTAGTTTGCGAACCGACATCGCCTATCTCTCCTTCGAGTTGTTGCTCATATTGTGACTCTAATCCGCATTTCGAAGCAAATCAGAGTCGTTTGATTTCATTTCAGTATCGAAATGGCGAATCACCTGCGGATTCATTTGCTAAATGCCCTTTTCACTGACAAAATCGGAGCATGTCTAGGGTTGCACGCACCAAATCGAGTCAGCTGGACGATGTATCAAAGTTGATCATCGAACAACTTCAGCTTGACGGGCGTCGCTCATACTCGGAAATTGGCAAGGCCGTCGGCTTATCTGAAGCCGCCGTTCGCCAACGAGTCCAGAAACTCACCGAATCAGGCGTGATGCAGGTTGTTGCGGTCACCGACCCAATGCAACTTGGTTTTTATAGACAGGCCATGGTTGGCGTTAGATGCGGCGGAGACACGCGCGCAATCTCAGAAGCACTGGCTGAAATGCCCGAGGTTGACTACGTGGTTATGACCGCTGGAAGTTTTGACATTTTGGTTGAGGTGGTGTGTGAGAACGATGACGATCTCATCGCCCTGCTCAATTCAAAGATCCGGACACTGCCCGGAGTGACATCTACCGAAACGTTCGTGTATTTGAAAGTCGCAAAGCAGGTCTACAACTGGGGAACCAGATGATTCCCCTGCAAACCAACATGTAAAGAGTGATATCAAATGGCTATCTGGAATCGAAAGAAAGCAGAAACCGCCACCCCGCTACTCGACGCTCGCAAGGCCGGAAGAGAAGCAACCCCAGAAATGCTGCAGCAGGCCGCAAAAGACAATATGTTTTTGCAGTTCACCCGCCACAGCCCTTTCTACACAAAGAACGGTGAAATTCCGATCATCACCCACGCCAAGGGCCACCACTTCTGGGACCAAAACGGCAAGCGTTACTTCGACGGCATCTCTAGCCTCTTCGCTGTAAACGCGGGACACGGTCGAGAGAGGCTAGCCGAGGCAGCTGCGAAGCAGATGCGCGAACTCGACTACTTCCCGCTTTGGTCGCACGCGCACAAGCCGGGCATCGAACTATCCGAGCGCTTGCTTTCATACGCGCCGAAGAACCTTTCGCGCGTCTTCTTCACCACCGGTGGTGGCGAGGCTAACGAGACCGCCTGGAAGCTTGCCAAGCAGTACTTCAAGATCCAGGGCAAGCCAATGAAGCACAAGGTTTTGACCCGTTCGGTGGCCTATCACGGCACCTCGCATGGAGCCCTGTCAATGACCGGCATTCCATCCATGAAGAAGCAGTTCGAACCTTTGGTTCCATCTACCTTCCGCGTTCCGAACACCAACTGGTACCGCGCGCAGGATCAGTTCGCGACCGAAGAAGAGTTTGGACTTTGGGCTGCCGACCGAGTCGAAGAAATGATTCAGTTCGAGGATCCTGACACCGTAGCGATGTTCGTTCTTGAGCCAGTTCAGAACTCTGGTGGTTGCTTCACCGCACCGAAGAGCTACTTCAAGCGTGTTCGCGAAATTTGCGACAAGTATGACGTGCTCATAGTTGCCGATGAAACCATCGATGCTTTCGGTCGAGTTGGAGAGATGTTTGCCTCCAACCGCTACGACTTCCAACCAGACATGTTGGTTTGCGCCAAGGGCATGAGCTCGGCTTACGCTCCGATTGGCGCTCTGCTGGTGGCTGAGAAGCTTTTCGAGCCGTTCAAACACGGCACCGAGATCTTCCCGCACGGTTACACCTACAGCGGTCACCCGGTTTCGGCCGCAGTTGCACTGGCAAACCTGGACATCTTTGATGAAGAGGACTTGGTCGGCAATGTTCGTCGCAACGAGGGCGAGTTCCGCCGCACTCTTGAAAAGCTCAAGGACATCGACATTGTTGGCGACGTTCGTGGTGAGGGCTACTTCTGGGCCATCGAGTTGGTTAAGGACAAAACCACAAAGGAAACCTTCAACGACGCTGAATCAGAGCGTTTGCTGCGTGGCATCCTGTCACACCGCATGTTCGAAGAGGGGCTTTACTGCCGCTCTGACGACCGTGGCGACCCTGTGGTTCAGCTGGCACCGCCGCTGACCATCGGGCCAGATGAGTTCAACGAAATTGAGCAGATCTTGCGCGGTTGCTTGATCGAAGCCCAGCGAGCTCTGTAAGCCGGTTATCCACCGCAAGTTTGAACGCCGACTCTTTCAACAGAGTCGGCGTTCATGCTTTAATCGGAAGACCGCTCCCCTAGCCTCAGAGAATGAAGAAAATGACTGAAGAAGCGACTCGCTGTTTTGATTCTCCAATTGGCAACATCGTTGTCATTGCTCGCAATAACAAGGTCGTCCACTTGACCATGGGTGGGCCCAAGTTGGAAAATTCAGGCCACTCCAAGGTTCTCGACACCGCAGAAAAACAGCTCAAGAACTACTTTGCTGGCAAGGGTCACGATTTAGGCTTCGATGTCGAGCTCCGGGGCACCGAATTTCAGCGAGCTGTATGGGCCGAAATCAGCAAAATCGGGTTTGGCGAGACTAAAACCTACGGAGAGATTGCAGAAGCCATTGGCCGCCCGAAGGCTGTTCGTGCAGTTGGAGGGGCCGTTGGGGCGAACCCCGTGCCTCTCGTTGTAGGTTGCCACCGCGTTCTGGGATCCTCTGGCAAAATCACCGGCTATTCTGGCGGTGACGGCCTGCCCACCAAACGCTGGTTGCTGGCCCTAGAGGGCCTGAAGGCCAAGGAATAGCTTGAGTTTCGTTCGGCAGTTCGAAGATGGTCGGGAGCGATGCTCTTGGCTGAACAACGACCCCACCTACATTCAATATCACGACGAAGAGTGGGGTGTTGAGGTTCGAGGAGATCGCGAAATATTTGAGCGCATAACCCTCGAGGGTTTTCAGGCTGGCTTGTCTTGGCTCTCGATCTTGAAACGCCGCGAAGGCTTCCGTGAGGCTTTTCACAACTTCGACCTAGCCTCAGTAGCCGCAATGACGGCAAGCGACGTCGAGCGTCTAATGCTGGACATAGGCATCATCCGAAACCGCGCCAAGATTCTCAGCACCATTCAGAACGCAAATGTCATCCTTGGAATGCAGTCCAACGGAGAGAGTGTTAGCGACCTGGTGTGGAGCTTCCAACCCAAGGTCCGGAAACGACCGGACGTCGACTTTGCCTGGATTGCAACTAGCCCGGAATCCACTGCACTAAGCAAAGAGCTGAGGCTTCGCGGGTTTGGCTTCGTTGGCCCGACGACCATGTACGCCATGATGCAAGCGATCGGGATGGTCAAAGATCATGCTCCGGGATGCCATAAGCGATACTAAAGACATGTCGCTAAAACGCCTTGCTCTCGGAATCGCCCTTGCCCTCACCCTGGTGGGTTCACTCAACTTAGTCGGCTCGCTCTTTGCGCCAAGTCCTCTGATTTCGCTGGCTGGCCAAGGCCAAGCCGCAGAGGGTCAGCCTGCTCGTGGCATGGCCGCATCTTCTGATTCAAAGATGGCGATGATGCCTTTCAACTTTGAGTTCCTGGCTGGAGCTGACTTGAGCGACGAAAGTGGCAAAGGCAAGGTTTATGAGCTGAGGCTCGACGGGTCCCCAGAGTCAGTTGTGCAGCGCGCCGCCAAAGCTTTCGGGCTCAAGGGCGAAGTGCGCAAAAGCTCATACTGGTCAGCTGAAAACCCAAGTTATTTCGTCGGCTCTGATACGCGCCCATGCCAGAACAGCCTTGTCTTCGCTCTGAAAAGGCCGAGGATGGCTCGGAATACTGCGCCGAGTATCCAGAACAAAAGCCAACTCCCGAGCTAATCCCAAGTCGAGCAAGAGTTCTAGCCGAAGCCCAGCGAATCTTCAGCGCCACGGGTTTGAAGGCGACGGCTGACGAAATCACTGTCTACCGCGATGAGTGGTCGGCTTCGGCCACCGCAATCCAGCAAGTCGCAGGTCAAGATACCGCAATCACCTGGTCAATCGGTTACGACTCGAAAGGCAACCTATCCTGGGCCTCCGGGAACTCTGTGATTGCAGTTGAACGCGGCGAATTCAAAACTATTTCGGCAAAGAGCGCTCTCAAGCGACTTTCTGACTGGCGTTGGTTTGGGTCTCCAGCAAACAATGCTTACCCCGTGAGCGAGTCGAGCAACAAAATGGGAACCCTCGACATGCCAGCGGTATCCCCTGCCGAACCCGAGACCGTCGTAGTCACAATCAACGGTTCGACCAAACACCTATTGCAGATTTGGGACAAGTCGGGCGGTGCTTGGTTGGTTCCTGGCTATGGGCTGACCGGGTCAAATGGGTCGATCAACTTCGTGGTTTCGCTGGTTGAAGGCGTAATCGAGCTTCCGGAAGCGATTGGCATGGAACCAGGCATCCAGGAGCCTGCCGTCGACCCAATGACCAAGTAACTAGGTCGCACTCCGCGTCACTACGGTCAGCATTGAGCCGCTCACTTCGACTTTGAGTCCGGCTTTGGCGGCACACCTTTGCAAGTCCTCAATGGTCTCTGGAGTCGTCTTCGCCATCAACGCCGCACGCACCAGCTGGCCTTTGGCCTTCTTGTTGAAGTGATTCAACTGCTCGCGAGATCCGTCTTCACGCTCCACGTAAACCGTGACTTTGTAAGCAGGCAAACCCTCAGGGAGCGGCGCCAGGTCGGCATAGGTGTTGGAGCGAAGGTCAACGATTAGGCCGCCGGCAAGTCTCGGCCAGATTGCCTCGTGAGCCTGAGACCACACCTGCTTCAAATTTAAACCGTTGAGCTTCTTCGTCGCATCGATCTTGTACTCGGGAATCAAGTCGGTGGCCGGGATCAAGCCAAACATCGCGGACTGAATCAAAACGGTGGACTTTGCGCGGGCAACCTCATCCGGGATAAGCGAGTTGTGCTCGGTTGGCGTGCCCTTGAGCCCCCTGCCGTGAAGCGCTCCATACAAGGTGCCCGTGTAGCGATCGAGTGCGCGCATGGTCGGTGCGGAGAGAAGCTCCTGGGCTCCGGCCGCCTCGATTACCGCCTCACGCGCCTTATTCAAGCCGCCGAAGGTGAGAGCCACTTGATCGATTGTGAGAGAACCGCCACCGGGGCGCTTGGTCTCGGATGGTGGCAGCAAAAACAACATGCTTCAATGCTAAAGCCCAGCCTAGACTTGACTCATGGTCAAACTCACAAAGATTTACACCCGCACGGGCGATGAAGGCATGACCGGGCTGAGTGATTTCAGTCGCGCACGCAAAACTGACCCGCGAATCGAGGCATACGCCGACGTAGATGAGGCGAACTCGGCCATCGGAGTTGCGGTTGCTCTAGCCAAGGATGAGTTTGACGCTGAAACCCTTGCCCTATTGGTGCGCATTCAGAATGACCTGTTCGACCTCGGCGCTGACCTATCGAACCCGCTCAATGAACACTACGAGTATGACCCGATCCGCATTGAAGAAGCTTGGATTGTTGACCTAGAGAATTCGATCGATAAGTACAACGCTGGTCTCGGGAAGTTGGATTCCTTTATTCTCCCCGGAGGCTCTGGTCTGGCGGCCGGATTGCACTTGGCTCGAACCGTGGTTCGTCGGGCCGAGCGCGCCACTTGGCACGCCATCGAGGCCTACGGCACTGAGCCAGCCAAGAAGGGACAACCGAACGGCGGCATCAATGTGGCCGCAGCCAAGTATTTGAACCGGCTC
>JBDLUE010000091.1:0-4460 GCA_039805505.1 Actinomycetota bacterium
GGAGCCAGCCCTTGCCGTTGCGAACAGTCCAGTGCGAGGCCAGCCACATGCGGGTTTGATTGACTAACCAACCGTCGACTTCGAGTTCGCCGACGACCAGGTTGATGCAAGCCATATCCCGGCTCCAACCATCGCCAGGAGTGTCGCGATTTTGCTCGAATCTGAGATTTTGGAAGAACTGCTTACCGATTCGGGCGTAGAGATGGCGGGCGTACTCCTGCCAAAGCAGCTCGTCGCGGAACTTCTCGCGGTCGTTGGACGGTGCTCCGGCAACGGCATCCCAGACCTCTTGAAGAGTCAGTAGGTTGTGACGGATGTATGGCGAAAGCACGGTTGCTCCGCGGCGGTTGATCGGCAGAACCTCGGATCTGTCCGAGGCGTAGCGACGAATGTCTAGGCTGGCAAGGGCTTGGTTAGCAGCTGTCTGCCCACCAGGAATCGAACTCTTTCCACCACCCGAATGCAAGCCGTCAAAGTGCTTGGCAAGAATCTCGTCTGAGCTGGCCGAAAGGTCGATTGTCTCCATCACTCGAGTGGCAACCTGAGGCTGTTAGGGGTTATTCCGCGACCTGGAGGCTCACTTGGTTGCCCCACGGGTCATCCAAACGAATCACTGACCCGTCACGTCGAATCTGCACCTTGGCGCTCTTCAAGCGATCTTCGACTGCACCCAGAGAGTCCAGGTCGGGTAGGCGAATCGAGACGTCACGCAGACCTAGGGTTGGCTGACGGAAGCCAGCCCCACGGCTCTTCCAAATGTTCATCGCCATGTGGTGGTGATAGCCGCCGGCACTCACGAAGAGCGCCGAGCCACCGTAGTTCAAGGTGACGTCAAACCCCAGTGCATTGACATAGAAATCCTCCGCCTGTGCAATCGAGCCAACACTGAGGTGCACGTGCCCGATATTTGAGCTGGTGTCTTCGACGGTCTCCGGCAGGTTCTCACGCAGGTATGCGTTTGGGTCCAAACCGAAGGTTCCCATCTCCACCTGCCCGTGCTTCCAACTCCAATCACTGCGAGCGCGATCCCAATAGAGCTCAACACCGTTGTGCTCTGGGTCATCAAAATAGAAGGCCTCGCTGACCAGGTGGTCGGCACTGCCAGTGAATGAACCCGGATACTTCGCGGCAACCGAGGCAACTGCAAAGGCAAGTTGGGCTTTGGTGTCGAATAGGAAGGCGGTGTGGAAAAGGCCAGCCTGGTTCTCGGCGGCGTATTTCATCTCGGGTGCGTGCTCAAGAATGAGCGCCGGCTCGGTGCCACGACCAAGGAGGGCCGACCCGGCAACCTGGGAAATCAAATTCAGCCCGATCGCATCGCGATAGTAGGTAATCATCTTGTCGAGGTTCTCGACCCTTAGGGTCACCGCACCCATCGATATGTTTGCTGGAAGGCTCATGGTTTTTAGTCTAGGGGGACTAGACAAGAAGTGCAAAGGGTAAATCGATGTCACCTCGGGCAGAATGTCCGAAATTGTCCAAAGTCTGTCCGATTTTGTCCGAAGCGTGGCTTCCTGTGAATCATCTCAGCCGTTAGCGTTTGAATTGCCTAGGCTTCTAGGCGCGTTTACGAAAGGTTGAAACATGTTTGTGTTTGCAGTTATCGTGCTCGCAGTCATTTTTGTGTTGGCGAACCCAAGGCCAGCTCACTAAAACTGTCCGATGCAGAGCTCGCTCGGGGGCGCGAGTGCATGTCAACCGCAAGATCAAGGGGGTTCAGCCATGTCGATTGTCTTCGATGACGTCTCAAAGTCCTACGGTTCCAAGCCGGCGCTCGAGTCGCTCAGTTTCACTTGCGAACCGGGCAAGATAACCGGTTTATTAGGTCGCAATGGCGCGGGTAAGACCACTGCTCTTCGAATCGCCGTTGGCTTGGAGCGCCCAACCTCCGGCTCAGTCACAATCGACGAAGTTCCATACGATCGTCTAACTCTTGGTCATGCAGGTGTGGCCCTGAGTCCAAACTTCGCACCGATTCGAACTGTGATCCAACAGCTGTCGCTCTCTGCTTTGGCCGCGGGAGGTTCAAAGGAGGCTGTGCTTGAAACGCTCGCCGAAACAGAGCTGACCGAGGTTGCGCACAAACGGTGCATGAACCTGTCACTCGGCATGAAGCAGCGCCTTATGTTGGCTTGCGCAACCGTTGCATCCCCAAAGGTACTCATCCTGGATGAACCAGTAAACGGACTGGACCCTGATGGCATCGCTTGGCTCCACGCCTATCTCAGAGAGCAGGCGCAACGTGGCGTAGCCGTTCTAGTTTCAAGCCACTTTCTACATGACCTGCAGACGTACGTGGACAAAGTGGTGATCATTCAAAGGAGCGTTTTGTGGTCTGGCCCATGGCCTAATCCGAGCGAACATTCGCTTGAAGACCTCTTCAGACGCACGACGCGAGACATCGGAATATCATGATCACTTGGCAGAACCTCGGCTACGACCTCCGATTGCTCAGCTCAAACGCGCTCGGCTACCCACTCTTTTACATTCTCGGCTTCGGGGCTTACCTGATTCAGATGGGAGCAAGGCCGAACAGCAATGTTGCTGCCCCGCTCTTCGCGCTGAGCCTCTGTGTCTTGACCCACATCGCCAGCGAAAGGGCGGACCGGGTTGCAGACCAAATCCAGATCGAACACGGTGGCAGGCGAAGAAGGCTGCTAGCCCGGATGGCAAGCATCGGCATCATAAATTTTGGCCTTGTTACCCTTGCACTCGCTGCGCTTGCCGCAATGAGCGGTTGGACCTTTCAGCTCCCCGAGTTGTGGGTATTAACGGCTCTTGCAGTAATCGCCCTTTTCGCAACCGCGGGAGTCGTGATAGCCGCGGCTCTTCCTCACCCCCTCATTTCACTCTCGCTAACGTCGCTACTGCTGTTCGCTGGCGGAACGGGTTCGGACACGAATCTCTTCATTCGCTCCCTGAATCAAATGATAAACAGCGAATCCCTTTCGCTGTGGGCACCGGAGTTTGCCAAGTTTTCCTTACCCTGGCTTGCTCTCGCTCTGTTTGCTATTCCTCTTGCTACCGGGCGGGTCAGCGCTCTAAGCCCACGCTTTAAGGCTTTGAGACGCCTTCGAAAGCCCAGGATTCCCGCTTGGGTCGCCAAGAAACCGACTTTTCTGCAAGTCACACTTCGCCAGTTCACCACCAACCCGATGCCAGCTCTTGGGGCACTAATAGGGATGGTTTTCTACACCTTGGGAACAATCGGCCTTGCTAGCCGCATTGCTGACCTGAACCTAGAAGGCAACTTTTTGCCCGCGTTCACAGGGCTGGTGCTCGTAAACGTCATACCAGCAGTGATTCTTGGGCTATCCGTTCAAAGAAGAGAAGTCGACGAACAAGAGTCATTTCTGTTCACCTCAAGACAACGTGCTCGTCAGGCAAGAGTGCTTCAGACCTCGTTCGTTGTTGTTCTCTCAGCTTCCGCTGTGCTCCTGTGGATTGCACAAATCACAGGTTCGAATCTGGGTTTTTTGCAATCTGCTCGTATTTTCTTCGTGATCGCCGCTTTGGCACCAGCCCTTGCAAAAGTCGGCATTAGAGTCGTGGCTGCAATTCGCACGCCGCTGCTGCTGACGGTCGTGTCTTACGCACTAACTTTGCCCGAGATGGTCGTTGCCTGGCTTA
This sequence comes from Actinomycetota bacterium, assembly GCA_039805505.1. GTDB lineage: Bacteria > Actinomycetota > Actinomycetes > Actinomycetales > Microbacteriaceae > Rhodoluna. The sequence continues at coordinate 3,631 of JBDLUE010000091.1, forward strand.
TCCCTGGCGCTGCTAACTGGCTGCCCAGCAGCCTAATATCCGCCGCGGCTGGTGGGCTCGGCGCCTTCGTGCAGCCCGGTTCGCAGGCTCCTACTGAATGGATTGCGTTTGCGTTCGTTGGGTTAATTGCGGCGTCGGCCTATCCAATTCGCCGCAAAGTCTCGGCTTGATACTCCGGCACAATCTCTGCGTGCTCGGGGTTGCTGGTCTCCAGAAGATAGTTGAGCAACAACAACCGACGCTGAAGCAGCAAGAGTTGACGCTGTTCGGGTGTGTGATCCGGCACAGGTGCCACCGAGGCATAGCCAGCACACAGCGCGGCATCTTGTTCGGGTGTATCCAAGTAATAAATCGAAGTCATCAAATCCTGGATCGGCAAACCCAGCCCAGAATCATCGAAGTCAAAAACCGCCAGCTCACCCTCGTGCCACATCACATTCCAAGGATGCATGTCCGCGTGAATTGGTTGCAGTTGGGCGTCGCCACGAAGTTCAACCAGCGCTTCTGAAACTCTTTCAAGCACTTCGGTGACTTTGCCCTGCTCGTCAGCGGTCAGCTTGCTATCTGGCCCGGTGAGAAGGTTCTTCTCGCCCCAGAAAATATCCGTGTAGTCCTTGAGTTCACAGCCAGCCGGCAATACCAATCCCGCTGCCTCGAGGTGCAGTTTGGCCATGGCGGCACCGAGAGCAAAGAGTTGCTCCTCGGTCGGCTCATCCCCCGGCTCTTCCCCGTCAAGCCAGGTATAAAGCACGGATGCCAGGCGGCTGCTAGTTGCCTCATGCCATCCATAAGTCACAGCTGAGCCCTCACGGTTCAGGACAGGCTTAGGT
>JBDLUE010000092.1:0-4697 GCA_039805505.1 Actinomycetota bacterium
CAGGTTGAAGGCCGCAACGCTGAGATTCGAAAGAACGTTCTCAAGTATGACGACGTTCTGAACCGTCAGCGCGAAGCAATCTACAGCGACCGCCGCCACATCCTTGAGGGCGACGACATTAAGGCGCGCACCGAAGGCTTCTTGGGTGACGTTATTGCAGCGATCGTAGACAGCCACATTTCAGACACCTCAGGTTCTGACTGGGATCTTGAGGCGCTATGGGCCGAACTTGGCACCATCTACCCGGTTGGTCTAACCATCCAGGAAGTTTTGGTCGAAGCCGGCAACCGCTCGAAGCTAACCAAGGCTTGGTTGACCCGTGAACTCACCAGCGATGCCCGCATCGCTTACGAGAAGCGCGAGGAGGCTCTAGGAACCGACACCATGCGTCAGCTTGAGCGCAACGTTGTTCTTTCTGTAGTCGACCGCAAGTGGCGTGACCACCTTTATGAGATGGACTACCTGAAGGAAGGTATCGGCCTTCGTGCCATGGCGCAGCGAGACCCGCTGGTTGAATACCAGCGCGAGGGTTACGACATGTTCCAGCAGATGATGGGCTCGATTAAGGAAGAATCGATTGGCTTCTTGTTCAACCTCGAGGTTGAAGTGCAGAACGCACCTCAGGCTCCAGTTGTGGACAAAGCTCAGTTGACCTACACCTCACCTTCTGAGGATGGTTCAGCCGAGGTTCACGGAGCGGCCGCGCAAGAAGAAACCCCGACCGCGCCGACTCAGAAACCTGAGTCAGGCGGCCAGGGCAGCTCGTTCTTCCGTAGCTAGATCTTCCGCAACCGGTTCTCTAAAGGACTGAAACGGATGTTGCTCGCCATCGAGAGTTAATTCCCTCTAGGCGAATGGTGACTGCACGTGTGCGCGACCTAGAGCTAAGTAGCACCACGGACTCAATCACACCATCCCGTGGTGAGCAGGTTCTTAGGCCGCCCACTCGCAGGTTTTGGTAGTGCGCTTTCACGCCCTGTTCAACTCTTTGAGCCTCAGCCTTTCGCGCTCGAAACTGCAAGCGCTGATAGACATCGTCGCTGAGCCATCTTGCCAGCTGGTCTACTTGCCTAGTGCCAGCAATTACTTCGACCACTCCGGTTGCCAGTACCTTTAGGCTCTCCACCGGGTCAGGCAGGTCCTGCGTGCGGCTGTATTGAACGCCGAAATACTCTTCAGACTCGATCGGATTTTTCACCTTTCGAGCCTTCCTGGGGGAAGGGGGAGAGTCGGTATTCTCCGGCTCCTCGCCATCCTTGGACGGCGGCTCCGACCCCGCTGGCTTGGATTTCGATACGTCGCCCAGAGCGTTGCCATCCCCAATGGCGTCTCTGTTTTCTTCGTTACCTGGTTCGGGTGTCCTTTCCGACATGTTCCCCCGCTCTTTCTCCCCCAAAAATTAGGAAGGAATTTCAAGTTATAAGGCGGCAGGGTGCAAGTAAAGGGGTTTTTATAACCTGTGGATAACCATTGTTTTTGAAAAACTGTGTAGGAAAATGCTGGGATGAACCTTGACGACCTGTTTGAAGATCTTGAAGCCCAGTTCGACGGGTATCTGGCGGCGACGAATCCGAGCGGGGGTTTGCATCGAAGTCAGCTAATGCGCGTTTGGCATCGGTCGGGGCAAGTAACCGAGTTGGCGGCACCCATCCTCGGTGATGATTTCGTGGCGGGCATGGCCCTGGGGGTGAATGTCTTCAGGTTGATTCGTCTGGAAGCAGTTTTGAAAATTAATCTGATTGAGTTGGTCAACTCGGATGTCCCGCACAGCCGATACGTCCCAATAGAAGCCATCGAGTTTCTTGAACGCCTACCGCTGCCCTTCAGCATTCGCTGGCAACCCATCGATGACAAATTGGCTGGTTCAGTGACTGTGCTTGACCTCCTAGGAAAGACGCTTTTGGTGGAGGCGTTGCATCCAGAAAACTTCCAGTTGCTCCCTTTAGGCGCCATCGCACATCTTGACTTGGCTGATGTGGAGAACTTCGGCGACAACATCTGAATCTGTTGAAGAGTTTCAGGCATGAAGATGAAGCGTTTGGGTGCTGAAAGAAGCACGTCGAGAAGAAACTTGATTCTGGGGATGCTCCTGATCACCATTTCGGCGGTCGGGGTGTGGTGGGTGATCGAGGCGAACAACACCACCGAAGAGTACTTGGTCGCCGCAAAACCGGCTTCCAGCGGCTCGATAATCACCGAGAGCAGCTTTCGTGTGGCCAGGATGAACCTTGGCGAATCATCCGGGCTCTATCTCAAGCCTGGCGATTTAGAGGCCGGAAACTACTTGCTAAACAACATGGCCGTTGGGCAGCTGGTTGCTTTGGGGTCTGTCGCCTCGTCCATCATAGATGCGAGGCAGCCGGTCGTGATTTCGTCCAGTATGCCTTTACCGCGAAGCGTAGCCGTCGGCGACTTTGTTGATATTTGGGTCTCAGAGTCGCTCGAGGGTGGGGGCTTCGCAGCCCCAGCGGTCATCGTCTTAGATGCCGAGATTGTCGACATCACTGAAGCAACCGGCGTAATGGCAGATCAGCAACCACAGGTGCATCTTCTTGTGCCAGTCGAATCGGTGAGCCCGATTCTTGGCGCGGTGGCATCAAAGGCCGCAATTTCGTTGATTCTCAAGAGAAACCTAGGGAATGATTGACCTCTTCAAGAGGCAGCCGAGCAAGCAGGGGCTGATTTCTGGAGGGTCAATTTGTGTTTGGGGGCCGAAGGGTTCGCCCGGCAAGTCGACTTTAGCCTTGAACCTGGCCTGTGAACTGGCCATGTCGGGCAAGCGGGTCATCCTGCTTGACCTAGACACCTACTCGGCGAGCATCGGCAGCCTCATTGGAATCCGTGAGCCCGGCCCTGGTGTGGCGGCTGCAGCCAGGCTAGTGGGACAAGGGCGGCTAGACTCCGACCAATTCTTGCGCCTTGCGATACAACATCAAGTCGGCAAGGGCGTTCTGGCAATATTGACTGGGCTTGGCTCTGAGTTGCGGTGGCCCGAGCTCACGGCAGAGAAAACCAGAGGAATCATTTCCTGCGCAACGGAGCACTATGACTTTGTGGTTCTAGACGTCGCATCTCAACTCGAGTCAGGCATCAAGCATGTTGGTGGCGTTGTCGAACGAAACGCCGTTTCAAGAACTGCTCTGGAAGCCAGCGACCATCGCATTGTGCTTTTCAGCGCCGACCAGCTCGGCGTGAAGCGGCTGTGCGATTCATTCGAGCAGATGAGCTTATTGGCCGGAACGCCCATCCTTGTCGCTAATCGACTTCGCGCGACCGCCCTAGGTAACGGGGCAAGGCAGCAGGTCAAGGATGCCGTATTGGAACTTTGTGATTCCGAGGTTCGCTGGTTCATTCCCGAAGATCGATCTTCGTTCGACCGAGCGGTTCTCGACATGATTCCATTGGCCATGCTCAAAAGATCTTCAGCGGCGAGGCAGGCAATCGCTCAGTTTGTGCGGCAAACTTTCGAATTGGGTGATGAGCGCCTGTCGCCATCTAAACTCGGTTAAGTGTCATCACTAAGCGATCTCTTCAAGAAGCACGGTAAGGCGAGCAACGCCGACATCGAGTGGCTGCACCTGCTGCTTTCTGACTGGCAGTTGGTTGCCGACTTAGTGTTTGCCGATCTTGTCCTTTGGATCCCAACCAGCGAGGGTTCTTTCGTCGCTGCCGGTCACGCGCGACCTTCAAGTGCGGCCACCATCTTTTTCCGTGACATTGCAGGCGAGCCAATTCGCAAAGAGTGGTCAAGTGCGGTTACCAAGGCATTCGAGTCGGGTCTTTCACAGCACCTTGGTGCGCCAGACACCTACGACGGTTTGCTGACCCGGTTTAGTGCGATTCCAATTCGACGACGTGTCTCAAACAAATCTGAAGAAGTCACCGAAAAGCCGATTGCAGTGGTCACTCGACACACAAATCTGGCCGAGGCCAAGGCCCCGAACAAACTTCAGTTGAACTATCTGAGCTGTGGCAACTATTTGCTCGACATGATGGCCGACGGCGCTTACCCAGACTTCGCCAACCAGACCGGGCCCCGTCGCGGTGCCCCTCGAGCCAACGACGGTTTGCTTCGCCTCGATGTTGATGGCGTCGTTGAGTTCGCTAGCCCAAACGGGCTTTCTGCTTTCAACCGCCTCGGAATCAAGGGGGAGTTGGAAGGCCAGACTCTCGCCGCTGCTTCAGCCCCGGTGTTGAAGACGCGAATGAGCGTAGATGAGTCGCTGCCGCTCGTGCTGAATGGCCGCGCCCCTTGGCGAACCGACATGGAGTCGGCAAACATCACCCTTACCGTTCGCTCGATTCCGCTGCGTCAGGGCGGCCAGCGCACCGGTGCGATCGTCCTTTGCCGTGATGTGACAGAGCTCCGCCGACAAGAGCGTGAACTAATCACCAAGGATGCGACAATCCGTGAAATTCACCACCGAGTGAAGAACAATCTTCAGACCGTGGCGGTCAAAGAGTCACTGAACCAGGCGATGCGCCGTGTGGCGGCGATTGCACTTGTACACGACACCCTGTCAGAAGGTTTGAACCAGGATGTGAACTTCGATGAGGTTTTCGACCGCGTTCTGATGTTGGCCAGCGAGGTAGCTTCAAGCATGAACACCTCGGTGCGAACTCTGATCGACGGTCGTTTCGGACAGCTAAAGAGCGACATGGCAACACCGCTTGCCGTTGCCTTGACCGAGATCGTC
>JBDLUE010000093.1:0-4395 GCA_039805505.1 Actinomycetota bacterium
AAGCTGGACCTTGGCGGCAAGCTTTGGGTCGGCGCCATACATCGTGTCTCCGACGAGCGGGTGGCGGAATGCCGAGAAATGAACTCGAATTTGGTGGGTTCGACCAGTTTCCAAGACTACTTCCACCAAGGACGCCGATGGAAAAGCCTCAAGCGTCTCGTAGTGGGTGACAGAGTGTTTGCCATCGTTCATGACAGCAAACTTGAACTCTGCCTTCGGATGGCGACCGATTGGAGCATCGAAGGTTCCTGCAAGTGGGTCGGCAAGGCCTTGGATGATCGCGTGGTAAACCTTGTGCACGGTTCGGTCGCGGAAAGCCTGCTTGAGACGCGAGTAGGCCACCTCAGACTTTGCCAGGGTCATTAGACCGCTGGTGCCCACATCAAGTCGCTGAACGATGCCTTGGCGCTCCTGAGCCCCCGAGGTGGCTATCTGGATGCCAAGCGCCAAGAGTGCTCCGGGCACTGTCGGGCCATCCCAGCCCACCGAAGGATGCGAGGCCACCCCAGCTGGTTTATCGATGACGATTATGTCCTCGTCTTGGAAAATAATTTTGAAGTCGTCGACTTCGACCGGAATGATCTCAAGGCGGTTCTTCGGTTGAGGCAACGTCACGTCAAGGTAAGCGTCATGCATCAGTCGGTCTGATTTTGAGACGACTTTGCCGTTCTGCGAAACCAAACCCTCGGTAATCATGTCGGCGCAAACTGACCGTGAGAGCCCAAGCAGTTTGGCTAACCCTGCGTCGACTCGCTCGCCTGCCAGACCATCTGGAACCGGCAGCAGTCTGGATTCACTCATGAAGCTTGAGGCTTTGCTCGGCCGAGTGGGGCACCCTGCATGATGCGAATGACCACCACGAACGCGACCCCAACGATAGCGATATCGGCGATGTTGAAAATAGGAAAGTTGAACGGAATCGAGATGAAGTCGACAACGTGCCCGACTCCAAACCCAGGATCACGAAACAGACGATCAACTAGGTTGCCAACCACGCCACCTAAGGCAATGCCGCCGATGATCGACCAGCCCATCGTCTCGAGCTTTGGAGCCAGCGCAATAATCACGAGAGTTGCGATTGAAGACGTGATCGCAAAGATCCAGGTCGCCCCGAATCCAAGCGAAAATGCAGCAGAGTCGTTGTAAACCAGAACAAATTTGAGCAGATCACCGAGCACAGGAACAACTTGGCCGGGCTTTAAGTTCTCGATCACCAAAAACTTGGTCAGCTGGTCTACTGCAATCAGCAACCACGCGGTTGCCAAAAAAGCGAGAAGTCGAACCTGTTTTGGGTTTTTAGTTAGAGAAGCCAAAGTCACCGGTGAAAGGGTTCTTCGGAGCCTCAGGCTCGGCGCGGTAACCAGGGTTGTAAACGTTCTGCTCGATAGCCGGAGTAGAACCAGTATTGGTGGTTGCCGACTCTGAGTGCTCGAGGTCTTCGAGCTGGCTCTCGATGAAAGCCTTTAGCTTGTTGCGGTATTCACGCTCGAAGCTTCGCAACTCCTGGATGCTGTGCTCGATCAGAGCCTTCTCCTGCTCGAGACGGCTCATGTCGGCACGCTGCTGGGCTTCGGCTTCGCGAACCACGCGAGCTGCGGTTGCGTGACCTTCGGCGATCAGTGCGTCGCGCTTTGCCAAACCATCTCGAACGTGCTCCTCGTGAAGCTTGCGCGCCAGCTGAAGCAGGTTGTTGGTGTTGTTTGAATCTAGGGTCGAAGGATCCTGAGTCGCCTCAGGGAAGGCGCTAGGCGCGTTGACCGAGATTGCGCTCAAGGCAGACTCAGCCGTCGGGTTGTTTAGCTGGTCAGCGAGACCGGCACCGCTGCGCTGAAGTTCGGCGATACGAGACTCTGAAGCAAGAAGTCGCTGACGAAGGTCTTCGTTTTCCTGGCCGAGACGGCGAAGTTCGACGACGATTTCATCTAGGAAATCATCTACTTCATCCTGGTCATAGCCCTCGCGAAACTTAGTTGGCTGAAACCGCTTATTTACTACATCTTCAGGTGTTAAAGGCATGCCACAAGGTTACCCTAGGCGCGCATATCACGCTAACTGCGACTGCCTAATTGTTTAGAGATCAGGCCAGAGCGGCAACAAAACGCTGGACAAAAACCACGGCGACGAATAACACCGTCCAGGCGAGGTCGATCTGGACCGGGCCTAGGCGCAGGGCCGGAATGAACTTGCGAATCGCCTTTAGCGGAGGATCGGTGACTGTGTAGATTGACTCCACGATCACCACTAGCAGACCCTTCGGGCGCCACGATGGGTTGAGTGAAAGCACTAAGTCGACGATAAATCGACCGATCAGGACAAAGAAATAGACCTCAAGCAGCCAATACAAAACCAGTGCGATGAGGCCCATGTCTCAGAAACTATCGGTTACGGGCGAACTAGAAGATCGTCGGTGGCTTCGCCATCCTCGTCATCTTCGTTGTTCACTGCGACGTGGTTAGGGGTCAACAGGTAAACCTTCAGGGTTACGCGCTTCATGTGACCCTCAAGACCTTCCTTTAGGCCGAGCATGAAGTCGAGCATGCGACGTGAGTCAACCTCAGACATGTCACCCATGTTGACGATGACTGGGATGCCGAGACGGTAGTTTGCGGCAACTTCCTTGGCATCCTCGTAGCTGCGAGGTTCGATGGTGTAAATCTCGTTTACATCTGAAACGCCACGGCGTGGGCGCATCTGGGTGACGCGAGCTGCAGGGCGCTGCTCACCTACGGTTGAGGTCGCTGGGCGTGAAGGCACTGCTTCAACTTCGTCGGATAGGCCAAGCCACCCGGTTACCTGCGAAATAATTCCAGCCATGATTTATCCTCCTGAGGATGTTTACAACCCCAGAATATGGCTAGTACTGTCGTTTTCCCGTGATTGCGCTGCCAATGCGCAAGTGTGTCGCACCGTAGGCAATGGCGGTCTCAAAGTCTTCGGACATCCCAGCCGAGATCAGAGTGGCATCGGGCTTAAGAGTTTTTAGGCTTTCGCTTGCTGATCTGATGGCACCAAAGTCGCGATCAAGGTTGTTGTCCAAGGCAGCAACGCCCATTACGCCGACAAGATTCAAACCTGGATGCATGAGCACATTTTCGGCGAATGCAAGGAGATTTGAAGGCTGGATTCCCCCGCGACCCTCGTCATCGGTGAGATTCAACTGAATGAACACATCGAGCGGAGACACACGTTCGACGGTGGCCTTACCCAGCGAATCAAGAAGTGATTGGCGGTCGAGTGAGTGCACAGAACTGGCATAGTTCACTACAGACTTCACCTTGTTGCTTTGCAGCTGCCCAATGAAGTGCCAGCGGTGTTCAACATTCGAGCTGGCGCGGACTTCGGCAGCTTTTGGGGCGGCCTCTTGGTCGCGATTCTCACCAAAGTCTCGAACCCCCAGCTCTAGAAGGTCGAAGACCAACTGAGTCGGGTGATTCTTGGTGACAACAATCAGATTGATGTCATCCGCTTGACGACCGCACCCTGAAGCCGCCGCTGATATTCTCTGCTGAGCTTCAGTTAGGCGTTCCGCCAGGCTTTCCACTAGCGACAATCGCTTTACTTCAGGAAGTCAGGGATGTCTAGATCGTCACCGAAGGTTCCATCCTCGGTCTGAGGCTTTGGAGTCGACGGTGAGAACAAGCTGCTGATAGCAGACTCTGACGCTGGCGCAACCTCATCTGCCGACTCGGCCACTGGCACCGCGGCGGTGTCGGTTGAGACCTCGGCCGGAGTCGAGAACCATCCGCTGGTTGCCGATGCTGCGGCGGCCACAGGAGCGGCTGCAGCAGGGGCTGCGGCAGGAGTACTGAACGCGCTGTTGTAGCTGGTGCGCTCAACCTTGCGAGGCTGTGGGGTGCCACCGTCGAAGCCAGCGGCGATAACGGTGATGCGAACTTCGTCGCCAAGCGTGTCATCGATGGTCGTACCGTAGATGATATTGGCCTCTGGGCTAACAGCTTCTTGAACCAGACGTGCAGCTTCGTCAATCTCGTGAAGTCCGAGATCTGATGCACCCTGAATCAAGAGCAATACGCCGTGTGCTCCATCGATGCTCGCTTCAAGAAGTGGGCTTGAGACGGCGATTTCAGCCGCGCGAACTGCACGGTCTTCACCCTTGGCGGTTCCGATACCCATGAGAGCTGAACCAGCACCCTTCATAACCGACTTGACGTCAGCGAAGTCAAGGTTAATGAGGCCCGGAGTGGTGATTAGATCGGTGATTCCCTGAACACCCGCGCGAAGCACGTCATCCGCAGTGGCAAATGCCTCGACCACAGAAACTGACTTGTTAACCAACTCAAGGAGACGCTGGTTTGGAACAACGATTAGAGTGTCGACTTCGCCGCGAAGCACATCGATGCCCTGGTCAGCCTGCTGTGAACGGCGCTTGCCTTC
>JBDLUE010000094.1:0-4391 GCA_039805505.1 Actinomycetota bacterium
GAGTGCTTTACGCGTTTTTGGAATGGTTCTCGCCGGGGGTGAGGGCAAGCGTCTTATGCCTCTGACCGCGGACCGAGCAAAGCCGGCGGTTCCTTTCGGTGGCAGCTATCGTCTAATCGACTTCGCCCTGTCAAACCTGATCAACTCTGGTTTGCGCCGCATCGTTGTTTTGACACAGTACAAGTCGCACAGCCTCGACCGACACATCTCACAGACCTGGCGCATGTCACCGCTTCTCGGCGCATACGTGGCTTCGGTGCCTGCCCAGCAGCGTTTGGGTAAGCGTTGGTTCTCGGGCTCGGCGGACGCAATCCTTCAGAGCATGAACCTCTTGAGCGACGAACGACCAGACATCGTGGTAGTGGTCGGCGCTGACCACGTTTATCGCATGGACTTCGACCAGATGATTAAAGATCACGTCAAGTCGGGCCGCGGAGTAACTGTGGCGGCGATTCGTCAGCCGCTCAGCTTGGCAAATCAGTTTGGCGTAATTGAGGTCGATGACAAAGACCACACCAAGATCGCCCAGTTCAAAGAGAAGCCGGCGAACCCGAAAGGCTTGCCTGACTCGCCAAACGAGGTTCTCGCTTCGATGGGAAACTACGTTTTCACCGCTCAGGCTCTCATTGATGCGATCGAACACGATGGCACCCTAGAAGAGTCTTCGCACGACATGGGTGGCGACATCGTGCCTTATATGGTTTCTCGCGAGGATGCCGGTGTTTACGACTTCACCTATAACGAGATTCCTGGCTCGACCGAGCGCGACCACTCATACTGGCGCGACGTGGGAACCATGGATTCCTACTATGACGCTCACATGGACTTGATTTCGGTCATGCCGGTGTTCAACCTTTACAACAGCGAGTGGCCTGTTCACACCCAGCAGATCAACCTGCCTCCTGCCAAGTTCGTCCACGACGGAGAGGGCAACCAGGGCCGAACCACCGATTCGATTGTTTCGCTCGGCACCGTGGTTTCCGGCGGAATCGTTGAGCGAAGTGTTCTCTCTCCTAACGTGCGAGTTCACTCTCGTGCGCTGGTTACCGACTCGATTTTGCTTGACGGCGTCCAAATTGGCCGCGATTGCACCGTTCGAAAGGCTATCCTCGACAAGAGCGTCGTAGTAGCCGACGGCGCATCGATCGGTGTCGACAAGCAACGTGATCTTGACCGTGGATTCTTCGTCACCGACTCGGGTATTACCGTGGTTGGAAAGGGCGTTCTGGTTACTCCGTGACCCAGTTTTTAGTTGTCTTTGATGTTGACTCAACTCTCATCGAGGATGAAGTCATTGAATTATTGGCCGATGTCGCTGGTAAGCGCGAAGAAGTGGCCGCAGTAACCGAACGAGCGATGGCCGGCGAATTGGATTTTGCCGAAAGCCTCATCGAGCGCGTGAAGACCCTGGCCGGCTTGCCCGAAAGCGTTTTTGCCGACGTGCAGAAGCGGATCACGATCACAACTGGTGCGAAGCAACTCATCGATGCTGTTCACGCCGCAGGCGGCAAAGCCTGCGCAGTTTCGGGCGGCTTTAACCAGTTGTTGACTCCCCTAGCGGAAATCCTCGAACTTGATTTTGCTCGCGCCAACCAGCTTGAAGTTATTGATGGTTTTCTAACCGGCAAGGTTCTCGGCGCAATTGTTGACCGTCAGGCTAAAGCCGACGCGTTACTAGAGTGGTCGGCCGCAACTGGGACTCCAATCGAGAACACAGTCGCTGTCGGAGACGGCGCCAATGACCTATCCATGATGGCAGTTGCCGGATTGGGCGTCGGCTTCAACTGCAAGCCAATCGTGCGCGAACACGCAGACTTCATTCTTGAAGGAAACGACCTGTCTAAGTTGACCGAGAAACTCGGGCTATAAAGAGTCGCGACAAGAATCAGTGGCTTAGTGTCCCATTCCAAGGCCGCCATCGACAGGGATGACCGCACCAGAGATGTAGCTGGCTTCATCGCTAGCCAACCAGGCGACAACCTTTGCGACTTCCTCAGGCTGAGCAAAGCGGCCGGCAGGAATCTTCTTCTTGTATTCGTCCTGCTGAGCCTCAGGCAAAGCTGCTGTCATATCCGTGTCGATGAACCCCGGAGCAACTACGTTTGCGGTGATTCCGCGGGCGCCAAGCTCACGGGTAACCGAACGTGCCATACCAACCAGGGCTGACTTGGCGGCTGAGTAGTTCACCTGGCCGGCTGAACCAAGCAAGCCAACCACTGAACCGATCAAAATAACTCGACCAAAACGTGCCTTGATCATTCCCTTGGTGGCGCGTCGGAGAACTCGGAAGACGCCGTTCAAGTTTGTGTTGATGACCTCTTCAAACTCTTCATCGGTCATACGCATCAAGAGGGTGTCGCGGGTAATGCCGGCGTTGGCAACCAAAATCTCGACGGCGCCTAGCTTCTCTTCAACCTCGGCAAACGCTGCGTCAAGCGAAGTCGGGTCGGTGACATCTGCCTTGACACTCAGGGTTCCCTCTGGGCCCTCACCGCTGCGAACAGTCACTGCTACACGGTGCCCCTGGCGCACAAATTCCTCAGCAATGGAGCGGCCGATGCCGCGGTTTCCGCCGGTAACCAATACGGTTCTAGGTGTGCTCATCAGGGTCATCTCTCCAGGGAATACAATTTGATTTATAACGCTTTGGACAAGAGCAAGTCTACCGTTTTGGCTTGATTTCAAGCCGAATCCGAGCTCTAAGAATTCAAGAAAGGCTCCAGTTGAGCAAGCCGCAGAGCGTCACATCGGTGGGTCAATCCCCCGATGAAGAACGTCGCGATCGCATGATCAAATACCTAATCTCGCAAATCGTTCGTGTGGTTTGCATCATCCTTGCAGTCTTTGTGCAGGGGTGGATGATGTGGGTGTTCTTCGCCGGAGCAATCTTTTTGCCTTACTTCGCCGTGGTCCTCGCCAATGCCCAGGGTCAAGGCAAAGTCACAACCAAAGCAACCGCGGTGGTTGCTCCGACTCTAAAAATTGGGGCAGATGCGTTCACATCCTCGGTAAAGCCAGAGGAAAACTAACCTTGCTCGGTCAAGAGTTGACTGTAGACAAGTGCTCGCGTGCCGGTTGTCTTTCTCTTGCCACTCACAAGCTGAATTGGCGAAATCCAAAGATTCATGGCCCAGAGCGGGTCAAAACCTGGTTGGCCTGCGATGAACACCTCGCCTTTCTGGTTGACTATTTAGATACGCGGGGATTCCTTTTGAATTCCGCAACTATCTAGAGAGCAAAACATGAACTACGTTCGCGAATCTTGGCGTCGCTGGGTGGCCTGGCTGCTCTTGGCTGTCATCTTCGCAATCGCCTGCGGGTTCCTGGCTAACTGGCAGTTCTCACGAAGAGCAGAAGCTTTGGCAAAGGTAACCCAGGTGGCGACTCTCTATGACCGCGAACCGGTTGAAATCTCAAGTGCGAATTACCGACCGCAAGACGAGTGGCTACCTGTCAAACTAACTGGTCGCTTCCTTCCCGACAAAACGCTATTGGTCAGAAACCGCCCGCTAAACGGTGCTCCCGGATTTCTAGTGCTCATCCCCTTTGAGCGTGAAGACGGTTTGCTGGTGGGAATCGAGGCAGGTTGGGTTCCTGCGGATTCAAGGTTGGACGCGCCGAGGGCTTTTGCTAAGCCGAGTCCTGACAGGCAGACCATCTGGGGCCACATTCGCCCGAGCGAAACAACTCTCAATCGCGACGCACCAGCTGGGCAAATTGCGACTCTGAACATGGCGACTCTCTTCGACAAGAGTGGCCTATCGTCGGCATCGACCGCGAACTTTTACGTGCGACTTGGTGAGTCAAACTTCAGTGAGGGTGGGTTGCCCAAGCTTCTGTCTCGCCCGCAACTCACCGAGGGTAACCACCTGAGCTATGCACTGCAGTGGATTGTGTTCGCGTTAATGGCGTTCATGGCTTTGGTTTGGGCGGTGCGCCAAGAGATCCGCTTTAAGCGGATGGCCGCTGACCCGACCTACCGACCAAAGTCTCGCAAAAAAGTTGGCGACGATGACAATGCCGCCGAAGACCTAATTATTCTGTCGAGCTAGTTCTAGCTGAGCGAAATGAGATCGGCGTAGCCGTCGTTCCAGTGGTCTTCATCGCCATCAGGCAGAATCAGGACTCGTTCTGGGTTCAAGGCCAGCACCGCACCCACGTCGTGTGAGACCAGGACAACCGCGCCGGTAAAAGTGCTCAACGCACGTAAAATCTCTTCACGGCTGGCAGGGTCGAGGTTGTTTGTCGGCTCATCCAAGAGCAAAACGTTGGCCGAAGAAACCACTAGCGAAGCCAGAGCCAAACGAGTCTTCTCGCCACCGCTGAGCACGCCAGCCGGCTTGTTTACGTCGTCGCCGGTGAATAGGAACGAACCAAGGACCTTGCGGGCA
>JBDLUE010000095.1:0-4346 GCA_039805505.1 Actinomycetota bacterium
GCTTTGGCCCATCCAGACCCTAGAGTTAGGGCAATATCGTGCTTTGCGATGCCGGTTAGTTCGGCGATTTTGGCGGCGGCTTCGGTGGCTAGGTCAAACGGATTTGTCATGCTTCGAGTCTACGACTGGCAGAATAAAAGGGTGAGCACAGACAAGACTAAGAAGCACCACATTGTTATCATCGGCGGCGGCCCTGGCGGATACGAAGCGGCACTAGCCGGCGTTCAGCTCGGAGCAGACGTAACCCTGATTGAAAGAAACGGAATCGGTGGCGCTGCGGTGCTAACCGACGTGGTGCCATCCAAGACTCTGATTGCAACCGCAGAAGCTGCTCAGCGCGTTGAGCACGCCACCACACTCGGTGTGAAGTTTTCGTTTGCCGGCCAGGCCGTCAAGCCAAAGATTGAAATCGATTTGGCCCAGGTTAACCGTCGTTTGCTAGACCTAGCCGAAGAGTCATCTTCGGACATGCTCGAGACCCTGGTCAAGGAGGGCGTTCGCGTCATCCATGGTTCGGGCAAGCTCGATGGCAACCACCACGTCATTGCGACCCCTGCCGATGGCGGCAAGCCAGAGCGCATGGAAGCCAAGACCATCATCATCGCAGTTGGCGCGCACCCTCGCCAGCTTCCAGACGCCCAGCCGGATGGCGACCGCATCCTCACCTGGACCCAGCTTTATAACTTGGATGAACTGCCAGAGCACATGATCGTGGTCGGTTCTGGCGTCACCGGCGCCGAGTTCGCCTCGGCCTACCGTGGCCTGGGCAGCGAGGTTTCGCTGATCTCTAGCCGCGACAAGGTTTTGCCTGGCAACGACAACGATGCAGCCGACCTAATCGAGCGCGTGTTCCGCGGAAACGGTATCAACATTCACTCGAACACTCGAGCTGACAAGGTGGTCAACACCGGCTCTGGCGTTGAAGTCACTCTGGCCGACGGCACCGTCATCAAGGGTTCACACTGTCTGATGGCGGTTGGAGCGATTCCGAACACCGAGGGCCTTGGGCTTGAAGAAGCCGGCGTGGTTTTGACCGAGTCTGGACACGTCCAGGTGAACAAGGTTGCACGTACTTCACGCGCGAACGTCTATGCCGTCGGAGACTGCACCACCTTCTTGCCGCTTGCTTCGGTTAGCGCCATGCAGGGCCGCACAGCGGTCTTCCACACCATGGGTGACGTCGCAGTGCCAACCGAGCTTCGCAACGTGGCCTCGAACGTTTTCACCTCTCCTGAGATTGCCTCGGTCGGTTGGATGGAAAAGGACATCAAGGAGGGCAAGGTCAACGGTTTCGTCGAGATGATCGACCTAACGACGAACCCTCGCGCCAAGATGCAGGGCCTCACCGAAGGTTTCATCAAGCTAATCTGTTCAACGGGTGGCACCGTAATCGGTGGCGTGGTCGCCGCGCCTCGCGCATCAGACCTGATCTATTCGATCGCCATCGCAATTGAAAACCGATTGACCGTGGATGAATTGGCCGGCACCTTCACCGTCTATCCATCGCTGTCAGGTTCAATCAGCGATGCAGCGCGTGCGCTGCACAGCCCGCTGAACTAAAGCTCTAATTAGAAATGGCCTCCCGCAGGGGAGGCCATTTCGCATACTTGGGGGTCTTACTCGAGTTCGAGCAGAACAGTTCCGGCAGGAACTGTCTCTCCGACAATGGCAGTGATTGACTTGATGGTTCCAGCCTTGTGAGCGTTCATTGGCTGTTCCATCTTCATGGCTTCGAGCACGATGACTAGATCGCCTTCGGCAACGGTGTCGCCAATTGCAACGGCGATCTTGACTACGGTCGACTGCATTGGAGCCTTGACTGCGTTTCCGCTTGAGGTTGGGCCAGATGCAGAACCGTGGGATGCACGCTTTGGAGCGTGGGCGATTGGGCCAGCCGCTGCGCCGCCACTCAACAGACGCTTTGGAAGTGAAACCTCAACGCGCTTGCCATCAACCTCGACCACAACGTTGTTGCGTTCGGCTGGCTCGCCAGCAATCTCGGCGACGCCAGACCAGGCTGGGATGTCGTTGACGAACTCGGTCTCAATCCAGCGGGTGTAAATGCCGAACGTATTGGCGTTGTGGTCACCGATGAAGGCAGGGTCGTTGACGATCTTGCGGTGGAAAGGAAGAACGGTTGGCAAACCGGCAACTTCCATCTCAGCAAGAGCACGGCGTGAACGAGCAAGAGCCTCTTCACGAGTGGCACCGGTGACAATCAGCTTTGCAACCATCGAGTCGAATGAACCCGAGATGACATCGCCAGACTCAACGCCGGTGTCAACGCGCACGCCGGGGCCCGAAGGAGCCTTGAATACGTGCACTGGCCCAGGTGCCGGCATAAAGTTGCGGCCGGCGTCTTCGCCATTGATGCGGAACTCGAATGAGTGCCCCTTGACCTGTGGGTCTGGATAGTCCAGAACGCCACCCTCGGCCAAACGGAACTGCTCGCGAACTAGGTCGATGCCGGTTACCTCTTCAGAAACCGGGTGCTCAACCTGAAGTCGGGTGTTGACCTCAAGGAACGAGATGGTGCCATCCTGGGCAACAAGGAACTCACAGGTTCCGGCGCCCTGATAGCCAACCTCTTTCAAGATTGCCTTTGAAGACTCGTATAGGCGACGAACCTGATCATCAGTTAGGAACGGGGCCGGAGCCTCTTCAACAAGTTTCTGGTGGCGACGCTGCAGTGAACAGTCGCGGGTTGAAACGACGACGACGTTGCCGTAGGCGTCGGCAAGACACTGGGTCTCGACGTGACGCGGCTTCTCTAGGTACTTCTCAACGAAGCACTCACCACGACCGAAGGCGGCAATCGCCTCGCGGGTCGCTGAGTCGAAAAGTTCTTCGATTTCTTCAACCTTGTATGCGACCTTGATGCCGCGGCCACCGCCACCGAAAGCTGCTTTGATGGCAACCGGCAAACCGTGCTGAGCAACGAAATCTAGAACCTCGGCTGCGCCTGAAACTGGGTCAAGGGTGCCCGGGGCAAGCGGTGCGCCTGCTCGCTCGGCAACGTGACGGGCCGAGACCTTGTCACCAAGCTGCTCGATGGCCTTAGGTGATGGGCCGATCCAGATGAGACCCGCCTCGATTACCTTGGTTGCGAACTCAGCGTTCTCGGCCAAGAAACCATAGCCAGGGTGAACCGCGTCGGCACCCGACTTCTTTGCAACGCCAAGAATCTTCTCGATGACCAGGTAGGTTTCAGGGCCGGTGGTGCCGTGCAGGGCATAGGCCTCGTCGGCTAGCTTCACGTGCATCGCATCGCGATCTTGGTCGGCATAAACGGCAACCGACAAAATGCCGGCATCCTTGGCTGCGCGCGCAATTCGAACGGCGATTTCGCCGCGGTTTGCGATTAGTACCTTGGTGATCTTCTTAGACGTAGTCATGCCTTCAAGCCTATTGACTAAGAGGTCGCTTTTATTGGCGTGAAATCAAAAAAAATCACGAAACTACTGTGAAGAGCGCCAACTGCTCGGCTAGTGGATATTCCAAAGATCGGTGTACTCAACACCGAGTGAGCGAACCAGTTCGCGCAGGGTCGGCAGAGACAAACCGATCACGGTGTGGGCGTCACCCTCGATTGACTTCAAGAACGCGCCGCCAAGCCCGTCAATTGTGAAAGCGCCAGCAACCTTGAGTGGTTCGCCGGTTGCGACATACGCGTCGATTTCACGCTCGGTGATGTCGGCAAAGTTCACCACCGCAACCGAAACGTGGCCGACGGCTGGGGGAGTCACGCCAGGGCGAGGGTCGCGATTGTCGATGACCCAGTGGCCCGAATAGAGCTTTCCCGAACGTCCGCGCATCGCCAACCATCGCTGGCGGGCAACCTCCGGTTCGTGAGGCTTGCCCAAGGCTTCGCCATCGAACTCCAAGGATGAGTCACAGCCGATGATGATGCCGCCACGGGCATCCGGGTGGTCGAAAACGGCCTCAGCTTTTGCCTTCGCAAGCACGTGCACCATCTCGGCGGTGTTCGAAATCAAGCCCATTTCTGTCGCGCGCTCGGCAACCGCATCCTCGTCGACTCCGGGTGCGATTGTCACGGGTTCGATGCCACCGGCGCGAAGCAAAGCGAGACGGGCTGGCGAGGTTGAGGCGAGGATGAGTTTGGTCACGCGACAAGTCTGGCAGACTTGTCTGGTGAGTAAAACAACGAACTGGGTCGGCCAGAATCTTCCACTAACCATTGAAAAAGTTGCCCATGGTGGCATCTTTGTCGCACGTCACGATGGTCGCGTGGTTTTCGTATCGCACGTGTTGCCAGGCGAGAAGGTTCTAGCTCAGGTCTATGAAGACCGCGGTGGTTCATTCTGCCGTGCCGAACCAGTGCAGAT
>JBDLUE010000096.1:0-4341 GCA_039805505.1 Actinomycetota bacterium
CTGTGCTTGATAACGCTGGCACGCCACGCACCTAAATCAATCAGAGCAGAGTAGGTTTGTGAGCATGCAAGGGCAAACAAAGATCACAAACGCGTTCCAACTCGGCTTACTCGGTGGCCTCGGAGTTTTGACCGCCCTCCTAATCGGCGGCGCCATTCAGACTCTTGCTGACATCATCACTTACGTGGCTGCAGCCATCTTTATTGCCCTCGGCCTAGAGCCAGTTGTAACCAAACTGGAGAGCGCAAAACTAAAGCGTCCGGTCGCGATTCTGATTGTCTTCGTTGGTCTTCTGGGCAGCCTTACCGCTCTGGTTTGGGCTATATTGCCACCCCTGGCCTCTGAAGCCGAAAAGTTCATCGAAGACGTTCCTTCGTTCGTTTCCGGTTTCGGCGACCTACCTTTAATCATCAAACTCGACAGTCAACTTAGCGGTTCGATTTCAAGTGCAATCGCTAGCACCTCATCATTTTTGAGTGATTCCGCAAACTGGCCGAAGCTGGCTGGTGGCGTCGTGCAGGTTGGCGTGAACATCTTCAACGGCTTCTTCGCCGGTCTCGTAATACTGATTTTGAGCCTTTACTTCATGTCTTCACTTCAGCGATTCAAGGACTTCCTTTTTGGTCTGGTTCCAGCTTCGAAGCGTGATAAGTTCAGCGACATCGCCGACCAGGTAGCAAACTCTGTAGGGCGCTACGTGATCGGCCAGTTTGGTATCGCAGCATTGAACGCAACACTCAGCTACATCTTCATGCTCATCATGGGGATTCCGTTTGCCGTGGTCTTGGCCTTCATCGTGCTTCTGCTCGGTTTGATTCCTCTAGTCGGAAACGTCACCAGTTCGGCGATCATCACCCTCGTGGCTCTGAGCGTCTCGCCGCCAACGGCTGTTGTGGCTGCGGTCTACTGCCTGATCTACATGCAGATTGAGTCCTATGTGATCAGCCCAAAGATTATGAACAAGGCAGTGGCAGTGCCGGGTGCCGTTGTAGTTGTAGCTGCGCTTTCGGGCGGCGCTTTGCTCGGTGTTCTAGGCGCCCTCGTGGCCATCCCAGTTGCAGCCTCCGCCATTCTGATCATTCGCCAGATTTGGATGCCTCTTCAAGACACCAAGTAGTTTTAGAGCGAAACGGTTTCTGGCAACGGATAAGCCGCCGGGTTTACAACCTTCACGACCTCGTTGAGCACACGCGTGGTTGCCGCCTCGCCCACCCAAAGGTGTTTAGCACCGTCGACACCTATCAGGTCGATGTCCTTCACCCCAGCGAACCTCTGCTGTGCAGCTTCAGGTTGCAGGTAGTCGTCAAACTCAGGGATCAGCGCGAATAGTTTCTTGCCACTGCTGTTCCAGCGAACTAGTTCTTCTTCAGAGGTTCTGTGCAACGGAGGCGAAAGCAAAATAGCGCCTTGGATGTCGTGATCCGGGCCATACTTCAAGGCCAACTCGGTTCCAAAGGACCAACCCAACAGCCAAAGATTTGGGAGGCCCCTAGAGATTGCAAAGTCGACCGCCGCGGCAACATCGGCTTGTTCAGCAACACCCTCACCAAACTGGCCATCGCTGGTGCCGTGAGGTGATGAGGTGCCCCGAGTGTTGAACCGCAGCACTGCTAGGTTTGCCAGGTGAGGCAGGCGGTTTGCCGCCTTGCGCAGCACATGTGAATCCATGAAGCCGCCGTGGGTAGGAAGTGGGTGCAACGTAATCAGGGTAGCCACCGGGTGCCCCGATATAGGCATTGCGAGCTCTCCAATGAGCTTTAGTCCGTCACGCGTCATCAGTTCAATCGGCTCGCGATTTGACGGCAGCTCTACACCCGAACGAATCTCGATTACTTCACTCATAGCAACGGCCCCTGGAAAGACTTCCAGCATGCTGTGTGGAAGTGGCGGCGGGTATCGACACCGCGCACTTCATCCCAGGCAACAATGTGGCTAATGCCCTTGGTGATCTGCAAGTGGCAGTGTGGGCAGACCCAGGTCTTGCCATCATCCGCATTCGCACCGATGCTGGTTTGAGTTGTGTACTCGACGCCGCGCTTGATTTCGCTTCTGCGAAGGCCTAGTCGAACCGAGTTCAAATCTAGATCTTCTATCGGTTCAGGCTTTGATTTTCCGCGGCTTGGGCGGTTGCTGCGTGGCACTAGTACCAGCCGAGTTTGTCGGAGTGAGCGAGCGCACCACAAGGAGCACCGTATCGGGCCTTGATGTACTTAACGCCCCAGCGAATCTGAGTCTCTGGGTTGGTGAGCCAGTCGCCACCTTCAGTAGACATTTTGCTGCCAGGAAGCGACTGAGGGATGCCGTATGCGCCTGAGCTTTTGTTGGCTGCGTTTACGCGCCAGTTTGATTCGCGCTCCCAGAGCTTAACCAAACAGGAATACTGGTCCTCGCCAAACTTCATTGAGGTCAAAAGGTCGAACGCGTATGCCTTCGCGGTGCCAGGGCTCGGCATCGAGGCCGCCTCAACGAACATTGCTGCTGCGTCGCTGCCGGTGACAATGTTGAAACCGCCGCGGGTGAAGAGAATCTTTTGTGTGCTCGAGTAACCGTAAGTTTGGGTGACATCCTCTTCGGTCTCGAAGTCAAACTTCATCATGGTGCTGGCACTAGCGATCGTGCCCGAGTATGGGTCGACCACGGTTACGAGAATAAACGACACTGAGAAGAGAAAGCCCCAGAGCGGGCGGAAGAAGTGGCGCTTTAGCTTTGGAATTCGGGGGCGGGAAAGAGGAGTTTTATCGAAGGCAAGGTCGGCATAGTGCCCAACCTTTTGCGACAGCGACGGCAGTGAAGCCTCGTGTCTACCCATGAAATACCTCTTGAATTTCGCCGATTGATCAAAGCCCTAGTCTACCCGACGCCTCTTTTAGGCGCTAGGAACGGGCTGCTTCGGGCACTTCGCTAGGATGCCCTGAATGGCAACTTTCTCGGCTGAGGTCACCCATAGCTTGTATTTAGCTTTCACAGCCACCTGCCGCGCCACATAGGCGCATCGATAGGACTTGTTGGGAGGCAACCAGGTCGCCGCATCGCCATCGCCCTTGGCCGAGTTAGTTGGCCCATCGACTGCCAACAGGTTCAGCGGGTCGTTGTAGAACGAATACCGAGCCTTGGATGAAATCTGCTGAGCACCCTTTTGCCACGCGTCACTGACCGCAACCACGTGATCAATCTGAACGGCCAATGATGTCTTGACGCCACGGACAAACTTGATGGTCTTGCCTGTGTACGGGTCAACGAGCTTCCCTGTTGCCACCATGCAGTTTTCACCTGACCGCCAAGTGATGAGCGTTAGGTCACGCTTGAGAATGAAGTTTCTTGTGTCACAGCCTGAGATGTTGCCCCAGCCATCGCTAAATAGATCGCGGTCGTATCCGGTCTTAGGAGCTCTGCCCTTAACTGCCAGCTTGTCTAAAACAACACTGGCTAGTGGCGCAGTGGCAGCCTCGGCTCGCGCGCCTCCCCCGTCAAAGTTGGGCGCTAAGAGAGTTGCCGCAAGAACCGCGACAGCCGCAAATCTAGCGGTTTTGTTCAATTTGAAGCAACTCGATTACTCGATCGATGAACGCATCGACCTGTGCCTCGACATAGCCTCCACGTTTGGCATTGAAAACAACTCGTCGAACCTCATCGATGGTGATTGGCGCCTGCGAATCGAAGTGGCGAATGATGTGCTCGCAAAGCGCATCCACCTGCTTGCGGCTGTAACCGCGAAACAGCAGACCGGTGTTCGAGAATCGCTTGCCCTTTGGTCGAGTCAGGCGACCCCGGATGAGTTCAACTACTCGAGCGAGACGGTCATCCAAGGCATAGCTGCCCTTCTCTGTCTTCTGACGGTTGATCTCACGCGCGGCAAAACTGTCTTCGAGCTTGTCCATTGCACCGTCAACGATTTCAGGCACGAAACCACCGTGAACCAGGTCGAACTCGGTGTTGCGGATGTCATGTGCTGTGACTCCCGATTCAACGGGATTGGTGAACTGGGCTCGAGCCCTCGAGAGAAATTCTTCGACCTGCGCCGGCGAGTAACCAGGCTGCTTTGGTGCCGATTTTGGAAAGGTAAAGCTCATGGGGAAATACTTTCGGCCGAGGTTAGATTGCAATCGGGAAGAATATGCTGGCAAACAGGTAGGCAATCAAGGACGCTGGGAGGATTGAGTCCAATCGATCCATCATGCCTCCGTGACCAGGCAACAACGAGCTCATGTCCTTAACGCCCAGGTCTCGCTTGATCAGAGATTCAGCAAGGTCGCCAAAGACTGCGGCGAGCAACATGACGGCGGCAAAAAGGAGTGCCTGCCACCAGGCTCCGTTGAAGCCCCAGATAATGAAGGCAAATGA
>JBDLUE010000097.1:0-4319 GCA_039805505.1 Actinomycetota bacterium
GTCTCGAACGTTCCGATCGATTCGCAACCTAGCCTGTGCAATAGCCTCGAGTTTCTCGATGGTTTGCGCGGGGGTTGTTACCTGGGCGGCCTCGGAAATCTGACCGATGAGTTCGGCATTGATAAGTGGGGTGCGGGCATCAATCTGAATCGTCAAAACATCGCGATATAGCGAGAGCAAATCAACCAGGATGCGGTCGATGCCGTCACGCAAGCTGCGAGTGGCGCGGCGCTTTTGGGCTTCTTCGAGAGCCTTTAGGTCTGACTTCATATTGTTTGGAATCGCGTCGCCGGGCTGTAGACCCATGGTGCGAAGCGCCGCGGTTCGCTCTGCCAAGTCGCGCTCAGTGGTCAGTGCCTCTGCGTCTTTCTTGGCAATGTCTAGCCAACGTTCGGCGGTGTTGACTGCCGATGAAACACCGTTGATGGCAAGTGCCGCCAGCAAGGTTTCGCGTCTGCGACTGCGAGCCTCGTGGCTAGTCGCTAGGCGCCTGGCCATACCAATGTGACTTTGTGACTCGGCGGCAACCTGCCCGGCAAGCACCGGGTCGATGCCGTCTCGAGCAACCAACAAGCGAGCGACTTCTTCTACTGCTGGCACTTTCAAACCGACTCTGCGAACTCGCGACCTGATGGTTGGTAACATGTCCGCTTCGGATGGAGCGCACAGCAGCCAAATGGTTCCGGCAGGTGGTTCTTCAAGCGCCTTGAGCAAAACGTTGGAAGATCGCTCAATCATGCGGTCAGCATCTTCGATGATCATGATTCTGAACTTGCCCATCGAGCTTCCGAACTGCGAGTCGGCAACAAGTGCACGGACCTCATCGATTGAAATGACGACCTTCTCGGTAGACAAAACCGAGATATCAGGATGGGTTCCAGCCTGGGCGAGCACGCAGCTCTTGCAAGTTGAACAACCGCCCTCGGGGCAAAGCAAAGCGGCGGCAAAAGCGTGGGCAAGATTTGAACGACCAGACCCCGGAGGGCCGGTCATCAACCACGCATGGTGAACGCCCTGATCGCGGTGGCGCACAGCCAGCTCAAGTTGCGAGACTGCTTCGGGTTGGCCGAGCAGGTCATCCCAGATTGTAGCCGGCGAAGACATTAGGCGCCCAGCAACTCGGCGACTCGGCTGCGAATTTGACCCTGCATTTCGTCTACGGTCTGACGAGCATCGATGACCAACCAACGGTTGGGTTCGGCGGCTGCCATGTCCAGGAATGCCTGGCGGACTGCCTCAAAGAATTCAACTTTTTCTCGCTCGAGCCGGTCTGGCGCTTCGCCGGTTGTATTGCGACGGGCGGCAGCGGCTGAGGCCTCGAGGTCAAGCAAGATGGTCAAGTCGGGCAAGAGCCCTTCGACAGCAAACATCGAAATGGCACGCACGTCTTCGGCGCTCAAAGCTCTTCCGACGCCCTGGTAGGCAACTGATGAGTCTAGGTAGCGATCGGTCATGACAACCTCGCCGCGTTCTAGGGCAGGACGAATCTTGGAAGCAACGTGGTGGGCGCGGTCGGCTGCGTAGAGCAGCGCCTCTGCGCGAGGAGCCACGTCTCCCTTGCGGTGAAGCAGCAGATGACGAATCTCCTGGCCAAGCTCGGTGCCGCCTGGCTCAAAGGTGCGAACCACTTCGCGACCCTGGGCACGCAAGAACTCTTCGAGAAGGTCAGACTGAGTAGATTTACCTACCCCGTCGATGCCTTCAAGCGAGATGAAGAGGCCTGGTGCCATTACTTTTTCTTTCGGGTGGTTCCGCGCTTGACGACTCGGGTGGTGCCGACCTTTTTAGCCGGCTTTCCAGCCTTTGCAGGAGCCTGACCCGGCTCTAGACCAAGTTTCTCACGGCGAATCGCCAAAAGCTCGAAGGCTTGGTCTGGCGACAGTTCCTCAAGGTTTTCGTCCTTCGGCACGGTCGCGTTCACAGCGCCGTCGGTGACGTAAAGACCAAACTGACCGGTCTTGGCAACTACAGCTAGACCCGATGCTGGGTCTTCACCAAATTCCTTGAGCGGGGTGGCCGCGGTGCGGCGGCCTCCATACTTCGGCTGGGCGAAAATCTCCAGTGCGCCGGCGAGATCCAAACTGAACAGCTGGTCTTCGCTGGTGAGCGAGCGCGAGTCCTTCGCCTTGCTCAGGTATGGGCCGAACTTTCCGTTTTGAGCGGTGATTTCGACGCCAGATTCTGGGTCAACGCCAACCACGCGTGGCAGCGACAGAAGCTGAATCGCATCTTCAAGGGTTAGAGTCTCTGGGCTCATCGACTTGAAGAGCGAGCCGGTCTTCTGCTTCGCAGCCTTCGGGTCGTCCAAGACGACGTATGGTCCATAGCGGCCATCCTTGAACAAGATGTCAAAGCCGGTCGCCGGGTCTTGACCCATGACTCGGTCGGTGATGATTGGTGCGTCGATTAGCTGCTGGGCCTTTTCGACGGTCAACTCATCTGGGGCTAGCCCCTCAGGGATGTTAACGATGCGGCGGCCGTTTTCGTCGGCGCCTTCGGAACCAGGCTCGACCATGATTTCGATGTAAGGGCCATACTTGCCGGTGCGAAGCGTGATGTCATCGCTAATGGCGATCGAGTTGATTGCACGCGGGTCGCTGTCGCCGAGGTTCTCTACTGTGTTTCGAAGACCCTCCTGCTTGCCACCGCCGAAATAGAACTCCTTGAGCCAAGCACTGCGGTCGAGGTCACCCTCGGCGATGCGGTCGAGGTCTTCTTCCATCTGCGCGGTGAAGGCGTAGTCGACCAACTTGCCGAAGTTCTCTTCGAGGAAGCGGGTGACGGTGAACGCGATCCACTCAGGAACCAGCGCCTGACCACGCTTTGAAACGTAGCCCTTGTTGACAATGGTCGAAAGAATTGCCGCATAGGTAGAAGGGCGACCGATGCCGTCTTCTTCCAAGGCCTTGACCAAACTTGCTTCGGTGTAACGCGGAGGCGGGGTGGTCTGGTGGTCTTTAGCAGTGACTTCGAGAGCCTTCAGCGACTGGCCAACCGTTAGGTTCGGCAGCTTCGATTCGCGCTCGCTGCTTTCTTCTTCGTTGCGAGACTCGTCGGTGCTCTCTTCGTAAGCGGCCATAAAACCTCGGAAAGTTACTACGGTGCCCGAAGCTGTGAACTCGGCGGTTCCACCATCGGCTAGTGGGCCAACTGTGATTTTTGCGGTGGTGGTCGAAACCTTGGCGTCTTCCATCTGGGATGCGACTGTGCGCTTCCAAATCAGCTCGTATAGGTCAAGCGCGCGACCGCTCAGCTGACGTGAAAGTTCGGCAGGAGTCTTAAACACTTCACCGGCTGGGCGAATAGCTTCGTGGGCTTCTTGGGCACTCTTGTTCTTACCCTGGTAGACGCGCGGCTTGTCTGGCACAAACTGGGCACCAAACATTGATGAAGCCTGCGAACGAGCGGCGTTGATTGCCTGCACCGACAGGGTCGGCGAATCGGTTCGCATGTAGGTAATGTGACCCTCTTGATAAAGCGACTGGGCGGTATCCATGGTCTGCTTTGCCGACATACGAAGCTTGCGCGACGCCTCTTGCTGAAGAGTCGAGGTGGTGAATGGTGCAGCTGGACGACGGGTGCTTGGCTTTGCCTCGACCGACGCAACGGTGATCTTGGCCTGTGGGCTGCGCATCGATTCGGCGAGCGCCTCAGCAGCTGCTCCGTCGAGAAGAAGAACATCGGCGGTGAGCTTGCCGTTGTCATCGAAGTTCTGGCCGGTCGCAATTCGCTTGCCGCCGATGCTTTGGAGCTTGGCAGTGAACTGTGGCTCGCCTGCGGTTTGCGGGTCGAGCAGTGCCTCAACATCGTTATAGCTCGCTGACACGAACGCCATACGCTCGCGCTCGCGCTGCACGACTAGTCGCATGGCAGGTGACTGAACGCGACCTGCGCTGAGGCCGCGGTTGATCTTGCGCCATAGAACCGGTGAGACTTCGTAGCCGTAGAGACGGTCGACAACTCGACGGGTTTCTTGCGCCTGAACGAGGTTTTCATCAACCGCACGGGTGTGCTCAAGCGCACCCTGAATCGCCTCCTTGGTGATCTCGTGGAACACCATTCGCTTTACCGGAACCTTTGGCTTCAAGACCTGCAGCAGGTGCCAGGCGATGGCCTCACCTTCGCGGTCTTCATCTGTTGCGAGATAGAGCTCCTCGGCGCCGGCGAGCGCTTTCTTTAGATCGGTAACAGTCTTGTTCTTGCCGGCAGAAATCGCGTAATAAGGCTCAAAGTCATTCTCGATGTCGATCGAAAACTTGCCGAGCGAACCCTTCTTCTTTTCAGAAGGTAGGTCTTTCGGGTCGATCAGGTCACGGATG
>JBDLUE010000098.1:0-4277 GCA_039805505.1 Actinomycetota bacterium
GCCGACGCCTTGTTTAATGACCTCGAAAAGAACAGCAAGTAGTAAGCGCGCGCCGCTGCCCCGGCAGAGCGGTTACGCAAAAAGCTTCAAAAAAGATTGGGAGCGGCTATCACAATCGGGTCGGTACGACCTCAATCGACTAAAAGAGGCCATGCTGCTGATCATCGCAAACCATGAGCCACTTGGTCCCGAATGGCTGGATCACCCGCTCAAAGGCGACTGGACCGACCATCGGGAATGCCATATCGGCGGAGACTTTTTGCTGATATACCGATTAGAAAGCGATGCCGTTTATTTCGTACGCGCAGGCACACACTCGGAGCTGTTTGAAGCATGAGCTACAAAAACTTCCTGCAGAAGAAAGTCGATCTGGCACGCGAGCAGATTCAAGCTGGTGAACACAGATCGAATGAAGCAGTGGCCGCTGAGTTTGCCGCACGAAGGACAGAACTCGCCAATCGCTTTGAAGCTACCATTCCACCAAATAGAACATAACAAGTAACTTTGTGCTATTCCGGTATAGTTTCAAATATGACTCCCGAAGCCAAAGCCCGCCTACTAATTGACCAAAAGCTTGAGCAAGCGGGTTGGGTTATTCAGGATAAAAAACAGGTTAACTTGGGCGCAGGCCTGGGTGTCGCTGTGCGGGAATACGCCACAGACACCGGCCCTGCCGATTACGTCTTATTCATCGATCGCAAGCCAGTTGGCGTCATCGAAGCCAAAAAGGATACGGCGGGTGAAAACATAACCACTGTTGAGCTTCAAAACGAACGCTACGCCACTTCGAACCTGAAATGGTTCAAAGATGCCCTACCCCTCCGCTTTCTCTTCGAAGCCACCGGCCAAATAACACGCTTTACTGATGGCAAAGATCCGGCACCACGTTCACGGGAAATTTTTAGCTTTTATCGGCCGGAACAATTAGCGGAGTGGTTAAAGCAGCCAGAGACTCTTCGCCGTCGCCTGGCAGAACACATGCCAGCGCTGCATGAGAAAGACCTACGTGATTGCCAAGTCAGCGCGGTTACCGGCCTGGAGCAATCGCTGGCGCTGAACAAACCCAGAGCCTTGGTTCACATGGCCACCGGCGCTGGCAAAACCTTCACCGCCATTACTTCGGTCTATCGCCTGCTCAAGTTCGGTGGCGCCAAGCGCATCCTATTCCTGGTCGATACCCGAAACCTGGGCAAGCAGGCACATCAGGAATTCATGGCTTATACGCCTCCAGATGATGCCCGCAAATTCACCGAGCTCTATAACGTTCAACGTCTTAGCTCTTCCAGCATCGACCCGCACGCCCAAGTCTGCATCTCCACAATCCAACGCATGTACTCGATTCTCTCTGGGGAACCCATAGACGAGTCGGCCGAGGACATCTCGTTGAATGAGCTGCAACAAACCAGCAATCAAGAAAAAGTCGTCCGCTACAACCCGACGATCCCACCGGAGTTCTTTGACGTTATCATTATCGATGAATGTCACCGCAGCATCTATAACCTCTGGCAGCAGGTACTGGACTATTTCGATGCGTATCAGATCGGCCTGACCGCCACACCTGACAAACGCACCTACGGCTACTTCAACGAAAACATCGTCGCCGAATATACCTACGAACAATCAGTGGCCGACGGCGTCAACGTCGGTTATGACGTTTACGAAATCGAAACCGAGATAACCCAAAAGGGCAGCCAGCTCAAAGCAAAGGAATGGGTGAACCACCGGGACCGCCAAACCCGCAAGAAACGCTGGAGCGAAACCGACGAAGACACCGCCTATACCGGCAAGGAACTGGATCGCTCGGTGGTCAACCCGAGCCAGATCCGCAATGTTATCCAGACCATGAAGACGGCGGTTGAAACCGAAATCTTCCCGGCGCGGAAAGAAGTCCCTAAAACCCTGATCTTCGCTAAAACCGACAGCCATGCCGACGACATCATCAACATCGTTCGTGAGGTCTATGGCCAGGGCAACGAGTTCTGCCGCAAAGTCACCTACAGCGAAAAAGACGCTGATAGCATCCTCAGCAGCTTCCGTAACGACTACTACCCGCGCATTGCCGTCACGGTGGATATGATCGCCACGGGTACCGATGTAAAGCCATTGGAAGTATTGCTCTTCATGCGCGATGTGCGCAGCAAGGGGTATTACGAACAGATGAAGGGCCGTGGCGTACGCAGTCTGGATGCCGACAGCCTCCAGCGCGTGACCAACAGCGCCGAAGGCGCCAAGAGCCGCTTTGTGCTCATCGATGCCGTTGGTGTCGAGAAATCCCTCAAAACCGAGAGCCGCCCGCTGGAACGAAAACCGGGCATCCCGCTCAAAGATCTGATGGAAGGCGTGGCTCTAGGCCATAAAGACACCGACACGGTGCTCACCCTCGGCAACCGCCTCGTTCGCCTTGCCAAGCTGCTCGACGACAAAGCGCAGGCCCGTATTGAAAAGCACAGCGGTGGCATCAGCCTGGGCGACCTGGGTAAAAACCTGATCATGGCCCTAGACCCAGACCGCATCGTTGCCGAAGCCCTCGCCACTGCCAAAGCCAATGGCTTTACGCGAGATGAAGACAGCCTATTACCCGAAGAATTAGAAGCTGTACGCAACAGTCGAGTGGCTCAAGCCTGCCTGCCCTTCGACAACCCGGAATTACGCAACACCATCGAAGCCGCCCGCAGCGAGCGCGAACAAATCATCGACCATATCAACATTGATCAGGTCACTGCCAAAGGCTTCAGCGAGCAGACCGAGGCCAAAGCCCAAGCCACCATCGACGCCTTTGCGGATTACCTCAAAGCCCACAAAGACGAAATCGCCGCACTGGGCTTCTTCTATCAGCAGCCCTACCAACGCCGCCAACTCACCTTCGACATGATCGAAGAACTGCACGACCACCTGGCCAGGCCCCCGCTCATGCTGACTACTGAGCGCCTGTGGAGTGCCTACGCCCGTATCAAGGGTAACCAGGTCAAAGGTAACGACAAACATCGTCAGCTAACCGACCTCATCTCGCTCGTGAGCTTTGCACTCGGCCTGGATACTGAACTCAAGCCCTTTAGCGACCTGGTCGATAAGCGCTTCCAGGAATGGATCTTCCGGCACAACGCCCAACGCGGCACGGCCTTCACGCCGGAACAGACTGAATGGCTACGCCTGATGAAAGATCACATCGCCAACAGCTGCAGCATCAGCCGCGATGACTTCGACTACGCCGCGTTGGCCGACAAAGGCGGGCTGCAAAAAGCCTGGGGGCTATTCGGCACCCAACTCGACCCACTCATGGCAGAAATGAATGAGGAGTTGGTGGCGTGAGTGAATTACGTGATATCCCAAAGTCTTGGCAGTGGATCAAATTGAAGGACATAGCGGATGTAGTTACAGGAAACACGCCGTCAACTTCAGATATAGATAACTACGGCGGAGCAACACCTTTTTTTAAACCTCCCCAACTAAACGACGGATTACTAAACACAGCCCCTGAAACCTTAAGTGAAAAAGGGCTCAAAAACGCACGTCTTTTGCCACCAAAAGCTGTTCTTGTGTCTTGCATTGGCATACTCGGCAAGACTGCAATAACGAATACGCCAAGCGCAACCAATCAACAGATAAATGCAGTAATTTTTGCTTCAAACATTCAGCCAGAGTATGGCCTCTACTACACCCAAACTCTGGCCTCATGGCTCAAAGAACATTCGTCTGCTACTACTGTAGCGATTATTAACAAGGGTAAATTTGAGTCAGCCCCATTTCCATTAGCCCCATGCAAAGAACAAACCCGCATCGTCGCCAAACTCGAAGAACTCCTCTCCGACCTCGACGCTGGTGTCGCCGAACTCAAAGCTGCACAGAAGAAATTAGCGCAATACCGCCAGTCGCTCCTCAAGGCTGCTGTTGATGGCAGCCTCACTGCCGAATGGCGTAAAAACAACCCGCCATCGGAGACTGGCGCACAACTGCTGGAACGGATTCTTAAAGAGCGCCGTGCCCGCTGGGAAGTAAAGCAACTCGCCAAGTTCAAGGAACAAGGCAAAACCCCACCCAAGGATTGGCAGAAGAAATACCCCGAGCCTGCAAAGCCAGAAACGACTCACTTGCCTCAGTTACCAAACGGATGGGTGTGGGCATCTTCTGAACAAATTTGTGAATCTGTACGTGACGGGGTAATCCTCCCACCAGTTAAAGGGGGCGGGTTCAAGGGGTCAGTGCAACGCTTCATCAAACACCTCTGCTGGGGTTTTAAAGCCCAGTGTTTTGCGAGGTCTTGTATTGAGCTTGTTGGC
>JBDLUE010000099.1:0-4233 GCA_039805505.1 Actinomycetota bacterium
AGACATCACCGACCACGTCAAGGCCGGCGAAGAGTTCAACCTAACCATCGCGGTCAACAACATCCTGACCAACGAGACCATCCCGCCGGGCCGCATTGCTATTGGGGACAACGGTGTGAAGCAGCAGACCTACCTGCACGACTTCTATAACTACGCAGGCCTTGCTCGCAGCATCTGGATCTACTCGGTGCCAGCGGTTCACGTTCAAGACGTGACAGTCAACACCGGCTTCGATGGTTCAACCGGCAAGGTGGCCTACGAGGTTGCCACCAGCACCGCCGCCGAGGTTCGCGTCACTCTGATTGACGAGGATGGTAAGCAGGTCGCGACCGGCAACGGAGCAACCGGCGAGCTAACCGTGGCAAACGTGCAGCTATGGAAGCCAGGCGCGGCCTATCTATACCAGTTGAAGATTGAGGCTTTGGTCGGTGGCCAGGTCGCTGACGAATACTCACTCAACGTCGGTGTTCGCACCGTTGAGGTTCGCGGCAACCAGTTCTTGATCAACAACGAGCCGTTCTACTTCACCGGCTTCGGCATGCACGAAGACCACGTGGTCAAGGGCAAGGGTCACGACAACGCGTTCCTAGTCAACGACTTCGAACTGCTCAAGTGGGTTGGTGCAAACTCATTCCGCACCTCGCACTACCCATACGCCGAGGAGGTCATGGATTACGCCGACCGTCACGGAATCGTCATCATCGACGAGACCGCAGCCGTTGGTCTGAACCAGAACTTCTCGGGCATGTTCGGTGGCCCAAAGCTGCCAACCTTCGGCCCTGAGACCGGCAACGAAAAGACCCAGGCGAACCTGCTTCAGGCTGTTCGCGAGCTAATCCAGCGCGACAAGAACCACCCATCGGTCGTGCTTTGGTCAATCACCAACGAGGCCGAGACCGGCATCCCAGAGGCAGTCGACTTCTTCAAGCCGGCCTTCGATCTTGCTCGCGAACTCGACAGCCGCCCGGTCACCTATATCAACGTGATGACCGAGCCATTCGGCCGCTGCATGGTGGCTCCGTTGGCCGACGTGATCTGCCTCAACCGTTACTGGGGCTGGTATGAAGACCACAGCGACCTAGAGAACGCAGCCATCCACTTCGAGGCTGAGATGAAGGGTTGGACAGAGAAGTACTCGGTGCCATTCATCATCACCGAATACGGCGCCGACACTCTTGCCGGCGGCCACAGCATTCACAACCTGCCTTGGAGCGAGGAATACCAGAGCGCCTACCTAGACATGAGCCACGGGGTATTCGACAAGTTCCCGGCAGTTGTTGGCGAGCACGTCTGGAACTTCGCAGACTTCCAGACCAAGCCGGGCATCTTCCGCGTGCTCGGCAACAAGAAGGGCGCATTTACCCGCGACCGCCAGCCAAAGGCGGCAGCACACACCCTGCGTTCACGCTGGACCACCCTAAACAACCGCAAGCCTTCGGCTAAGTAGCCGAGACGAAACCTTCAAATAGAAAGCAACTGAGATGAAAATCGCAAAAGCAGAAGTATTTGTTCACTCCCCAGGTCGCAATTTTGTGACCCTGCGAATCACCACGGATGACGGTCTCGTCGGCCTAGGTGACGCAACCGTCAACGGTCGCGAGCTAGCTGTCGCGGCATACCTGCGTGACCACCTAGCTCCGATGCTGATCGGGCGCGATGCGCACAACATTGAAGACACCTGGCAGTACTTCTACCGCGGTTCATACTGGCGTCGTGGCCCAATCACCATGACCGCGATTGCCGCGATCGACATGGCGCTTTGGGACATCAAGGCCAAGGCTGCGAACATGCCGCTTTACCAGCTTCTCGGTGGCGCAAGCCGCGAGGGTTGCTTGGCATACGGCCACGCATCGGGCCGCGAGTTCAACGAGATCTTCGACTCAATTCGCGAGCACCAGGAGAAGGGCTACAAGGCCATCCGTGTGCAGACCGGTGTGCCAGGTTTGAACTCTGTCTATGGTGTCGCGGCTTCGGCAAACGCATCAGCTGGCGCAGGTTCGGGCAAGGGTGCCTCATCGGCTCGCTACGACTACGAACCAGCTCGCCGCTCGACAGTTCCGGTGGAGGAGGAGTGGGACACCCGCGCCTACCTCAACTACATCCCATCCGTGTTCGAAGCTGTTCGCAACGAGTTCGGCCCAGACCTGCCGTTGCTGCACGATGGTCACCACCGCCTAACCCCGATTCAGGCAGCGCGCCTCGGCAAGTCACTCGAGCCATACGACCTGTTCTGGCTTGAAGACCTAACCCCAGCCGAGAACACGGATGCGTTCCGCCTGATTCGCCAGCACACCACCACACCATTGGCGGTCGGCGAGATCTTCAACACCATCTATGACTACAAGGACCTATTCGAAGAGCAGCTCATCGACTATGTCCGCAGCCCGGTCAGCCACGGTGGTGGCATCACCCCGCTCAAGAAGATCTTCGACTACGCGGCGGTCTACCAGATCAAGTCAGGCGTTCACGGCCCAACCGACGTTTCACCAATCGGTCACGCCGCCTCGCTTCACCTTGGCATGGCGATTCACAACTACGGCATCTCTGAATATATGCAGCACAGTTCAGACACCAACGATGTCTTCCAGCCTGAATACACCTTCAGCGATGGTCTGATTCGCCCGGGCACCAGCCCAGGCCTCGGAGTTTCTTACGACGAGAAGCTCGCATCCCAGTTCGAGTATGAGCCTGCCTATCTTCCGGTCAACCGCCTGAAGATCGACGGCACCATGCACGACTGGTAAACACTCAACGCAAAAGAGAGAATTCTGAAATGGCTGTGAACGATTGGCGGATTGTTGTCATGGGTGTTTCGGGATGCGGCAAGAGTTCGGTGGGCATTGCGCTCGCCGAAGCTCTTGGCGCAAGATTCATCGATGGGGATGACCTGCACCCTGAGGCCAACAAAGCCAAAATGGGTGCGGGCATCCCTCTCGACGACTCAGATCGCTGGCCATGGTTAGACCTGGTTGGTCAAGCGCTCGCCGAAGAGGTGTCTGAAATCTCTGGGCACGCCTTCTCTGGAACCGTGATCGCCTGTTCGGCCCTAAAGCGGGTTTATCGCGACCGCATTCGCACCGTGGCACCCGGCACCTTTTTTGTCCACCTGTATGGCAGCCGAGATCTCCTCGAGCGACGCCTCGGCGCCCGCACCGGTCACTTCATGCCGGCCACCCTGCTCGATTCTCAGTTGGCAATCCTTGAACCGCTCGAGTTTGACGAGCCCGGCTGTGTTTTGAACGTCAAAGACTCAATCTCAGACCTGGTTGCGCAAGCGCGCCAAGCGCTTGCTTAGTCCACGCCTAGCCCGGGCCGGCATTCCACGCTAAACTTAGATGTACGCGCTTCGCGTGCAATCCAAAGCTTGAAACACGGGGTAAAAGTATGCCTGCATTAGTGATTATTGGTGCGCAGTGGGGCGACGAAGGCAAGGGCAAGGCAACTGACCTTATTGCCGAGCACATCGACTATGTCGTGAAGTTCAACGGCGGCAACAACGCCGGCCACACCGTGGTCATCGGCAACGAGAAGTATGCCCTCCACCTTTTGCCTTCAGGCATCCTGACCCCTGGCGTAACCCCGGTCATCTCGAACGGTGTCGTCATCGACCTCGGCGTCCTGTTCCACGAAATCGAAGCCCTAGAGGCTCGCGGCATCGACACATCCAAGCTGCGCATTTCGGCGAACGCCCACATCATCACCCCTTACAACGTGATCGTTGACAAGGTGTCAGAGCGCTTCCTCGGCAAGCGTGCGATCGGCACCACCGGTCGCGGAATCGGCCCGACCTATGCAGACAAGATCAACCGAGTCGGCATCCGTGTTCAGGACCTTTTCGACGAGAGCATTCTTCGCCAGAAGGTCGAGGCCGCGCTGGTTGGCAAGAACAACCTGCTAACCAAGGTTTACAACCGCGCCGCGATCAAGGTTGAAGAGACCGTCGCCGAGCTGCTTTCATACGCAGAGCGCGTGCGCCCGATGGTGGCAGACACCGCGCTTGAGCTTTACAACGCGATCAAGGATGACAAGACCGTGCTCTTCGAGGGCGGCCAGGCAACCATGCTCGACGTTGACCACGGAACCTATCCGTTCGTTACCTCATCGAACGCAACCGCCGGTGGCGCATCGACCGGATCTGGCATCGGCCCTGGCCAGTTCCAGACCGTTATCGGAATCGTCAAGGCTTACACCACGCGCGTTGGCGCAGGCCCTTTCCCAACCGAGCTCTTCGAT
>JBDLUE010000100.1:0-4163 GCA_039805505.1 Actinomycetota bacterium
AGGTTAGACGCGAAGTTGCCGGGGTCAAGATATGCGACCCCGGCAACTAGCGCCGGACCAAGTTTGCCCAGACTAGGGCGAAGGCTTGCTGTCTTAGAAGTCCCAGTCGTCATCGCTGGTTGCCTCGTGCTTACCAATTACGTAAGACGAACCTGAGCCAGAGAAGAAGTCGTGGTTCTCATCTGCGTTTGGAGACAGAGCAGACAAGATCGCAGGGTTGACCTGTGAAACTTCACGTGGGAACAACGGGTCGAAACCTAGGTTCATCAGAGCCTTGTTCGCGTTGTAGTGCAAGAAGTGCTTGACGTCTTCGGTCAGGCCTAGGCCGTCATAAAGGTCAGCTGCATACTTGACTTCGTTGTCGTAGAGCTCTAGCAAGAGGTCATAGGTGTACGCCTTGATCTCTTCACGACGGGCCTCGGTTGAGGCCTCCATGCCCTTCTGGAACTTGTAGCCAATGTAGTAACCGTGGATGGCTTCGTCACGAATGATGAGGCGGATTAGGTCAGCGGTGTTTGTCAACTTGGCGCGTGATGACCAGTACATCGGCAGGTAGAAGCCCGAGTAGAACAGGAATGACTCGAGAAGAGTTGAGGCAACCTTGCGCTTTAGCGGGTCGTCACCGCGGTAGTAACCAAGGATGATCTCGGCCTTCTTCTGAAGGTAAGGGTTCTCTTCTGACCAGCGGAAAGCCTGCTCGATCTCGTCACTTGAACAAAGAGTTGAGAAGATCGATGAGTAGCTCTTGGCGTGCACCGACTCCATGAACGAGATGTTGGTGTAAACCGCTTCTTCGTGCATGGTCAAAGCATCTGGAATCAATGAGATAGCGCCGACGGTGCCCTGGATGGTGTCAAGCAGGGTTAGGCCGGTGAATGCTCGGATGGTGACTAGCTGCTCTTCAGGACGAAGGGTTGCCCATGACTGAATGTCGTTTGCCATCGGCACCTTCTCAGGCAGCCAGAAGTTCGAGGTCAGGCGGTTCCAGACTTCGAGGTCCATTGGGTCCTCAAGCTTGTTCCAGTTGACTGGGCGAGAAATCTTGTTCGTAGTTACTGACATTTTGATCTCCTTCTTTGCTTAGAGCATGCAGCTGACGCAGTCGGCAACTTCGGTGCCCTCTAGTGCCATCTGACGAATGCGGACGTAGTAAATGGTCTTGATGCCTGCGCGCCAAGCCTGGATCTGTGCCTTGTTGACATCGCGGGTGGTTGCGGTGTCCTTGAAGAACAGGGTCAGCGATAGACCCTGGTCAACGTGCTGAGTTGCCGCTGCATAGGTCTCGATGATCTTTTCAGGACCGATCTCGTATGCGTCGTCGTAGAACTCTAGGTTGTCGTTGGTTAGGAATGGGGCTGGGTAGTAAACGCGACCTAGCTTGCCTTCCTTGCGGATCTCAATCTTTGACGCAACCGGGTGAATCGAGCTGGTTGAGTTGTTGATGTATGAGATCGAACCGGTTGGTGGCACAGCCTGAAGGTTCTGGTTGTAGATACCGTGCTTCATAACTGACTCGCGAAGTGCGGTCCAGTCGGCCTGAGTAGGAATAGCAATTCCCGCGGTTGCGAACAGCTCTGCAACACGTGCGGTTGCTGGCTTCCACTCCTCCGCGGTGTACTTGTCGAAGAACTCACCCGATGCATACTTTGAGTTCTCGAAGTTGCCGAACACCTTGCCGCGCTCGATTGCGATCAGGTTCGATGCGCGAATCGCGTGGTAGACCACGGTGTAGAAATAGATGTTGGTGAAGTCGATGCCTTCTTCTGAGCCGTAGTGAACGCGCTCACGAGCTAGGTAGCCGTGAAGGTTCATCTGACCAAGACCGA
Organism: Actinomycetota bacterium; assembly: GCA_039805505.1. GTDB lineage: Bacteria > Actinomycetota > Actinomycetes > Actinomycetales > Microbacteriaceae > Rhodoluna. The sequence goes on from JBDLUE010000100.1 coordinate 1,827, forward strand.
TTGCGTGTGACTGGTCGTTGCCATACTGAATCGAACGAACCGACTCGATTGAAGACAAGTCAGAAACTGCAGTCAACGCACGGATGGCGGTCTCGACGGTGCCACCGAAGTCTGGTGAGTCCATTGCCATAGCGATGTTCATCGAACCAAGGTTGCAAGAGATGTCCTTGCCAATCTCGTTGTAGCTGAGGTCAGCGTTGTAGGTGGTCGGGGTGTTGACCTGAAGAATCTCTGAGCAGAGGTTCGACATGTTGATGCGACCCTCGATTGGGTTGGTGCGGTTTACGGTGTCTTCGTAAACGATGTAAGGGTAGCCAGACTCGAACTGAAGCTCAGCAATGGTCTCGAACAACTGACGAGCCTTGATCTTGGTCTTCTTGATGCGAGCGTCGTCAACCATCTCCTGGTACTTCTCAGTGATCGAGATGTCGCTGAATGGTACGCCGTAGACCTTCTCAACGTCGTATGGAGAGAAGAGGTACATGTCTTCGTTGTTCTTAGCCAACTCAAGAGTGACGTCTGGAACCACAACACCGAGGCTCAGGGTCTTGATACGAACCTTCTCGTCAGCGTTCTCACGCTTGGTGTCTAGGAACTTCATGATGTCTGGGTGGTGAACGTTTAGGTAAACGGCACCGGCACCCTGACGCGCACCCAGCTGGTTTGCGTAGCTGAATGAGTCTTCGAGAAGCTTCATCACTGGGATGACGCCAGATGACTGGCCCTCGATCTTCTTGATTGGTGCGCCTGATTCACGGATGTTGGTTAGCGATAGAGCAACACCGCCACCTCGCTTTGAAAGCTGAAGTGAAGAGTTGATCGCGCGAGCGATTGACTCCATGTTGTCTTCGGTGCGAAGCAGGAAGCATGAAACGAACTCGCCGCGCTGCGCCTTGCCACAGTTTAGGAAGGTAGGAGTTGCCGGCTGGAAACGACCGGTAATCATCTCTTCAACTAGCTTTAGCGCACGGTCTTCGTGACCCTCGGCCAAAACCAAAGCAGTCATGACCACGCGGTGCTCAAAGCGCTCTAGGTAGTGTGCGCCATCGAAGGTCTTCATTGCATAGCTGGTGAAGAACTTGAATGCGCCGAGGAATGACTCGAAGCGGAACTTGAATGAGAAGGCGTAGTCGTGGATCTTCTCTAGGAACTCGAAGCTGTACATGGCTAGCACGCCTGGCTCGTAGTATTCCTTCTCGACTAGGTAGTCGAGGCGCTCTTTTAGGTTGTGGAAGAACACGGTGTTTACGTTCACGTGCTCAAGGAAGTACTGGCGCGCAGCCATCTTGTCCTTGTCGAACTGAATTTTGCCCTCGTCGTTGTAGAGGTTCAGCATCGCGTTTAGCTCGTGGTAGCCCAGGGTCGAGGCCTGAGTCTTTTCCATCAGTGTTGATTCCATAGTGTCTCCATTTTGTTGTGCACGACTTCTACGTCGTAAGGGGTTCCCAGCAACTCGAACCGGTGGAGAAGTGGGACCTGGCATTTCATTGCCACGATCTCGCCTGCCCGACAGTATTTGTCGCCGAAGTTGGTGTTTCCTGCGGCTATTACCCCGCGGATGAAATCTCTATTTTGTTGCTGGTTGAGGAAGCGAATGACCTGTTTTGGAACACTGGTTGCATCGTCTCCTCCCCCGTAGGTTGGAACGATTAGAACATAAGGCTCAGACATCATCAGAGGAGGATCCGATGCCATTACCGGGATTCTGTGGTGCGTAACGCCTAGTTTGTCGACGAAGCGTTTGGTGTTCTCAGAGACATTCGAAAAATAAGCTAGTTCGAACATCCGAGGGGGTCTTTAGGCTGCGGCTAGCTTGGCGATCATGTCAGGGCGGAAGCCTGACCAGTGGTCGTCGCCAGCGATTACAACTGGAGCTGCCTGGTAACCGAGAGCCTTGACTAGCTCTAGTGCGGTTTCATCCTGGCTCATGTCAACCACGTTGTACTCAACGTCATTGCGGTCTAGGAACTTCTTGGTGCTGTCGCACTGGACGCATGAAGGAAGGGTGTAAACGGTAACGGTCATGGTGTTTCTCCTCTGTTTTTGCCAATTTTCACGAAAACTCGAAAGTTCGCGATTTCCCCGATTTTTGGCTTATCTAGTTCAGATGTCAAGAGTAAGCCCTAGATGTAGTGCTTCGCAAATAAGTTATGGCGTGTCGCGACAAATATTTTTAAATCTTTTTTTGAGCTCTCAAATCGAGGAATTCCCTTAGAAAACAGCGCCCTTTCCCGCCCCTGAAGGCGGGCTCGGATAGCCTTGAGGGATGGATATGGAAACGCAGGTGCTCCGCGCGCTCGAAGCAGAGTCAATCGAGATCTTGAGAGAAACCGCGGC
>JBDLUE010000101.1:0-4067 GCA_039805505.1 Actinomycetota bacterium
AACCTTGAGCTGCTTCGAATCTGGACAGAGAAGCCAGCGACCACGCTTATGGTGACTCACGGAATCAGCGAAGCAATCTTCCTGAGCGACCAGGTAGCCGTTATGAGCGCTCGACCTGGGCGAATTGTCGAAGTCATCGACATCGATCTTCCTCGCCCGCGCACCATCGAGATGATGCGCACCAGCGAATTCCACGCACTTCACGACCGGGCATCAGAGCTCTTGTTCGGTGCGCATGGCGAAAACATCCTAGAAGACCAGTAGTTCTGCATGAACGAAAAGAAATGGATCTCGGGTGCTATTGGCGCACTTGGCACAATCCTCCTTTGGTGGGTGGTTGCTGCGACATCCTTTCGCAACACGCCAAAGGGCTCGACCGAATCAATTGGCGCTATTCCAACCCCTCCTGAGGTTCTAAATCAGTTCGTTGAAGATGGCTTTGAGTTCTTCGCACGAAACGCAATGGTGACTATTGCCGAAGCAGGCATTGGTTTTCTCTGGGGCAACTTGGCCGCATTGGCCCTTGCAGCCGTCGCACTAACCTTGCCAAAACTAGAGAACCTGGCATCTCAAATCGCCCTAATTACCTACTGCATCCCCATCGTTGCAATCGGGCCAATCATCCGCCTGGTTTTGGGTGCACCAGCCCCTGGCGAACCATCCGAAACTGCCATTGCCCTGGCTGCACTCAGCGTATTCTTCACCACAATGGTGGGTGCGATGACCGGCGTGAAGTCGGCCGACCGCGCAGCTCTTGATGTCGTAACGGTTTTCGGTGGAAACGCCTGGCACCGACTGGTCAAGGTGCAACTTCTGACCGCACTTCCTTCTATTTTTGCCGCACTTCGTATTGCAGCTCCGGCCGCATTCCTCGGTGCGATTCTGGGCGAGTATGTCGGAGGCCCGGATGTTGGCTTCGGCCCCGCAATGGTCAATGCTCAGCAGTCTCTGGAGGTTGCCAGAGTCTGGACTCTCGCAATCACCTCGGGTGCTATCGCCGGTGGTGCCTATGCTCTCGTTGGACTGATTGCACGAATGGTCACCCCTTGGTCTAAAGGTTCGGCCCGAGCATGATGTCGTTAAGGCGCCGAGCGTCAGCACTGCTCTTGAACACCTTGCTCTCATTGGTTGTGGTCACCGTTCTTTGGTTCGTCGGCCTGTGGGCGTTCAACGTCAAACCATTCATCGGCAAAAACCCAATCGATGTCTACAAGTTCCTATTTGAAGTTCCAACAGCGGCGGAAAACCGCGACATGGTGGCAGCCGCTCTTGGGCAAACCATGATTGATGCTTCGATCGGCTTCGTTGTCGGCATGTTCTTGGCCACCTTGCTGTCCCTCCTGTTCAGCCTCTCCAAGGGAATCGAACAGTCTCTGATGCCGGTGGCGATGTTGCTGCGATCGGTTCCTTTGATTGCCATGGCGCCGATCATCGTCTTGATTTTCGGACGCGAGCAAATGTCGGTTGCCGTGATGGGTGCGATTGTTGTTCTCTTTCCAGCGCTGGTTAACATCGTTTTCGGCTTGAGAAGCGCTCCCCCAGCGATGTTCGACCTGGTCAACGTTTATGGCGGAAACAAGTACGACGCGCTTCGCACCGTGGCTCTGCCGTCATCCTTGCCACTGTTCTTTGCAGCCTTAAAGATTTCGGTTCCTGGCGCAATCACTGGAGCACTGCTGGTCGAATGGCTGGCTACCGGCCAGGGCATCGGCTACGCCATCGTCTCTGCTATCGGCCGCGCAAGGCCATCAGAGGTTTGGACCTACGTCGCGCTCATCACCATCGTGTCGATCGTTCTCTACAACCTCGTCGCGCTGCTGGAAGAGTCAGTGCTTGCCAAGTTCGGTCACTCCAAGGGCCGCTAGATAATCGTGGGGTTGTTTCGACTGCGATGTGCTACCGTCCGACTATGAAGACAACGAAGTTTCTGGCAAGGCTTTTGCTAGGTGCAGCCTTAATTTTCGCAGGCATAAGCCACCTCACGTTTAGCCGAGAAACCTTTCAGGCTCAGGTTCCAACCTGGCTTCCGCTAGACGCGGATTTCGTAGTGCTTGCATCGGGCGTCGTCGAAATCACTCTTGGCATTGCTCTCACTTCCCTTGGTCGCCACAAGGCCGTAGTGGGCATCGCGACCGCCCTCTTCTTCATCGCTATCTTCCCGGGCAACATTTCGCAGTATCTAACGCACTCGGATGCCTTCGGCTTGAATACCGATGAGGCCAGACTAATTCGCTTGTTCTTCCAACCGCTTCTAGTTATTTGGGCCATCTGGTCGACTGACGCTATGACCTTGTTGAGAAAGGCAAAGCGCCGTGGCTGACGCACTGAGCACATTAGGCGGAACTTTCGATGCGCGTTTCGAGCCTTTGGTTGAACTCTTTGCCCAACAGGGACCTGAGAACCCAGCTGGAGGTTCATCCCTGGCAGTTTTCCAGGATGGCGTGCCGGTGGTCAACGTTTGGCAAGGCGAAGCGAACCCTGGCCAAGCTTGGGGTGAAGACACCGTTTCGACTGTCTTCTCGTGCACCAAGGGCATCATCAGCATCCTTGCGGCTCGTCTGGTAGAGCAGGGGTTGCTCGATCTAGAAGCTCCCGTTGCGCAGTATTGGCCTGAGTTTGCTGCAGCGGGCAAACAAGACATCAATGTTAAGACACTGTTGCAACACAGGGCGGGTCTGAGTGCGCCTCGGCGTGACATCACGAGGGCCGAACTTCTGGACGGCCATTCGGTCGCGGAAGCCCTTGCGAGCCAAGCGCCACTCTGGGAACCTGATTCGAACTATGGCTACCACGCCCTGACCTTCGGCCACCTGGTGAGTAAGTTAATCAAATGCGTCACACGGCTAACCGCAAACGAATATTTGCAGAAGTACGTGACTGAGCCTCTAGAGGCTTCGATGTGGATTGGGCTGCCAGAACGGGAGCTTCCTCGCCTGGCCAAACTGGTGGGCGATGGCAACTTCAGCTCACTGAACCCGGCGCTGGGCAGCGACGGATACTGGGTCGAAAGAGCAATGACCCTGGGTGGCGCTCTGCCGGTTGACCCGACTGCACCGGGCGGCTTCAACGACCCCGAAACACTCGCAACCGAGCTCGCCGGAGCCGGCGGCGTTACCAATGCCTACGGTCTAGCCAAGATCTATTCGGCCGCCGTCACAAACACCAGCGGCATTCGCCTGCTCAGCGACCAAGCCATCGAACAGGCGATAGTTCCAGCTTCGTTTGGCATGAACATTTGGCACGAACCAGCACCGCACCCAGTCTGGGGTAACGGCTTCATGTTGCCAGCGCCACCTCACTTCGAGGTGCCCGGAGAAAAAGGCTTTGGCCACAACGGGCTTGGCGGGCAAGCTGGGTGGGGCAGCCTGCAGAACCGCATCGGTTTCGGTTACACAACCTCATACTTGCGCAACAGCCCAGAGACTCAAACCCACCAACAAGATTTGGTGCGAAAACTGAACGATATTCTGCTGGCCGATTAGGCGCTGCAGTCCAGTCAAGACAACGATCAAAAGGGGAAACAAATGAAGGTCAACGGAAAAGTAGTCGTAGTTACCGGCGCGGGCAGTGGCATGGGGCGCGAGTTGACTCTCGAGCTGATCAAGCGCGGTGCAATGGTCGCTGCGGTGGACATGCGAGCCGAAACACTTGAGGAAACCAAGCAACTTGCGCTTGCGGCAGGCGGCAAGGTCGAGACCTTCATCCTTGATGTCAGCGAAGACGCGAAGGTCAATGCCCTACCTGCTCAGGTTGAAGCCAAGCTCGGTGCAGCCGATGCGCTCATCAACAACGCGGGAATCATCCAACCGTTCGTAATGATCAAAGACCTAACCGTGGAGGCCGCAGCGAAGGTCATGAACGTGAACTTCCACGGCCCATTGATGCTCACCAAGGCATTCCTTCCTCTCTTACTTTCGCGCCCTGAGGCACACATTCTCAACGTCTCATCGATGGGTGCTTACGCGCCGGTTCCTGGGCAGAGCGTCTACGGTGCGTCAAAGGCGGCAATCAAGCTATTCACCGAAGGCCTTCGCTCTGAGCTGCTAACCACCAAGGTCGGCGTGACC
>JBDLUE010000102.1:0-4050 GCA_039805505.1 Actinomycetota bacterium
GGCCTTGCTAGCCGGGCTCGAGACCGTTCTCGAGCGTCGTCAGCACAAGAAAATCATCGTATTCCGTCCAATCCTCGCGGTTGGCGGTCAAGAACTCGGTTACCTTCCGGGTTCAGAGAACGAGAAGATGAACCCTTGGGGTCAGGCAATCTTTGACACTCTTGGTGCGTTGGTTTCGAAGGAAGTTATCGAGCACATCGTTGACCGCGGGTTGCTCGAGATTTTGCCACTGACCCACATCCGTGGCCGTTCGCTGCACGATGCGTTCGTGATCGTGGATGAGGCCCAGTCTCTCGAGCGCAACACGTTGCTGACCGTGCTTTCCCGAATTGGTCAAAACGCGAAGGTCGTTCTGACTCACGACGTGGCTCAGCGCGATAACTTGCGCGTTGGGCGCCATGACGGCATCGCCGCGGTGATCGAGTCGCTAAAGGGGCACTCGCTGTTTGCTCACGTCACGCTGACCCGCTCAGAGCGTTCTGCGATTGCCGCACTGGTCACCGACCTGCTCGATAACTAGGGCGGCGGCACTCAGCAATAAGCAGGCGTAGGCTGAAGGCATGAATTTCGAACAAGCCGATCCGGCAATCAAGAAGCTAGTCGCCGACTATTTCGAGGTCCTGCACTTCCAGGACATGGATCTATTCGACAAGGTCTTCCACAAGGATTGCGTGCTTTACAGCGCGCAGGGTGGAAGCCTAAACATTCGACCTTACGCGATCTACCGCGAGGCTGTGGCAAATCGCCAGTCGCCACACGATGCTGGCAACGCGCGTAACGACCAGGTCTTGATGTTCGACCAGATCTCGCCAACCTTGGCGCTGGTTAAGCCACAGCTCGAGATGTTCGGGGGAGTGATGCAGGATTACCTGAACATCGTGTTCCTCGACGGCCAGTGGTGGGTCATGGCAAAGATGTGGGAAAAGGTCGGCGACGTCGCCTAACTTGACCTTTAGTTCAAGCGGCTAGTGCCTCTGAGCGAAGTGTGTGGAGAACCCCGACCTAGGTCGGGGTTTTTCTCTACCCTGAGCGGATGACCTTTGACCTTCACTTCGACTTCGCTTGGCTCGGGCCACTTTATCTCGTGGCAGTCGCTTGGCCGCTGACGGTCATCGACCTCAGAGAGCGAAGGTTGCCCAATAGGTTGACGCTTCCAGCCATTCCGATCACCTTGCTTGGTCAGGGGTTAGCAATAATCTTCGGCGCAGAACCGTGGCGACTGCTCGGTGCGTTCGTGACAGCCAGTCTGGCCTTCGTCGTTTGCCTGCTGCTCAATCGTTTCGCTGGGCTCGGTATGGGCGACGTAAAGCTTATTTCGGGCATCGCGCTGTCTCTGGGCTGGTTCAGCCCGTTCTTGCCCCTGGCGGCTCTGCTGATTGCCTTTGTGGCCGCAGGTTTGGTGTCGCTGGTGCTCATTGCACTCCAAAAAACAAGAATGGGCTCGAGCATTGCGCTCGGCCCATACCTGTTATTCGGTTTTGTGGTCTGTTTTATAGCCCAGGGCTGGTCATAGACAAAACGTCTAGCGCCTTGTCCAGCTGCTCCATGGTTAGCTTCTCGCCGTCGACGTAGCCGAGCTCGATGGTTGCCTCGCGAACGGTGATGCTCTTCGCCACCGAGTGCTTGGCAATCTTTGCAGCCGCCTCGTAGCCGATGTACTTGTTCAGAGGGGTGACGATCGACGGGCTTGACTCAGCAAGAGCGCGTGAACGCTCAAGGTTGGCCTCTAGACCACGGATGGTCTTGTCAGCGAGCAAGCGCATTGAGTTTGATAGTAGGCGAATCGACTCAAGCAGCGAGTTGCCCATCACTGGGATGGCTACGTTCAGCTCAAAGTTTCCGGTTGCGCCAGCCCATGCCACAGTTGCGTCGTTTCCGATCACGCGTGCGCAAACCATCATGACGGCCTCAGGAACAACCGGGTTGACCTTGCCAGGCATGATTGACGAACCAGGCTGAAGGTCTGGGATGTGTAGCTCGCCAAGACCCGCGTTCGGGCCTGAACCCATCCAGCGGAGGTCATTGTTGATCTTGGTTAGCGAGACGGCTAGAACGCGCAGTGCGCCAGATGCCTCGACGAGTGCGTCGCGAGCACCCTGAGCCTCGAAGTGGTCGCGAGCTTCGGTGATTGGCAATCCGGTTTCGGCAGCCAGCAAGCGGATAACTTCCTGAGGGAAGCCCTTAGGGGTGTTGATTCCGGTGCCAACCGCGGTGCCACCTAGTGGAACCTCTGCGGTGCGGCCGATGGTCGACTGAACTCGCTCGATTGCATAGCGGATCTGAGCAGCATAGCCGCCGAATTCCTGGCCAAGGGTTACTGGGGTTGCATCCATGAGGTGGGTGCGGCCAGCCTTGACAGCGGTCTTCCATAGTTCGCGCTTCTCTTCTAGCGACACTGCTAGATAGTCGAGAGCTGGAAGAAGGTCGTTGATCAAGGCAGCGGTCACGGCAACGTGAACCGAGGTCGGGAACACGTCGTTTGAAGACTGCGAGGCGTTGACGTGGTCGTTCGGGTGAACATCCGAGCCAAGAAGTGTGGTGGCAAGGGTCGCCAGCACTTCGTTCATGTTCATGTTTGACGAGGTGCCAGAACCGGTCTGGAAGATGTCAACCGGGAACTCGCCGTCGTGCTTGCCAGCGATGACGTCGTCAGCGGCGTCAGCGATTGACTTAGCAACTTCAGGCTTCAGCACACCAAGCTTGGCGTTAGCGGTTGCCGCAGCCTTCTTGATCTGTGCAAGAGCGGCGATGTGAGCGCGCTCAAGGGTGGTTCCAGAGATTGGGAAGTTCTCCACGGCACGCTGAGTCTGTGCGCGGTAGAGAGCGTTTACAGGAACCTTAACTTCACCCATGGTGTCGTGTTCGATGCGGTATTCCACGGTCAGTGACCTTTCGATTTGTTTGGTTGAAAAGTTTTTTCGGCCGGATTAATCCAGGCCTATTGTGACGATTGGATGGATCTCGCCAAGGGTCAGCTTGTAGTTCGCGCCAACAACTGCAAGTTTGCCAGACTTCACTGCCTCGGCAATCAGGCTACTGTTGGTGAGCATTTCGTTGATGGTGTCTTGAACGTGCAGTTCGGTGACATCGTCAATCTCGTGCTTGCCTTGTGCGTTCGCCGCCAGAACAGTGGGTCTGATCTGAGCGACAAGTTTGTGGATGTATTCGCCAGAGGCATTCATGTTGCCCTCGACGTCATTGATGGTCGCGCGAATCGCACCGCACTCATCGTGACCGAGAACCAGGATGATTGGAACGCCGAGAACCTCCACAGCGTATTCGAGCGAACCGAGGATGGTTTCGCCGATGACCTGACCCGCATTGCGAACTACAAAGAAGTCTCCGAGGCCAACATCGAAGATAATCTCTGCAGATAGGCGCGAGTCAGCGCAACCGAAAAGTGCTGCAAAGGGAGTCTGCTTTTCAGCAAGCGCCTCGCGGCGGTCGATGTCTTGGCGCGGGTGGGCTAGCTCACCGGTGACGAATCGGTGGTTTCCATCGAGCATCGCCTGCCAAGCTTCGCGAGGTGACTTTGGGGCCATTAGTTCGTCCCCTTAGGTAGCTTGTCTTGGATGGCGGTCGCAATCTCAAAGAAGTCCTGTGGCTTGGCAACACCGTAAATGAGTGCGGTGTCGGTTTCGTTGTAGTTCAAAACCATCATGAAGTCTTTGGTTTTCGGAGATTCTCCGCGTTCGAGCGCCTCGTAAATGTCCCAGGTCATGTCGCCGACTGCCTGAGTGCCTGTCTTTGCGCTGTTTTTGAGCTGAAATGCCAACCAGGTTGGGTTGATTCCGAAGGCTTGAGTTAGGCCGATGTACTGGTTCTTTGGCCCGACGAAACCGACATACCAGTTTTGAACACCGTCGGCCGGCTTTGGTGACCAACGGGCCGAGTTTGACCACCAGCCTTCTGGCAGTTCGGGTGCAAGAATCTGCTGGCCGCTGGAAGCCTCGGCCTCGGCTGCGATCGATTTGTAGTCAACCGGCTGAATTCGGTTGCTGTCATCACGCGGAACAACCAGGATGATCGCCAGCATTACACCCAGCGATG
>JBDLUE010000103.1:0-7428 GCA_039805505.1 Actinomycetota bacterium
ACCCTGACCGACCGCGAATTTCAGCACCTGCGCGACATCAGCATCGACATCATCCGTGCGGTTGGCGTTGACACCGGCGGTTGCAACATTCAGTTCGCGGTTGACCCAGAGAACGGTCGCGTTGTCGTCATCGAGATGAACCCGCGCGTGAGCCGTTCATCAGCACTCGCTTCGAAGGCAACCGGATTCCCGATCGCCAAGATTGCCGCCAAGTTGGCGATCGGTTACACCCTAGATGAGATTCCAAACGACATAACCCGCGTGACCCCGGCGAGCTTCGAGCCAACCCTCGACTACATCGTGGTCAAGGTTCCTCGCTTTGCATTCGAGAAGTTCCCGGCAGCAAACGCAACCCTAACCACGACCATGAAGTCGGTCGGTGAGGCCATGGCTATCGGCCGCAACTATTCGCAGGCCCTTCAGAAGGCACTTCGCAGCCTTGAGCGTCGCGGATCTTCATTCCACTGGGATGGTGAGCCAGGCAACGTCAGCGAACTACTCGAGGCCATCAAGACTCCGACCGATGGTCGAATCGTCTTGCTGCAGCAGGCACTGCGCGCTGGCGCGACACCTGAGCAGGTCTTTGAGTCAACCAAGATGGACCCTTGGTTCATCGACCAGATCGTTCTAATCAACGAGGTTGCCGATGCCACCGCAGCCGCCGCACACCTGGATGCCGACGTCATTCGTCACGCTAAGGACCACGGTTTCAGCGACATTCAGATTGCGAACCTTCGTGGAATCAGCGAGTCAGAGGTTCGCGGAATTCGTCACGACCTTGGGTTGCGCCCGGTATTCAAGACCGTAGACACCTGTGCCGGCGAGTTCCCAGCCGAAACTCCGTATCACTACAGCACCTATGAAGAAGAGACCGAGGTTCGACCTTCAGACCGCAAGAAGGTTGTCATCCTCGGTTCTGGCCCGAACCGCATCGGCCAGGGTGTCGAGTTTGACTACAGCTGTGTTCACGCTTCGTTTGCGCTTTCGGATGCCGGTTATGAAACCATCATGATCAACTGCAACCCTGAGACGGTCTCGACCGACTATGACACCTCAGACCGCCTCTACTTCGAGCCACTGACTCTTGAAGACGTGCTCGAGGTTATTCACGCTGAACAGCAGAGCGGCGAACTCGTCGGTGTTGTTGTGCAGCTTGGCGGCCAGACCGCACTTGGCCTAGCCAAGGGCCTCAAGGCGGCTGGCATCCCGATTCTTGGAACAACACCAGAAGCGATTGACCTCGCCGAAGAGCGAGGTTTGTTCTCAAAGATCTTGGACGACGGCAACCTGCTGGCACCACCAAACGGAACCGCACTGACCATGGCCGAGGCTGAGGTTATCGCGACCCGCATTGGCTACCCGGTTCTAGTTCGTCCATCATTCGTTCTCGGTGGTCGCGGCATGGAAATCATCTATGACCAGGCCGGAATCCGCGACTACTTCGACCGCATCAAGGACCAGGCCATTGTTGGCCCTGAGCACCCGCTTCTGGTCGACCGCTTCCTGGACTTCGCGATCGAAATCGACATCGACGCACTGTTCGACGGAACCGACCTTTACGTCGGTGGCGTCATGGAGCACATCGAGGAGGCCGGAATTCACTCGGGTGACTCGAGCTGCACCTTGCCCCCGGTTACTTTGAGCGACTCGCAGATTGCCCGCGTTCGCGAAGCAACTTTGAAAATCGCACAGGGTGTCGGTGTCCGCGGCCTTCTAAACGTTCAGTTCGCACTGGCAGCGGACGTCTTGTATGTGCTCGAGGCTAACCCTCGCGCATCCCGTACCGTTCCATTTGTTTCTAAGGCCCTGGGCATCACACTGGCTAAGGCTGCATCCCTAGTCATGGTTGGTAAGACAATCAAGGAACTGATGGCCGAAGGTCACCTGCCCGAGAAGGATGGCACCTACATCCCAGCCGGTTCACCTATTTCGGTGAAAGAGGCGGTGTTGCCGTTCAAGCGTTTCGCAACCAAGGATGGGCGCTTCGTCGACTCACTCCTTGGCCCAGAAATGCGCTCGACCGGTGAGGTAATGGGCATCGACGTCGACTTCCCGAAGGCCTTTGCCAAGAGCCAAGCGGCAGCGGGCAGCGCACTGCCAACCTCAGGAAGCGTATTCATTTCGGTTGCCGATCGCGACAAGCTGCAGTTGATTCTGCCGGTTCGTCGTTTGTCACAACTCGGCTACAAGATTCTGGCCACCAGTGGCACCGCAGCTATCCTGGCCCGTCACGGCATCGAGGCGCAGGTTGTGCGCAAGCACACCGATGACCACAGCGTCGCCGAGGGTCCAACCATTGTTGATCTAATCACCGCTGGCAAGGTGGACGTGGTCGTAAACACGCCTTCTGGTTCAAGTGCTCGCAAGGATGGGTACGAGATTCGTGCTGCCACAACTGCTGCAGACAAGGCCATCTTCACCACGATTGCACAGTTGAGCGCGGCGATTGGATCGTTCGAAGCGGTCATTGCTGGCCCATTCGACGTGCGTTCGCTTCAGGACCACGCTAAAGACAGGGCGGCAGCACTTGCCAAGTAGTTTCGGTTCCAAGCTTTCGAGCGCTTTCAACTCGTACGGGCAACTGTGTGTGGGCATCGACCCGCACGCGGCATTGCTGAGCGAGTGGGGTTTGACTGACGATGTGTCTGGCCTGCGCGAGTTTTCGGTGCGAGCCCTCGATGCGGCTGTCGGTCGGGTTGGCATCATCAAGCCGCAGGTGTCCTTCTTTGAACGCCACGGAGCGGCTGGGTTCGCCGTGCTTGAAGAGCTTGCCCAGAAAGCTTCTGAGACTGACCTCGTTGTCATCATGGATGCCAAGCGCGGCGACATTGGCACCACGATGGATGCCTACTTCGACGCCTGGCTTGGGCGAACAGCTCCTTTTGTTTGCGACGCGTTGACCGTCTCGCCATACCTGGGCTTTGATTCGCTGTTGCCGCTAATGAGCGAGTGCTCTGAGCGCGGCAAGGGAATGATCGTGCTCTCTGCCACCTCGAATCCTGAAGGCGCCGCACTGCAGAAGGCTTCGGTCGGCGGAAACACGATTGCAAAGCAAATCTGGGATGGCCTCGGCAGAATCAACCAAGTTACTGGTCGCGCGGGGGAGAACCTCGGTTCGTTTGGCGCTGTGATCGGTGCGACCTTGAATTTGCCAGGATTCGGCCTAGCCGATGTTCAAGCTGGACAGGTTGGCGCAGCAACGCCAATTCTTGCACCAGGCTTTGGCGCTCAAGGTGCAGAGCTCGGTGACATCTCGCGATTGTTCGGTGATGGGGCCAAGCAGGTTATTGCATCGGTCTCTAGAAGCGTTCTGCGCGCCGGAGCGGCCGGAATGCCGAAGGCTATCGAGGCGGCAAACGCCGAACTTGCCGCCGGCCTCAACGCGTAATTTCTGCGAGACTGAGCACATGACTAATCAGCTAATCGTTCTGGCCGGGCCAACCGCAGTCGGCAAGGGCACCGTGCTCAAGCACATCCTTGAGCACTACCCGAATGTGCACCTTTCTGTCTCGGCCACGACTCGCGCACCTCGCCCGGGAGAGGTCGAGGGGGAGAGCTATTTCTTCTTGAGCCACGAAGAGTTCGATCGCCTGATCGAATCTGGAGACATGCTCGAATACGCAGTGGTGCACGGTCAGAACAAATACGGAACACCTAAGCAACCGGTTCTTGCAGCGCTTTCCGCGGGCAAGCAGGTCATCCTAGAAATCGACATCCAAGGCGCGCGTCAGGTGAAACAAAGCATGCCTGAAGCGAAAATGGTCTTTATTGCACCGCCGAGCTGGGATGAGTTGGTTAAGAGACTCCAGGGTCGAGGCACCGAGACCGGCGAAGAGCAAGCGCGCCGACTCGAAACCGCAAAGCTCGAGTTGGCCTCGCAGAGCGAATTCGATTACGTGGTTATCAACGATGAAGTGGCTAGATGTGCCTCCGAAGTCGTAGACTTGATGCAGGCCTAATAATCGCATCCGATTCGTTTCTCCAGCGATCGACAACCTAATGACCCACGTTGGCTCAAAGTATGAGCTAGTTATCTTCGCTTCGAAGCGTGCACGTCAGATCAACGACTACTACTCAGCTCTGCACGAGGGTTCTCTTTTCAACAACGTTGGCCCACTAGTTGACGCAACCGTTGACGAGAAGCCGCTAACCATCGCGATGCACGAGATCGACCAGAACAAGCTAGAGAAGCACGCCGCCGAGTAAATCGTGCGCGTAGTCCTTGGCGTCACCGGCGGCATTGCCGCTTATAAGGCCACGGGCATCATTCGACTTTTGACCGAATCAGGTCACGACGTAAAAGTCATTCCCACCGCCAACGCTCTGCGTTTTATTGGCGCGACTACACTCGAAGCGCTTTCGCACAACTCGGTGGATCCAGATCTATACACCGATGTCGAATCGGTAAAACATGTTGAACTGGGCCAGTCTGCCGATTTGGTAATCGTTGCACCAGCGACCGCGTCTTTCCTCGCCAGGATGGCCTCCGGCCTCGCCGACGACCTTCTGATGAACACGCTCTTGGCGACCAAAGCACCGATTTTGGTTGCACCCGCCATGCACACCGAGATGTGGCAAAACCCAGCCACCGTGGCTAATGTGGCGTTGTTGCGTTCTCGTGGAATCGAAGTTCTCGACCCAGCGGTTGGTCGCCTCACCGGCGCCGACAGTGGCCCGGGTCGACTGCCTGAGCCTGAAGAAATCGTGTCGGCAGCACTGCGCCTCGCAGCACCACAAGACCTTGCCGGCAAGCGAATCATGATTACCGCCGGTGGCACCCAGGAACCGATTGACCCGGTTCGCTATTTGGGAAACCACTCAAGTGGAAAACAAGGCATTGCCCTTGCTGACGAAGCCTCAAAGCGAGGGGCGCTGGTCACCCTGATTGCAGCAAATGTAAGCGAACCATTACCGGCACTACACGAAGTGATTCGAGTCGCAACCGCCCCCGAACTTTCAGCAGCCATCGATTCGAAGCTCAACGAGGTTGACGCTGTCGTCATGGCGGCTGCCGTTGCAGACTTCCGAGTTGAGGCAGCAGCCCAGACAAAACTCAAGCGCAGCGAACTCGGTGAAGAAATCTCGCTGAAGTTGGTTGCCAACCCAGACATCCTTGCCGGCCTCGTTTCGCGCATTGAGTCGGAAAAGTTGCAGATTGTGTCGGTCGGTTTCGCCGCCGAAACAGCCTCGAGCGCGAATGATCTGCAGCGTCTTGCCGAGCACAAACTCGAGAGCAAAGGTTGCGACATCCTGGTGGCTAATAATGCCAGCAACGGTGCCGTTTTCGGTTCGGATGAGAACTCGGTATTGGTGTTGACCAAACACGGAAGTGTTACGTCTCGTGAAGGCTCTAAGCGAACAATCGCAGCACACATCCTGGACATCATTTCTCAAGAGATATGATTGTCGGATGAGCGAGCTAAGACTTTTCACTTCAGAATCAGTAACCGAGGGTCACCCAGACAAGATCTGTGACCAGATTTCGGACGCGATTCTTGACGCCATGCTCGAGCAAGACCCAAACTCACGTGTTGCCGTCGAGACCATGGTTACCACCGGCCTCGTGCACGTCGCTGGTGAAGTAACCACCGGGGGATACGTCGAGATTCCACGGTTGGTCCGTGAAAAAGTGCAGGAAATTGGTTACACCAGCTCAGACATCGGCTTCGACGGTGCAAGCTGCGGTGTTTCGATCTCGATCGGGCAGCAGTCACCTGACATTGCGCAGGGCGTTGACACTGGTTTCGAGACCCGCGAGGGTGGTTCAGCCGACCGCTTTGACTCTCAGGGTGCCGGCGACCAGGGAATCATGTTTGGTTATGCGACCAACGAAACTAAGACTTTGATGCCGACCGCCATTCACATCTCGCACCGTCTTTCGGAGCGTTTGGCTGCTGTTCGTAAGAGCGGCGAGGTTGATTTTCTTCGCCCAGATGGCAAGACCCAGGTAACGGTAGGTTTCGAAGGAACTGTTCCGAAAACCATCGAGGCGGTTGTGCTTTCAACCCAGCACAACCCTGGCGTTTCTCACGCAGACATCGTTGATGCCATGCGCGAAACCGTGATCAACCCAATTCTCGAACAGACCGGGCTCGACTTCTCGGGCGTGAAGCTTTTCATCAACCCGACCGGAACCTTCGTGGTCGGTGGCCCAATGGGAGATGCCGGTTTGACAGGACGCAAGATCATCGTCGACACCTACGGTGGCGCAAGCCGTCACGGTGGCGGCGCCTTCTCAGGCAAGGACCCGTCAAAGGTCGATCGTTCGGCAGCGTATGCGCTTCGCCACGTTGCGAAGAACGTCGTTGCTGCAGGTTTGGCCGATCGCGTTGAAGTACAGGTCGCCTACGCAATTGGTGTTGCTCGACCGGTTGGTCTTTACGTCGAGACTTTCGGCACCGGCAAGGTGGCCGATGAGGCTATTGTTGCTGCAATCAACGAAGTCTTTGATCTCCGCCCGAAGGCGATCATCGAGAGCCTCCAGCTCCTGCGCCCTATCTACTCGAAGACCGCCGCGTATGGGCACTTCGGTCGAGAGCTTCCAGAGTTCACCTGGGAGGCCCTTGACCGTGCCGATGCTTTGCGCGCGGCAGTAAACGCCTAGGCAAAACTCATGACGGGCTTTGGTGTAGCCAGAGTCGCGATCGACTCACCGCTTCCGCAACTCGACCGGCTTTTCGACTATGAAGTTGCCGAGTCAATGAGTTCGGAAATTTCGGTTGGCGCACGTGTTCGTGTTCCTTTTGGTCGCGGTGCCGGGCTATCCGATGGCTTCGTCGTTGAGTTGGTCAAAGAGTCTGAGTTCAAGGGCAAACTAGCTAGTGTTGACGAACTGGTGTCTGCCGCATCGGTGTTGAGACCTGAGATTTATCAGCTCTGCAGGGCGGTTGCCGATCGCCAGGCCGTGACCATTGCTGATGTCTTCAAACTCGCCATCCCAACTCGATCTGTTGCAGTTGAAAAGAAATGGTTGGCCGAAAACCCTGGGTTGCACTCCGAAAAACCGGTTGGCGCCAAGCAGGGCGAGCGCTCCTTTGTCTTCATCGAGCCGCGAACGAATGAACATGGGCCAATCTGGGTTCAACAACTTGTCAGCCGAGCAATCTCAAGTCTTGAAGCCGGTGAGTCGACCATCCTGGTTGTTCCCGATTATCGCGATCAGGCTGTTTTGCTGGCTGAACTTGCAAAGCGAACTTCAACTGAGAACATCGTTGACTACAACTCACAGCAGACCAACTCGCTTCGCTATTCAGCGTTTCTTCGTTGCTTGAGCCCAGCACCGGCCATTGTGGTTGGCAGCCGTGCAGCTTTATACGCACCGGTTTCTGCACTTGGCGAGATAGTTATCTGGGATGACGGAGACAGCAATCTTCAGGAGCCAACCTCTCCATACACAAACGCGCGTGACGTTGCGCTGATTCGACAGAG
>JBDLUE010000104.1:0-7661 GCA_039805505.1 Actinomycetota bacterium
CGTTATCGTTCACGAACGCGCCGCAGTGCCGGGGTCGGTCAAGGATTTCGACGAGAAGACCGAGGTTCACTGGCTGAGCTGGAAAGAAGCGATTGCCGGCGCAACGCCGCACGAACCAGTTCCAGTTGCAGCGCAGGACCCGCTTTACATCTTGTATACATCGGGCACCACCGGCAACCCGAAGGGCATCGTTCGCGATAACGGCGGGCACGCGGTTGCGATGGCTTGGTCGATGAAGAGCGTCTACAACATCGACCCGGGCGACGTGATGTGGGCAGCTTCTGACGTTGGTTGGGTGGTTGGTCACTCCTACATCGTTTACGCCCCGCTTATTGCTGGAGCCACCACCGTGCTTTACGAAGGAAAGCCAATCGGAACCCCCGACGCGGGCGCGTTCTGGCGCGTTGCCGCAGAGCACAGCGTGAAAGTTTTGTTCACCGCACCTACCGCCATCCGAGCTATTCGAAGGATGGATCCAGAACTAGAGTTGCTCGCTCAGCATGATGTCTCCAAACTGGACACGCTATTCCTTGCTGGCGAACGCCTAGACACTGAAACCTACCACTGGGCCAATGACGGCTTGCACTGCCCTGTCGTCGACAACTGGTGGCAAACCGAAACCGGCTGGCCGATCGCGGCTAACCCCCGCGGTTTGGAAGATCTGCCGGTAAAACCAGGCTCCCCCAGCGTTCCCGTACCGGGCTACAACGTTTCGGTGGTCGACTCCAAGGGATCCCCTGTGAAGAACGGCAAGGATGGCAATATCGTTATCAGCTTGCCTATGCCTCCGGGCACTTTGGTCGGCCTCTGGGGTCGCCCCGATGGATACGAGAAGGCATACCTGAATGTATTCAATGGCTTCTACGCAACCGGCGACTCGGGGCGCATTGACGAAGATGGCTACGTTTACGTAATGGGTCGCACCGATGACGTGATCAATGTGGCCGGACACCGACTATCCACTGGCCAACTCGAGGAAGCCATCGCCGGCCACGACGCAGTTGCCGAGTGCGCGGTTACCGGCGTCAAGGACGAGCTCAAGGGTCAACGCGCGGTTGGATTCATCACCTTCAAGCACGGCTACGAAATCGACGAGGCCATACTCCGCAAGGAAGTGATTGAGATCGTGCGCGAAGTGGTCGGGCCGGTGGCCGCTTTCAAGGATGTAGTAATCCTTCAGCGTCTTCCAAAGACTCGCTCGGGCAAGGTGCTTCGCAAGACCATGCGCCAGATAGTCGATGGCGACAGCTACACCGTTCCACCAACCATCGAAGACCCAACGGTTCTCGACGACCTGAAGGTTGCTCTAGCCGAGCAGTACAACCCTTCAAAATAGGCGCTGGGTCCTCCACCCGGCTAAAGAAAAACCCCGCTGCCAATGAAGTCAGCGGGGTTTTCCAATTCTGTCCGATTAGGAACGCTTGCGCTTTTCGCGCACTCGCATTCCGACCTCGATTGGGGTCCCTTCGAATCCATAAGTTTCACGAAGGCGACGCTGGATGAATCTGCGGTAACCAGGGTCCAAGAATCCTGTGGTGAATAGCACGAACTTCGGCGGGCGGCTGCCGGCCTGGGTTGCAAAGAGAATGCGTGGCTGCTTGCCGCCGCGAACTGGGTGCGGGGTCTCCATGGTGAGTTCCTGGATAAAGGCGTTGAGCTTGCCGGTTGGAATTCGCTGATCCCATGAGTCAAGCGCGACTTCAAGTGCCGGAACTAACTTCTCAAGGTGACGTCCAGTCTTGGCAGAGATATTGACTCGTGGAGCCCAATCAACGTGCGCAAGGTCCTGCTCGATTTCACGTTCGAGATAGCGGCGACGTTCGTCATCCAGCTCGTCCCACTTATTGAAAGCAAGCACAAGCGCGCGACCTGACTCGAGAGCCATGTCGACGATGCGGATGTCCGCCTCGCTGATCGGCTGAGTTACGTCAAATAGAACGACGGCAACTTCCGCTCGCTCAAGAGCGGCTGCGGTTCGCAATGAGGCATAGAAATCAGCGCCCTGAGCAAGGTGCAGGCGACGACGGATACCCGCGGTGTCCACGAAACGCCAGATCTTGCCACCTAGGTCAACTTGCTCGTCAATCGGGTCGCGAGTGGTTCCAGCAAGGTCGTTTACGACGGCGCGTTCAGAACCAACTGCCTTGTTCAAGAGCGAAGACTTACCAACGTTTGGTCGACCAATCAAGGCAACGCGACGTGGGCCGCCGAACTCTTCTTTGGCAACTCCAGAAACCTTCGGCAACACTGCCATGGCAGCATCGAGAAGGTCAGCGACACCGCGTCCGTGTACAGCAGAAACCGGGTGTGGCTCACCAAGACCGAGCGACCACAGTGCTGCAGCCTCTGGTTCCTGACGGGCGTCATCGATTTTGTTTGCAACCAGGATTACTGGTCGGCCCGATGCGCGAAGCAACTTGACCACACGCTCATCCGAGCCTGTCGCGCCAACCATTGCGTCCACAACGAATAGAACTGCGTCAGAAAGCTCGATGGCGATCTCAGCCTGCAGGGCAACAGACTTGTCGATGCCCTTGGCGTCTGGCTCCCAGCCTCCGGTGTCGACGAGGGTGAACTTTCGCTCATTCCACTCAGCCTTGTATGAAACTCGGTCGCGGGTTACGCCAGGCTTGTCCTCAACAACTGCCTCGCGGCGGCCAAGGATGCGGTTCACGAGAGCTGACTTGCCAACATTTGGGCGACCAACGATTGCCAAAACCGGCAGAGCCGGAAGGTAGACCGGGCCATCGGAGAAATCAAGTTCGCTCTCGATTAGCTCAAAGTCGTCGTCTTCTAGGTCATAGTCTTCAAGACCAGAGCGCAGGACGCGAGCTCGGTTTTCTTCTTCATCGGTGCTCATGTTTTTGAGTCGCTCGATGAAGTCTTTGTCTGCCGGGTCAATGGCAACGTATTCAACTTCGACTTCGTCGCCGTCTAGGTCGTCGAATTCTTCTTCAATCATTTGGATTCCTTAGTAGACCCAGACTGCTCAATCAAAGAAACGACAGCGCTAACTGTCTGTTCAAAGTTGAGATCAGAAGAATCCACGAGTTGGACACCCGGTGCGGGAGTCATAAAGTCAACGACCTTTGAGTCGCTGGCGTCACGTTCTGAAACTTGACGCTTGACGCTTGCAGCAGTTGCTTCGGAAAGTTCCGCTGAGCGTCTCTTAAGTCTAACCTCTTCGCTTGCGGTTAGGAGAATTTTTATTTCCGCATCCGGAGCGACGACGGTGGTGATGTCGCGTCCTTCAACAACCACGCCCGGAAGCGGTGAGTCGGCAACTAGAGTGCGAGTGAGCGCCTTCATGTAGCTCCTCACTTCTGGGATGCGGGCCACGGCCGAGACCGACTCGGCCACCGCACTCGTTCGAATCGCTGCTGTGAGGTCGGTGTCCCCGACGCGCACCCAGAACTCATCCGGGTTTAGTGAGATTTGGTAGTCGAATTCGGCAACTAGGTCCTTTGAAGCAAGTTCTTCGAGTTGGAAACCTGGAAGGTGCTGCACCGCCCAAGCCAAGGCTCGATACGCAGCGCCCGTGTCAAGGTAGCCGAAGCCAAGCTCGCGGGCAACCTGCTTAGAAACACTAGATTTGCCCGAACCAGCTGGGCCGTCAATGGCGACTAAAAACTTACTCATCCTGCAATCTTCCATCCGCGGGCTTCGAGGTCAACAATCAATTTTTGCTCCACTGATGGAAGGACGTAAAGCTCAACTAGACCCACCGGCGCGCTTGGTGAATGCTCCAGCTTAAGCTCTTCAATGTTGACGCCGATCTCACCTACTTCGTTGAACAAGCGCCCTAACTCACCCGGCTTGTCGGCAATCATGACAACAACCTGGGCGTAGGCGGTTTGTTTGGTCGGCTGACCTTGGCCAAAGATCCTGCCTGCTCGATGTTCTCAAGCGACTCAACTACCGCGTGGAGGTCAGCCTCAAAAGCTTTGAGCACTGGGGCCACCTCTACGGCATTGGCTGCGAGAATCTGAATCCAAAGCTTTGGGTCGCTGGCTGCGATGCGGGTGGTGTCTCGTAACCCCTGGCCGGCGAGTGAAACATCCGAGCTCTCAGCAGAAATCAGCCGGGCTGCCAGCAGACTCGAAACCAACTGCGGAACATGAGAAACCAGCGCAACGGCGCGATCATGTTCGCGAGCAGACACTTTGAGCGGAGCAGCACCAAGGTCAAATGCTAGATCTTCAATCGTTGAAATGGCCTTGGGGTTGCTCTCTGAATTAGCTGCAATGACCCAAGGGCGACCGACGAATAGATCAGCTCTTCCAGACATGGCACCACCGCGTTCACGGCCGGCCATCGGATGTGAACCGACATAGCGAGACAGGTCGACGTCTTGGATTTGCAGCTCGCCTAGGACCTGACCTTTGACGCTGGCCACATCCGTGACTACTGCCTCGGGGAAGGCATTTAGTTCGCGAGTTACGACAGAGGCGGTAACGTCAGGCGGCACACAGACCACAATGATGGTCGGCTGGTCTGCGTCGCTCGCGCGAGCACCGGCTCCGTAGTCAATTGCCAACTTGAGGTTCGCCGGCGAAGAGTCTTCAAGCGACACCTGAACGCCGAGCTTGGAAAGAGCCAGGCCGATGCTCGTGCCAAGTAGGCCGGCACCGACTATTCGAACCGGACCTTCCGTGCGAGCAACGGCTAGTTGATTCACTGAGCGATATCCTGACGGAGTGCGGTAGCACCGCGCAGGTATACGTGCTGAATCTCAGCACGTGCTACATCAAGTTCAGCCTGGATCATGATTCTGATGACACGAGGCATCGCTTTTGCGACGTCCATCTCAACGAAACACATAAGTGGGACATCACCTAGGCCCAGCTCGCGCGCTGCGACTGCCGGAAACTCACTAACCAGGTCCGGTGTGGAGGTGAAAAAGATATTTATCAGCTGACCGTTAGCGATGTCGTTTGCGTGCAGCATCTTGGTCAAGAGCTCAGCAGTTGACTTTAGTAGGTGTTCGCGTTCGTCGACATCCAGCTGGATGGCGCCTCTGATTGCCCTAATTGCCATGATTACCGCCTCTTGCCGTTCTTCGCCGGGGCTGCCTTACCTGACTTCACCCGTGGACGAGGAGCTCGTTCGACTCCGCCTTCAGCGGCCTTAAGCAGCGCGCCGACCTCTATTTTACTGAGTTCGCGGACGCGGCCTTCTTTTAGCGGACCAAGCTGAATCGGGCCAAACTGGCGTCGCACTAGACCAAGAACCGGGTGGCCGACAAACTCGAACATGCGACGTACGATTCGGTTGCGACCCGAGTGCAGCACAACCTCAACTAGACTCTCGTTGCCTGAAACGTCAACGATGTGTGCCTTATCTGCCTTGATGGCGCCGTCTTCTAGCTCGAATCCACTGAGCAGCTTGTGAATCGTGGCCGGAGTGACGACTCCTTCGACGCGAGCAACATAGGTCTTGGTTACGCCGAACTTTGGGTGAGCCAGCTTGTGAGCAAGTTCACCGTCGTTGGTCATGATGATCAATCCGGTTGTTTCGGCATCCAAACGACCAACGTTGAAGACTCGGTCGTAACCCACGACAAACTGGCTGAGGTCGCCACGGCCGTTTTCGTCTGCCATAGAACTGACGACCCCGTATGGCTTGTTAAGTGCTAGATAGACGCGCGAAGCATCTAGCTGAATCGGTGTTCCGCCGACAGTAACCTTGTCGACATCCGGGTTGATGCGGGTGCCGAGCTCGGTGACGACCTTGCCGTTAACCTTTACTCGGCCCTGCGTGATGTAATCCTCGCAAACGCGACGTGAGGCCACGCCAGCGGCTGCCATTACCTTCTGAAGTCTTACGCCTGAGGCGTTCTCGTCATTAGAGTTCGACATCGAAGTTACTGTTCGCATCTGGGAGGTATGGGCTGATTAGTGGCATCTCATCCAAAGAATTGATGCCGAGAAGTTCTAGCAAGAGCTCGCTCGTTCCGTAGTTAATGGCACCGGTTTCTGAATCGGTGTAAAGCTCCGTGATGAGACCGCGGCTGAGCAAGGTGCGCACAACCGAATCAACATTTACTGCACGGATTGAGGCAATCTGACCTCGTGAAATTGGCTGCTTATAGGCGATGACCGCAAGGGTCTCAAGAGCCGCCTGGCTCAGCTTGGTTGGGTTTTCGTTAGAGATGAACATTCGAACAGCCCAGTCGAACTCCTGGCGAACGAATATTCGCCAGCCACCGCCCACCTCACGCAATTCGAAGCCTCGAGGCGCAGCCCCATCCTGGCCATCGTATTCTGCCTTTAGCTCAAGAACCGCATCGCGGACTTCCTTGACCGGGCACTCGAGCGCCGTAGCAAGCGCAACAAGCGACACTGGCGCATCTGTAATCATGAGAATCGCCTCGAGGGCTCCCCTGGTGTTGGAATCAAGAGTCATAGTCAGCTCCAAGTGTGGCTAGTTGTTCATCGTCAAAGTTCTCAGCACGCCACGTCAGCTGCAAGTCACCCAGCGGTGACACCTGCTCGAAACTGATCGCAGAAAGTCGGTACAGTTCCAAGACCGCCAAGAAGCGGGCGACGACGACTCCTCGATCTTTCACTGCCCCGATAAGGTCGCGGAAGCTCAGATTCGTTGACCTTCTTAGCATCGAGATCACTTCGGCAGCTTGCTCGCGAATCGAAACGCGGGGCGCGTGCAAGTGGGTTAAACCAACTGAGGGAATCTCGCGAGGAGTGAGAACTTCTTGCGAAAGCTTGTAAAACTCGGCAAGCGACAAAGTCCAGACAAGCTCTGGCTTTTGCTTTCGGAAACGCTCCTCCATTTGAACTTCGCGAGGAATGCGGTTGCTCTCGATCTGCAGCGCGGTTGAGAACCAGCTCGAAATCTCTTTGAAAGCGCGGTACTGCAACAAGCGAGCAAAGAGCAGGTCTCGAGCCTCAAGCAATGCCACGTCTTCAGCGTCAACGACTTCACCCTTAGGAAGCAGGCCGGCGATTTTCAAATCGAGCAAGGTCGCTGCAATGACTAGGAACTCGCTCGCCTGGTCAAGCTCTTCGTCGTCGTCGAGGCTCTTCAAGTATGAGATGAACTCGTCAGTCACCTTGCTGAGCGAAATCTCAGTAATGTCCATTTCGTGCTTCGAAATTAACGAAAGCAGTAGGTCGAATGGTCCCTCAAAATTCCCTAGGCTGACCGCGAATCCGCTGGCTTTTTCGGTCGCCTCAGCTAGGTCTTGGTTATGGGGCGCAGCCACGATCCACTAGTTCACGCGCGACGGTGCGATAAGCCTCGGCCGCGTCAGAGTCTGGAGCATAAGTGGTGATTGGAGCTTGGGCAACGGTCGCATCCGGGAACTTAACGGTGCGGTTGATAACACTGCGGAATACCTTCTCGCCGAACGCTTCGTGCAAACGGTCAAGTACCTCACGCGAGTGGAGGGTGCGAGGGTCATACATTGTGGCCAGGATGCCATCAAGCTGAAGAGCCGGGTTTAGACCCTCTTGAACCTTGCCGATGATGTCCTCGAGGATAGCAACACCGCGAAGTGCGAAGAACTCACTTGCCAAAGGAATGATCACGCCGTGGGCGGCAGTTAGAGCGTTTACAGTCAGCAATCCAAGCGAAGGCTGGCAGTCGATGATGATGACGTCATAGTCATCTGCAACCTTCTTCAGAATGTTTGCCAAAATCTG
>JBDLUE010000105.1:0-3934 GCA_039805505.1 Actinomycetota bacterium
GGCCCGATCAGCGCGGCCGGTTCGGTTATGACGCCGTTCCTTCAGGCTTCGGCACCGCAGAACTTCGCAGCCAGCTACAACTCCGCCACGGGTCGCGTAGATATCTCGTATGCTGCACCGACGAACCTTGGCGGCAGCACTGTCAGCGGCTACGTCATTCAGGTGTCCAAGGATGGCGGAGCGACTTGGTCATCACTGACTTATCCGAATGCGACCACCTTTGCTGTTGCAGTGCCTGCACCGCTGAAGGGTCAGACCTGGAGTTATCGAGTTATTGCAACGACGAGGTTCGGCAGCAGCCAGCCGAGCGCAGCAGTCTCGATTGCGGTGGCCAACGCGGCTCCGAGCCAGATGAGTGCGCCGTCGATTTTGCTAACCGGCACGAACGAAGTCACTGTGCGCTGGAACCCGGTCAGTGACAATGGCGGTCTAACGGCGACCTACAACCTGGAACGACAGGTTGACGGCGCGTGGGCTTCGGTCGCGCAGCTTCCGGCGACGACCCTGATCTACGTCACGACACGACCTGCGCCAGGCGCCTACGCAACCTTCAGAATTTCTGCGGTGAATGCAATTGGTGCCGGCCCGTTCAGCGCCACCGCGTCGCTAATGACGCCTTACGCAAAGGCGGGTGCTCCACAGAACTTCGTGGCCACCTTGAACACAGCGACTAACCGAATTGACGTGTCATTTACCGCACCTACTGATCTGGGTGGTGGTGTGATTCGCAGCTACTACCTTCAGTATTCGAAGGATGCCGGCAAGACTTGGCTGTCTCAGACAACGCTCACCTCCACCTCTGCCTCGGGTGTGATGTCTGCACCGGCAAAGGGGCAGACCCTGAGCTACCGCGTGGTTCCTTATACTCAGTTTGGTTTGGGTGAACCGAGCAACTCGGTCACGCTATCCACGGGTGTCTCGGTGCCTGGTCAGGTCTACACACCGTCTGTTTCGTTCACGGGAACCTCTGACGTGACCGTGCGTTGGAGTGCACCTTCAGACAACGGCGGTTCGCCAATCACAGGGTATGCCCTCGAACGCCAAGAAAATGGCGCTTGGACCTCGGTTGCGCAGCTGTCAGCAAACACACTAATTTACGTGACCCAGCGTCCAGCTCCGGGTGTTTATTCGACTTACCGAGTTTCTGCCTTGAATGCCAGGGGTGCGGGCGCAGCCAGCTCGGCCGCGTCGATCATGACCCCGTATTCGAAGGCAAGCGCCCCTCAGAGTTTCGTGGCCACGCTGAACACCGCGACCAACCGCTACGACATTTCTTTTGCGGCACCGGCTGATCTGGGTGGCGGCTCGATTCGCAGCTACTACCTTCAGTATTCGAGAGATGCTGGTAAGACCTGGTATTCACAGAGCACATTCTCGGCTACCACTGCGGCAGGCGCATTCACGCCTCCAGCTAAGGGGCAGACGGTCTCTTACCGCGTCGTCGCATACACGCAGTTTGGCTTGGGCGAACCAAGCAACGTCGTGACGGTCTCCACAGGTGTCACAGCACCTGGGCAGGTCTACACTCCTTCGGTTTCGTTGACCGGGGCAGCTGATGTCACGGTTCGTTGGAATGCACCAAACGACAACGGCGGCTCAGCCATCACCGGTTATCTCCTCGAGCGTCAGGTCGATGGTGTCTGGAATGCGGTTGGCCAGTTGCCGGCAACAACGTTGACCTACACGGTTGCTCGCCCGATTCCAGGCGTCTACGCTATCTTCCGAGTCACCGCGACCAATGCCGTTGGTTCAGGTCCGGTAAGTGCGGTTGGAGCTGTGATGTCTCCTTACCTACAGGCGAGTGCCCCTCAGGGCTTTACAGCCGTTCAGACCTCGACAGGAGTCACGCTCAGCTACACCGCGCCGGTAAGTCTCGGTGGTGGTTCGGTTCGCGGTTACTCCATCCAGGTGTCTCGCGATGCCGGAGTTACCTGGCAGAACTACACCTCGAGCACCGGTCTGACCTTGAACCTTCCTGCACCAACCAAGGGTCAAACCTGGCAGTACCGTGCGGTTGCTCTCACCCAGTATGGAAGCAGCCTGCCGAGCGGTTCGGCTTCAATCTCGATGCCAACCACCGTCCCGAGCGCTCCGCAGTCGGTTGGTTACGTCTTCAACTCTGACAACACCGTGACTGTTCGGTGGGCGGCCCCGTATGACAACGGCGGCCTTGCCATAACCGGCTACAAGGTTCAGAAGCAAAACGGAGCGACCTGGGTTGACGTTGCCGACGCGACTGGTCTGTCCATCGTGGTGCCGAAGGATGCGCCCGGAGCCCGAAGCTACTTCAGGGTTATCGCGTTCAACGCACTGGGAGCATCTGCGGTGAGTTCAACCATGAGCTACGCCATCCCAGCAATGAAGGCTAGCCCGGTTCAGAACGTGGCCGTGACTGCGTCGACCGTCGGTTATGTTCAGGTCAACTACGCGGCTCCGAGCAACCTAGGAGGTGGCTCGTTCTATGGTTACTACACGTATGTCAGCCGCGATTCTGGCGCGACCTGGGTGCTAATCGGCAGCACCACTGCGACCTCGGTGCGAGTTTCCGGGCCTGCAGCAGGTGTGACTTGGCTCTACAGAGTAGCCGCCAGCACCTCGGCGGGCGTGGGTGAGGTTTCGGCCTCGGTCAGCTACACCGGCAACTAATCAAGAGCATAGAAAAGCCCCGCGGAACTCATCCGCGGGGCTTTTCTACTGAAGTTTGATTAGGAAACGATTGGGCCAAGAACCGCGGTTGCAAGTGCAAGAACAACCAGGGCGCCGATGGTTGGAACAGCCCACTTAGGAGCCGATTCCTTCTTCTGGTAGGTGTAGCCGATGAAGAAGATTCCGGTGATCGCCAAGCCCTTGATTGACAGCGCAAGGCCGTTTAGGTGCTCATCAGGCTCAGCAAGTGGCAGGAGGCCGGCCATGATCAAACCGGTTAGAACGGCAAGCCAAGAACCGTGCAGGATGCCCGAGTTAACCTTGGCGCCAGTCTTGAAGTTCTTAACCTCGGAGATTACTCCGCCGAAGATAACTCCAAAGGCCAGTAGGTGTAGAACAAGTGTGATGTCGAGTGCTAGTTTCATGCCCTCAGTCTAGCCATGAGCACTGCGGCTTCAACCGCTTCTGCGCCCTTGTCTTCTTTCGAGCCCTCTAGGCCCGCACGGTCGAGTGCCTGCTGTTCGGTGTTCACGGTCAACAGACCGAAACCAACAGGAATGCCGCTGTCCAACTGAACTCGGTTCAAGCCGTCAGTGGCAGCCGAGCAAACGTAGTCGAAGTGCGGGGTGTCGCCCTGAATCACGACACCGAGCGCGATTACAGCATCGGCACCTGCGTCAATTGCATACTGAGCGCCAAGCGGAAGCTCGAAGGCACCCGGCACACGCCAGATCTCATACTCGCTGTTGCCGGCGGCTTGAAGCGCTCGTTCAGCACCAGCCAGCAGGCCATCCGTGATTTGGGTGTGCCAACTGGTTACGACAATCGCAATTTGAAGTCCACTTGCGTCGATTGCTAGTTTTGGGGCTCCCGCTCCGCTCATGCCTTTACCTCCGGAATGATGTGGCCCATGCGGGCGCGTTTGGTTTCTAGGTACTGCTGGTTTTGAGCAGCCTCGCCGACAATAATCGGCACGTATGAGTTGACCTTGATGCCGGCCTGGTTCAAGAAATCGCTCTTAGCCGGGTTGTTAGTCATGAGGCGCACGCTGTTGACGCCGAGGTCTCGCAGGATTGAAACGGCTGCGCCATACTCGCGGTTTTCACTAGGCAGGCCGAGCGCCAAGTTCGCGTCCACGGTGTCGAGGCCGGTGTCTTGGAGGGCATAGGCCTTGAGCTTGTTCAGAAGTCCGATGCCGCGACCCTCCTGGCCGCGCAGGTAAATCACGATGCCACCCTTTGGGTCATTCGCGATCTGCTCGAGAGCGAAATCTAGCTGTGGGCCACAT
>JBDLUE010000106.1:0-4283 GCA_039805505.1 Actinomycetota bacterium
GTATTCCAAAGCGCGGATCGCCGCCGCCTTGTCGTTTGGGTCGCTGAAGTCATCCGGGCTTGGCACTGAATCGTTCAGGCTGATGCCCTGGCCAGGGTTGGTTCCCCAGGTGACGAATGGGTCGAGGGTGTTGGCATCGAGGAAAACCTCGGCGTCAAATTTGGCACCCTCATCGGTTGGCAGGGTGTTCCAGTAGGCGATGGCCGCATCCCAGTCAGCGCCCTGCGGGGCGTGTGGGCGGCCCTCGAGGTAGTCATAGGTGACCTGGTCCGGTGCAACCATGCCGGCCCGTGCACCAGCCTCGATCGACATGTTGCAGATGGTCATACGGGCTTCCATCGAGAGCGCACGGATGGCGCTGCCGCGGTATTCGAGCACATAGCCCTGGCCGCCGCCGGTGCCAATCTTGGCAATCACGGCAAGGATGATGTCCTTCGCGGTCACGCCAGGGCGCAGGGCGCCTTCTACGTTGATGGCCATGGTCTTGAATGGCTGAAGCGGAAGGGTCGAGGTGGCGAGCACGTGCTCGACCTCTGAGGTTCCGATGCCCATCGCCAGCGCTCCAAAGGCGCCGTGGGTCGAGGTGTGTGAGTCGCCACAGACAACGGTGATGCCAGGCATGGTCAAACCAGGATGCGAACGCCGAACTCTTTGGCATTCTCGCGAAGTGCGTTGATCTGGGTGCGGCTGGTGACATCGGCAATTGGCTTATCGATGTCCCAGGTCGGAGTGTTGTGGTCTTCGGTGGCGATGGTTTGGTCGAGGCGACGAACCGGGCGGCCAGCGAGGCGAAGGCCATCAAATGCCTGAGGGCTGGTGACCTCGTGAACTAGGTGAAGGTCGATGTAGAGCAGGTCGGGCGAACCATTTTCACCCTTGGCGACCAAGTGGTCGTTCCATACCTTTTCGGCCAGAGTTAACGGCTTATTTGTCATACAAACACCTCAAAACGATTGAACTAAAAGTTTACCTCGCGGGCGGGTGGATTGCTTCGGTATAGGCTGGCGGGATGAGCGAAAACGGGCTGGATTTCCTCCAGAAAAAGACCATCCGGGTGCTAACTGCAGGGCAGGTGCTTTCGGGTTTTGGGCTTGGTTCGACGCTATCGATTGGCTCGCTTTTGGCCGCAGAACTTTCGGGCACTCCGGCCTGGGCTGGCTCGGCCGCCACCTTCAGCACACTTGGCGCTGCCACCTGGGCGATTCCGCTGGCGCGACTTGCCTACGCGCGTGGTCGCAGAGTTTCACTGGCCACCGGTGCCGCGATCGCGATTTCCGGTGCGACCTTGGTGATTACCTCGGCGGCGGTTCACTTCTTCCCGCTTCTGCTCGTTGCTCTCTTTCTACTTGGCGCAGGCTCAGCGGTTGGACTTCAAGCCCGATTCGCAGCCACCGACCTTCCGTCGAATCGCTCCACCGGCCGTGACCTCTCGGTAGTAGTTTGGGCAACCACGTTCGGCGCGGTAATCGGCCCAAACCTATTTGGCCCCGGCGAGATCGTCGGCCGCGCACTGGGTCTGCCAACCATGACTGGGCCCTTCGTCTTCACGATTCTGGCTCAGATGGCCGCCACGACGGTCTTCTGGCTCGGGCTTCGACCTGACCCGCTATTGGTTGCCAAGCAGCTCAATGCGGCGAAAACCAAGGGCAAGACCTCATTTGCCTCGGCATTTGCGACCCTTCGGAAATACCCATTGGCGGCCTTCGCGATCACAGCCATTGCCCTGAGCCACATGGTCATGGTTTCGGTGATGTCGATGACACCAATTCACATGAAGGGCATGGGTTTTGACCTGGTCGTGGTTGGCTTCACGATCAGCCTTCATATTGCCGGCATGTATGCGTTCTCGCCGATCTTCGGCTGGCTATCCGACAAGCTCGGGCGTGTGAAGACCGTGATTCTCGGTCAGCTGATTTTCGTTGCGGCACTTGGCATTGCCGGGTTTGGCCAGGATGACCGCACTCTCGTCACCATCGGTTTGTTCTTGCTCGGGTTGGGTTGGTCGGCATCGACCGTAGGTGGCGCCGCTTTGCTGACCGCAACACTGCCGATCGAAGAGAAGACCAACGTTCAGGGTCTAAGTGACTCGCTGATGAATCTCTCGGGCGCATTCGGTGGAGCGATCGCCGGCTCGATTCTCGCGGCCTTCATGTTCTTGGGACTGAACCTCGAAGCACTCATCCCAGTGTTCATCATCGTCATTTTCGCGGGCATTGTGCGCCTGCGCTCACGCGCCTAACCCGGGTAAAAGAAAACCTCTCCCGAGACAAAGCATCGAGAGAGGTAATCGTGATCCCAAGGGGATTTGAACCCCTGCTGCCGCCGTGAGAGGGCGGTGTCCTAGGCCGCTAAACGATGGGACCGTTTTTTGCAACCTGTCGATTATGCCACAGTGCAGGCCTCGAAGGCAAACGGGGTCTTAGGCGAAGACCGAAAGGGCGCCAGGCTCTACAGTTGCGGTTAGAGGTGAGTGCCCGCGGGCCTCTCCATCACTGTAGACCGGCATGTTGCCTGAAGACAGCTTGACCGACTTGGCTCGAACGAATTCAACCGCAGGATGGGTGACGTGCCCACCGGTGTAGACCTTTGGGAAAACCTTCAAAAGCTCTAGGCGGCTCATCGCGTGCACGATGAACAGGTCTAGATAACCGTCATCCACCTTGGCGTCTGGAGCAATCAGCATTCCGCCACCAAACGCTGGGCCGTTGGCCACCGCGCACAGCATTGCATCGAACGAGCGGTGTTCACCATCTATGGTGGCCTCATAATGAATAGGCTTGAACTTAGCCAGTTCTAGAACCATGGCTATGTCATAGCGACGCTGACCCTTGGGCCAGCTCATCAGGTTGGCGCGCTGGTTGCAAAGGGCATCGAATCCGGCTGATGCTGTGCCAAAAAACCAAAACGGCCCCGTCGAACTGTGAGCCTTGATGGCATCTACCTGGCGCGGGCGATCAAGCTTTTCGAGAACCGCAAGCGTGCCTGCAACCACGTCACCCTCGGGCATTCCGATGCTTCGAGCCAGGTCGTTTCCGGTGCCAGCTGCGATGATGCCAAGCGGGATTCCGGTGTCGCAGGAAATGTTCACACCGAGGTGAGCAATGCCGTCTCCACCAACCACAACCAACCCCTCGATCTGCCCATCGTTGATTGCGTGGCGAGCATTGGCATTGGCTTCATCCATGGATGCGCCGGAGAGGTTGATGAACTCTTGGCCCTGAGCTTTGAGTGTCGCGAGAACCAATTGGCCTCGGGCAGCGCCCTTGCCTCGTCCCGAACTCGGGTTGATGATGAGACCTAGTCGCATTCGACTAACCTCTCTTCAAACGTCGAGTGTTGACCAACACCAG
The DNA here is from genome assembly GCA_039805505.1 of Actinomycetota bacterium. GTDB lineage: Bacteria > Actinomycetota > Actinomycetes > Actinomycetales > Microbacteriaceae > Rhodoluna. The sequence continues at coordinate 3,351 of JBDLUE010000106.1, forward strand.
AGCAGACATCGTGAGCGATAGGCCTGCAGCCACAGCAGGTGAAACAGAGAGGCCGATTCCGCTCAGCGCACCAGCGGCCAGCGGCAACGTCACGAGGCTGAAAACCAGACTCCAGGCAAGGTTCTGGCGGGCCTTCTTGGTCGCACGCCTAGAGAGAATCAGGGCGCGAGCGAACAGCGCCGGGTCGGTGGAGGCGATCGTGACGCCCGCACACTCAAGCGGCTCTGAATTCTCGACGCCAAAGGCAACACCGACATTTGCCTGAGCTAAGGCCTGGGCGTCGTTGACTCCGTCACCGACCATTGCAATCTTGGATGTGTCGGCCTGCAGGCGGCTGACCACATCGGCTTTCTGGTGAGGCAGAACCTCGGCAAAAGTTTCGGTGATTCCCAAATCGTTGCCCACCCAAGTGGCCACGCCCTGAGCATCGCCGGTCAGCAAACCGATGCGCTTACGTTCATACTGAAGGGCCATCACGGCGCTCTTCGAACTGCCTCGGATCAGGTCGCCTGTCTCAATCCAGCCGAGCAGCTCGGTGTCGCGAATAACAAAAAGCACGGTGTGACCTTCGTGGTTTGCCGCATCACACTTGACCAGATCGCCGACAAACAGGGTCATGTTTCGCGAAGTCAGAATAATGGGCCCACCAACCACAATGGTTTGGGCTTCGAACGTTCCAGCGGCACCCTGGCCCGGAATCAATCGGAAGTCACGCACTTCAAGCGGTTCGATGTCTCGACGCTTAGCTTCTTCAACAATCGCTACCGCAATCGGATGTTCAGAGTGAGTTTCGACTCCAGCTGCGATGGCGAGCAGTTCATCCGTGCTTGAAAGCGGCGAACCGTGGGTTAGGTGTGCGCCAACAAATCGACGCTCGGCAGTGGTTAGGGTTCCGGTTTTGTCGAACAGGACCATGTCGACCGAACCTAGTGC
>JBDLUE010000107.1:0-3781 GCA_039805505.1 Actinomycetota bacterium
CACCCTGCCCGAGCCATGCAGGACACCTTCTTTGTCGAGCCGGTCGAGTCGCACCTTGTGCTTCGCACCCACACATCTCCAGTTCAGGTTCGCTCGATGCTAGACCGTGAACTTCCGGTGTACGTCCTCTGCCCGGGTCGCGTTTTCCGCACCGATGAACTTGACGCAACTCACACTCCGGTTTTCCACCAGGTTGAGGGGCTAGCAGTCGACAAGGGCCTAACCATGGCCGACCTACGAGGCACTCTCGAGCACTTCGCTCGAATCATGTTTGGCCCAGATGCTCAGATTCGTCTGCGCCCATCCTTCTTCCCGTTCACCGAGCCATCGGCCGAGCTAGACGTTTGGCACCCGGGTGCCAAGGGCGGTGCACGCTGGGTCGAGTGGGGTGGCTGCGGCATGGTCAACCCGAACGTTCTCAAGGCTGCCGGAATCGACCCTGAGGTTTACTCAGGCTTCGCATTCGGTATGGGCATAGAACGAACCCTCATGTTCCGCAACGACGTTCGTGACATGCACGACATGGTCGAATCAGATGTTCGCTTCAGTGAGCAGTTTGGAGTGTCCCTCTAATGCGCGTTCCATTGTCATGGCTAGCCGATTACGTTGACCTACCCGGAGACGTCACGCCTGAAAGCGTGATGGCTGAGCTGGTCAAGGTCGGTCTCGAAGAAGAAGGCTCCCACGGATTCGGTGTCACCGGCCCGGTTGTTGTCGGTCAGGTCCTCGAGTTCATCCCAGAGCCGCAAAGCAACGGCAAGACCATTCGCTGGTGTCAGGTTCGCGTGGCCGCTGAAGGTCAGAAGGCTGCCGATGGCGGCGAGGACGTTCGCGGTATCGTGTGCGGCGCTAGCAATTTTGAAGTAGGCGACAAGGTTGTCGTTTGTCTGCCTGGTGCAGTGCTTCCAGGCGATTTCCACATTGCCGCGCGCAGCACATACGGGCACATCAGCGACGGCATGATGGCATCGGCTCGTGAGTTGAACCTGAGCGAAGATCACGCGGGAATCATCCGTTTGCACGAGCTAGGTCTCGACCCAAAGGTGGGCACCGATGCTCTCGAACTTCTTCACTTGGATGACGAGGCAGCTGAAGTTAACGTCACGCCAGACCGTGGCTACTGCTTCTCGATGCGTGGCATTGCGCGTGAGTATTCACATGCAACCGGCGCAGACTTCCGTGACCCGAAGAGCAATGCACACATCGAAATGGGCCACGGCTTCAGCTTGACCATCAACGATGAAGCTCCGATTCGCGGACGACGCGGCACCGATCGCTTCGTGCTTCGCGTCGTAAAGGGCGTTGACGTGTCTCGTCCGACTCCAGCCTGGATGGTTTCACGTCTAAAACTCGCCGGAATGCGCTCGGTTTCTTTAGTAGTCGACATCACCAACTACGTGATGCTTGAGCTAGGTCAGCCAACTCACGCCTACGACCTGGACAAGATCAAGGGCGGTCTCACCGTACGTCGCGCCAAGGCCGGCGAAACTCTGAAGACTCTAGATGGTCAGGTCCGCAAGCTCGACCTCCAAGATCTACTGATCACTGATGAATCTGGCCCGATTGGCCTTGCCGGTGTGATGGGTGGCGAAGACACCGAGGTCACTTCAACCACTCAGAACGTGCTTGTCGAGGCTGCTCACTTTGAGCCGATTACCATCGCCCGTTCGGCGCGACGCCACCGTCTGCCTTCAGAAGCTTCGAAGCGCTACGAACGCGGAGTTGACCCGATGATGGCCGACAACGCGGCAGCTCGTGTTGTGCAGCTGCTCGAGGTGCACGCTGGTGGTGCTGCTGACGCACTTGGAGCAGAGTTCAAGGATCTTCAGCAGGTTCCCAAGATTTGGCTACCAGCGAAGTTCGCATCCGAGCTTGTCGGCGTCGACTACACGGCCGAAGAAATCGAAAAGGTTCTCCTAGAGGTCGGTTGTGTTGTTGCTTCAGTCGACGGCGGCTACGAGGTCATTCCGCCGAGCTGGCGTCCTGACTTAACCCACAAGACCGACCTTGTCGAAGAGATTGCCCGTATCAATGGTTACGAGCGAATTCCTTCGCGTCTGCCAGTGGCCCCGCCGGGCCGCGGCTTGACCACCACGCAGAAGCGTCGCCGTGCCATCCTGGGTGCGCTAGCAGGCTCCGGTCATGTTGAAGTTCTGACCTACCCGTTCATCAGCGAGGCGCAGAACCAGATGTTCAGTGAGGGCCAGCCTGCGGTGAAGTTGGCTAACGCGCTCCAGGCAGAGTTTGGTGAGATGCGCACCACAATTTTGCCGGGTCTGATTGAGGCCGCTCGACGCAACTTCTCGCGTGGACTAACCGACTTGGCCATCTTTGAAGAGGGTTCGGTGTTCCTACCCGCCCAGACCATCGTGGCCACCGGCAAACTGCCAGTTGGCAACCAGCTTCCGAGTGCTGAACAGTTGGCAACCCTCAACGCCACGATCCCGGCACAGCCAAGCCGCCTAGCCGCCTTGTTCACCGGAGACCGCGTCAACCAGGGTGTCGGCATTCAGTCGCAGGCGATCAGCTATCAGGACGCAATCCAGGCAGCTCGCTTCGCAGCGCACGCTGTCGGGCTGGAGCTAACCGTTCGCCAGGCTAGCCCAAAGGGTTTCCACCCGGGGCGTTCGGCCGAACTTTTGGTTGGTTCAGGTTTGGTTTCAGTGGGCTTCGCCGGCGAACTAGACCCAAACTTGACTGCAGCTAATGACCTGCCTCGTCGCGTTGCAGCGCTAGAAATTGATCTCGAAGCGCTTTACGCAGCCGCCCCAGCGGTAATCCAAGCGGGCTATATTGGCACCTATCCAGCAGCGACCCAGGACTTGTCTCTGGTCGTCGCTAACGAGATCCCAGCCGGTGAAATCCGCGCTGTAATTCTTGAGGGTGCAGGTGAACTGCTCGAGCAGGTAACCCTAGTTGATGACTACCGAGGCGACAACGTAGCCGCCGGTCACAAGTCGCTGACCTTTGCCTTGCGTTTTCGCGCTGCAGACCGCACCTTGACTCAGGTTGAGGCGTCAGAATCTCGTGACAAGGCTGTCGCGCTCGCGAACGCCAAGTATGGGGCCACGCTCCGCGCATAGCGGGTCAAGCCTAGATAGGGGACACGGATGGCCTTTTCAGTTGCCATTGCCGGCGCCAGCGGAAACGTTGGTGGCGAATTGTTGCGCCTGGTTGCAGTACACCCTGACCTAGAACTCAAGACCGTCACGGCTAGCAGCATGGTGGGCGAGAAGGTCTCGACGCTGCACCCGCACGTCCCCGCATACGCGGACCTAGTTTTCTCTGAGAACACCGCCGCTGCCCTAGCTGGTCACGACATCGTGTTCCTAGCCCTCCCGCACTCAAAGTCAGCCGAAGTAGCCGAGTGGTTGAGTGAAGAGACGTTGGTCATCGACTGCGGTGCAGACTTCCGACTTGAGAGCGAAGTCGACTGGAAGAAGTTCTACGGTGGAGAGCACGCTGGCACCTGGACCTACGGTATGCCTGAGCTTCTGATCGGCGGCAACAATAAGCAGCGTGGACTCATCCAAGGCACTAAGCGAATCGCAGTGCCTGGCTGCAACGTGACAGCCATAACCCTTGCATTGGCACCTGGCCTGGCCGCGGGGTTGATCGAGCCGAACGACATCGTCAGCATCCTGTCTGCAGGAACCTCGGGTGCCGGCCGTGGCGCAACTGAGAAGCTCTTTGAGATTGAACCGACCGGTTCAGCTAACGCCTACCAGGTCGGCGGAATCCACCGCCACACGCCTGAAATCGAGCAAAACCTTTCGAAGTC
>JBDLUE010000108.1:0-3779 GCA_039805505.1 Actinomycetota bacterium
AAACCCACTCCGATGCTGCCCGAGGTTCCGCCGGCGTTGGCGATCGCAACATTGATGCCAATGAGTTGCCCCTGCTGGTTCAGCAATGCACCACCCGAGTTGCCAGGGTTGATCGCTGCGTCAGTCTGAATCACTCGCAGGTTGATTGAGTCGCCAGAGCCGCTGTAGAACTGCAGCCCGCCGCCGTTCGAGTTATCCGGCGCTGCAGCCGAAGCAACTTGGATGGTCCGGTTTAGCGCAGACACGATGCCCTTGGTTACGGTGTTTGAGAGCCCGAGCGGGGCGCCGATTGCCACGGTTGCATCACCCACGTTGAGCGCATTGGAATCGGCGAATTCAACCGGAGTGAACTGGATAGGTGCCGAAACTTTAAGCACTGCGAGGTCGTTCGTCGGGTCGGTGCCGACCACCTTGGCCGGATAAATGTGGCCGTCATAAGTCTTCACTTCAACTTCCACCGAGGATGTCGCGCCATCTAAGGTGACCACGTGAGTATTGGTTAGTAGGTAGCCATCAGCAGTCAAAAAGACGCCAGAACCGTTACCGCCACCCGATGCGCTTGACACCGAAATGGTGGCAACGGAAGGTGAAGCCTTGGCGGCTGCCGCAGTCACCCACGAGACGCTTTCGGCGTTGTTGACGATGACCGGTGCAGGTCGAGTCCAGTAGTTGTAAACACCAATGCCAACCCCTGCACCAACCGCAGCACCAAGAGATGCTCCGATTATCAGAACCACGGTTCCCGTCAACAGGTTCATGCGCCCAGTCAATCGCTCACGGAGAGTGGGCTTCTTAGCAGGCGTGAACCCCTGTGCAGGCTTAGTTTCAAACAAAAATTGACGGTTGTAATCAGACACTGGTTACCTTTCAAACTTGGCTGCGAAATCAGAATCGCAGGCAAGCCTGATTAGTCTATGAAAACAACCTGAAAGTTGTCTGAGCGCTAGGGGTTACAACCAAATACCGCTGTGCGGGACAGACAATTTTTGCCCACCAACCTAACTACCTTGGACGGAGGGGTTTCGGTTCTTGCGAGTGATTCCGCAACTTCCTCAATGGTTATGGCGATCGAATCCCAAACCTTGATTTCACCGCTGGCCACCCAACCAGAAGCTCCAGAGATTTGATAGGCAACCGCATAGGTCACGCTCGCCATAACCTCGACGCTTCCTGAGTCATCAAACACCAAAGAAACTGCCCCGCCAACCCCGGTGTGCCCTTGATCGGAGCTCCAAAGGGTTTCAATCGGAGTGAATCTGACGTCGGTGACCTTACCGAGAAGCAAGCCGGTCTTGTAGTGAGTCGAAGTGCTCGCCCAGAAAGTAACCGCCTCCCCGACCTGCGCTCTAGTTTCGCTTGAACTGAGCGAGATTGGGGTCGGTGAGAAGCTCACCTCCCCCGAGCTTGTCGCAGATGTCGTCGAAGCGGATGTCACGGTGCTCTTTGCTGGGGTTTTGGGCGACGTTGAGACCACGATTGGCTTGGACAAAGGCTTGGGCGCTGGTTTTGCGACGGGTTTCTGAAGAGCTGCCGGCACACCCTGCTTTATCGGAGTCAAAAGAGACTTGGCTGGAGCTGGTGGGGTCTTGGGTAGTTTCTTCGGTTGCGCTGGAGCCATGGGTGCTTTAGCAACCGGCGCCTTCGCGGATGGCGCTTTTACAACTGGTGCCTTCGTTGCGACCGCAACGGCCCGGTTGCTGACCACCGAAGATGCACAGACCGTGACCGAAGTTGGGCCGGTGTTTGATGAGTATGCAAAGCCTCCCGATGTCGAGGCAGAACAGGCCCAGGCCTGTATCGGCGAGAGTTGGTAGGCGGACATCAGAATGGCCGCTGCGGCGATGGCGAGTGTTCGATTCGAGTTAGAAAGTTTCATGTGCGAAATGGTTTCAAAACCCGAAAATGTTCGCCGCCTTTATACACAAAGGCCAACTCATCTAGGCAAAGAAAAACCCGGCCCATTTACTGGACCGGGTTTCTTTCACCGCGAACGATGCTTGTTTCTAGTTGCGGGGGCAGGATTTGAACCTACGACCTCCGGGTTATGAGCCCGGCGAGCTACCGAACTGCTCCACCCCGCGGCGAAGTTCCAAGTGTAGCACGTTTGCAGTCGATAAGCGAACCTACTTGGCTGCCGCCAGAGCTGCATCGAGAGCGATCTTCAACGCCTTCTCTGCCTTTCCGTAGGCGGTCCAGTCGCCGTCAGCCATGGCCTGAGCCTTGTCTAGCATGGCTTGTCGAGCCTGAGCCAAGGCCGACTTGAGAGCTGCGCTAGGTGCCGCGGTAGAGGTCTCGCCGGGTTCTGTCGGGGTAACTACAGGTCCTGTCGAACCACCCACCGCTCCAGAGTTTCCGCCGAATAGGGTGTCGAGAGCTGCCGTCAGAGTGTCTTCGAAGGCAATTTTGTCGCCGAATGCAACCAACACCTTCTTGAGCAACGGATAGCTGGTTTCACCGGTTGATTTGATGTAAACCGGCTGGACGTAGAGCAAACCGCCACCGACTGGCAGGGTCAGCAGGTTTCCATTCAATACGGTGGTTGAACCTTGTCGAAGGATGTTGAGGAGGCGCGAAACCTCGGAGTCAGCATTGAAGTTGTTCTGAACCAGACCTGGCCCAGGGACGTTCAAGGCCTTTGGCAGGGTAAGCAATCGCAGCTTGCCATAGTTAGGCGAAACCTTGCCTGCCTCTGAGCCGGCATCCGAGTCTGCAACCAAATAGCCACGCAGAACGTTTCGGCTTGACTCACCGGTCGAGCGTGGGATAAAGGCGCTGTAGATCGAGAAGGCTGGAGCGTCAGTGCCCGGCACCTGCATGGTCAGGTAGTAAGGGGGCTGAAGCGTTCCGGTGCTGGTCGAGGTGGTTCCCACCGGGTCGTTCGGAGTCATCCAAGCATCTTGCTGCGAGTAGAACGAACCTGAGTCGGTCACGTGGTAGCTGCCGAGGATCGCGCGCTGCATCTTGAACAGGTCGGCCGGATAGCGAACGTGGCTCAGTAGGTCACCTGACATTTTGCTGATTGGTAGCAGCGTGCCTGGATAAACCTTTGACCAGGTCTTCAGAATAGGGTCCTTTACATCCCAGGCATAGAGCTTGACCTCGCCGCTGTAGGCGTCGACAGTGGCTTTTACCGAGTTGCGAATGTAGTTGATTGAACCGCGATCGAATGCGCTGCTGGTAGATGTGTCGGCGATTGAACGGCTGAAGTTTTCGGCGCGTGAGTAAGGGTAGTTCGCCGAGGTCGTGTAGCCGTCGACGATCCACTGGACCTTGCCGTCAACAACCGCCGGGTAGGCGTCTCGATCAAGCGTTAGGTATGGGGCAACAGCCTTCACGCGGTCGATTGGGTTGCGGTTGTAGAGAATCTGCGACTTGTTGTTCACAGCGTCAGAAAGCAAGATCTGCTCGCTCTGGAACTTGATTGCATAGGCAAGTCTGGCGATCACGTTGTCGAGCTTCGGCCCGCCATCTCCGCTGAAGGTGGTGTAAGTCTGGTCTGACTCAGAGTTACCTGCTGAATAGTCAAACTCACGCGGTTTGACCGACTTGTCTGAGCCAACAATCGAGTAGGTCGGTGAATTCTCACCGAAGTAGATGCGAGGTTCGTACTCGCCAAGTGCGCCCTTTGAAGGGATTCCCGACTGAAGGAACACCGGCTGACCATCGCTGCTCGCCTGGTTGCCGTAAGCAGCAACAACACCGTATCCGTGGGTATAAACGATGGTGTCGTTGTACCAAGAACGCGCGCTGCCCAGACCGGCTTGGTTTAGCTCACGAAC
>JBDLUE010000109.1:0-4255 GCA_039805505.1 Actinomycetota bacterium
GGAGTCATGCGCTCGTCGAGGTTCAGCTTGTTGACAAGTGTGTGCCACAAGATGTTGACAACGTCTTGATCTGACATTTGCTGAGCCCCTTCCGAATAGTTGTTCTGGCTTGGGGGCCAGTGCCTACTTGAGTTTTACGTATTTTTCGCAAAGTTATCCACCATGTGGAAAACTTGTGGATAAGTTTGTAGGGAAGTCACGAAACCTGTGGAAAGTCCCCTGAGACATTCAACTCAATTAGGTTGCTTAAAAGCAAATTGTGCCCGCGTGTCATTAACCATTTATTTCGACACGATATGGCAGACTCTAAAGTTTTTTGCGAAACGGGTCTAGATAACTTGACCCAGTTCGGTAATTGGGCGTAGATTTAACAGGTTGCTCTGCATAGGGAACGGCAGAAGCGAAACGGCTTGTGTTCCCAAAACACATACTTTGTTCCACTAACAGAAGAAGATCACCATGTCGAAGCGTACTTTCCAGCCAAACAACCGTCGTCGTTCAAAGACCCACGGTTTCCGTTTGCGCATGCAGACCCGTGCGGGTCGCGCCATCCTTGCAGCTCGTCGCCGCAAGGGCCGCGTAGAGCTTTCGGCTTAATTCAAACAATCGATCGCTTAGCTAGCTAAATGTTGGCTCGCGAGAATCGATTGGTCTCTGCAGACGACTTCCGGTCGACAATGAAGCAGGGTCGCAAAGTCGGTTCTGATCACTTAGTCATCTACCTAAAGCGGGATGAGGCAGCGCCTCATGCCCGCTTTGGTTTTGTCGTAGCCAAATCTGTTGGCGGGGCGGTCAAAAGAAACCTGGTCAAAAGACGTTTGCGTTCAATCTCTCGAGAATCACTTCTTCCCCTCGAGGTAAAGGCAGATGTTGTAGTTCGAGCTCTTCCCGGTGCGGCTGAGCTTGATTGGACCGCGCTGCGAGAGGAATTCCAAACGGACTTCAACTCGGCAGTAAAGAAAACAATCAAAGCTTGATGGGCAAATCACAAAAGTGACTTTCCTCTATTGGCTCTGGTTGGCACCAAGAAACTTAGTTGTTCTGTTTCTGAAGTTTTATCGGAAGGCCATCTCTCCGCTTTATGGAGATGTCTGCCGGTATTACCCGAGTTGTTCGGCCTACGGTTTGGAATCAGTTCAGCAACGCGGCGTGGTAGTCGGAGCGGTCTTGACCGCATGGCGAGTATTGCGCTGTAACCCGTGGTCGCAGGGTGGCGTCGACAGGGTTAAACCGGGCTCCGGAGTATTTTCGGTGACCGCACATGGTTTTGTAGTACCAACCTCTAAGAAGGGATAGTCATGGACATTCTGTGGCCAGTCAAATGGGCAGTCGAGCTAGTGCTTGTCTTGTTCCACTCGCTTTTCACCTCAATCGGCATGGCAACCGATGCCGGCATCACCTGGGTTCTCTCGATCGTTGGCCTAACCATCGTGGTTCGCGCCGCGCTGATTCCGGTTTTCGTAAAGCAGATCAAGAGCCAGCGCAACATGATGTTGGTTCAGCCTGAACTCCAGAAGCTTCAGAAGAAGTACAAGGGCAAGACCGACCGCGAATCTCGCGAGAAGTTCGCCGCTGAGCAGATGGCCCTATACAAGCGCACCGGTTCAAACCCGCTTAGCTCTTGCCTCCCGCTATTGCTCCAGATGCCTATCTTCTCGGGTCTGTTCTTTGTTTTGAACGACGCTCAGATGGGCAAGGATGGCGTTGCCTTCCTAACCGGCGACATCGCTGACTCATTCTCAAAGGCCGACTTCTTCGGAGCTCCGCTTTCAGCAACATTCCTCAGCAGCTCGCTGATTGAAGTAAAGATTCTTGCCGCAGTGATGATTGTGTTGATGACCGTTTCTCAGTTCATCACCCAGAAGCAGATCATGGCGAAGAACCAGAACCCTGCTACCGCAACCAGCCAGTACATGCAGACTCAGCGAATCATGCTGTACGCGTTCCCACTCATCTTCGCGATTTCGGGTATCTCTTTCCCACTAGGCGTCATGTTCTACTGGTTGACCTCTAACTTCTGGACCATGGGTCAGCAGTTCATCGTTATCCGCAACATGCCTACCCCTGGTTCTATTGCTCACAAAGCCCGCGAAGAGCGCTTGGCTAAGAAGGGCAAGCTTCCAAAGCAGGCCGAAGTCGAGGCACCTGTTGAAGAGACACCTCGCCAGCGTGTTCAGCCGGTTGGTAAAGCCCGCGCGAAGAAGCCTGCTGCTAAGAAGCCTGCGGCACCGAAGTCTGCGGCACCGAAGTCTGCGCCTAAGAACTCAAGCACCAACCCAAAGCCAAACAACGAACCTAAGAAGTAGGACACTTTTATGCCTAAGAAGACCGAAACCACCGAAGCAACCGAGGCTGTCGAAACCGCCGATGTCGAGACCGCCGATGTCGAGACCGAAGAGGTTATCGACGCCGAGGGCTCAACTAAGGACTCAGTAAAGGCTCTTGAAGAAGAAGGCGACATCGCCGCCGACTATCTTGAAGAACTTCTAGACATCTTCGACCTAGATGGCGACATCGACATCGACGTTCGTCAGGGTCGCGCTTACCTAGAGATCACCGCGAACCAGGACAGCAACCTTCGAGTTATTTCTGAGCCTGAGACCGTTGAGGCTCTTCAAGAACTAACCCGCCTTGCAGTTCAGGTCAAGACCAACTCGTTCAGCCGTTTGATTCTGGATGTCGGTGGCTCACGTCAGGCTCGTGTTGACGAGCTAACCCGCATTGTCAACAAGTTGATTGCCAAGGTGAAGGACACCGGCGAAGCGATTCCAATGAAGCCAATGTCTTCATACGAGCGCAAGATCGTGCATGACATCATCTCTGAGGCCGGCCTAGTGTCTGAGTCTGAGGGCGAAGGTCGCGACCGTCACATTGTGATCAAGCCTGCCTAATTTGTACGTTTGAGATTGGAGATGTTTCACGTGAAACATCTCCTTTCTTTTGCCTAAGAAAGACAAGAATGTCCGAAGAACAAGACTTCACCCCCGAGCTTGAACCGGCAGTTGCCGCAACAATCTTTGGTGCTGGCATCGACAAGGCGCGCGCCTACGCTGCGGCTTTGATCAAAGATGGCGACGAACTAGGTCTGCTTGGTCCTCGCGAGATGCCGAAGCTGTGGACTCGCCACATTCTAAACTCGGCCGTTGTCGCAGAATTGGTTGCTCCAGGTAAGAAGGTTGCTGACGTGGGTTCCGGCGCCGGTTTGCCGGGTATTCCAATGGCAATCGCGCAGCCTGAAGCGGTCTTCACATTGATCGAGCCAATGGAGCGCCGCGCAAACTGGCTTCAGACACAGGTCGAGGCTCTAGGTCTTGATAACGTCCGAGTGCTTCGCGCTCGCGCCGAGGAAGTCGGCGAGGCATTCGACATCGTCACCGCTCGAGCGGTATCTGCGCTTCCAAAACTGCTCCGCTTGACCGTTCCGCTAACCCGTCACGGTGGAGAGATCATCGCGCTCAAAGGCTCAAAAGCTCAGGAAGAAATCGACGACTCGAAGAACCTCATGAAGAAGCTAGATATCCACAGCTTCGAGATTCTTTTCACGGGTGCACAGCATCTCGACGAGCCGACCCGAGTCGTGCGAACTAGGCTATTCTGAAAACCTGCTTCTACAAGGGGATTTTCAATTGACTGAACACAAGAGCGCATTACCTGCTGCTGAGATTTCGGCCGTAACCGCGCCTACCGTTGTCTCGGGCCTTGGCTACGCCCGAGCCGACCGGCTGGAATGTTTCACGTGAAACATTCACACAGATCGTGAGCAAATAATGAGCGGCTGGGATGCTCCCCTACTGCGCGAACTAGGCGAAAACACTCGCCGCCTCGCAGCTGTGTCGGCTCAACAGCCGCCTAAGCCAACTCATACTCGCATCTTCACAATCTCTAACCAAAAGGGTGGAGTGGGTAAGACCACCACCACCGTGAACCTTGCCGCCGCTCTGGCGTCCAAGGGGCTCAAGGTTCTAGTGATTGACCTAGACCCTCAAGGAAACGCCTCTACGGCCCTTGGAGTGCCTCACCAGGAGGGCGTTAAGGGTATCTATGAGGTTCTAACCGAAGGAACTCCGCTTGCCAAGGTGATTCAGCCAAGCACCGAGAGCCCAAATCTGGCCTGCATCCCTGCAACCATCGACCTCGCTGGTGCCGAAATCGAGATAGTCACACAGATCGATCGCGATAAGTGGCACAACCTTCTGAAGACCTCGCTGGATGAATACCTGGCCACCATTGAAGTGCGCCCAGATTACGTAATCAT
>JBDLUE010000110.1:0-3573 GCA_039805505.1 Actinomycetota bacterium
GAAAATTAACCTTGGTAACCGGTCAAAAGAGACAACAATTAAACCTGTACTTGAACGTTGGACTTAGCTGAAAGGAGCCGACATGGATACACCTCGTGACGGCGACGAAGCCAGCTATTCTCGCGGCATGTTGTTCACCGATGGTTTGCCATCGAATGACCCAAACGTTGGCTACCGAGGCACCTCGGCGGCAACTGCCTGTGGCATCACTTATCGTCAGCTTGACTACTGGGACCGCACCGGTTTGGTTCAGCCGAGCGTTCGCGGAGCTCACGGTTCTGGTTCGCAACGTCTGTACGCATTCCGCGACATCCTTGTTCTGAAGCTGGTCAAGCGTCTCCTGGACACCGGGGTATCGCTTCAGCAGATTCGCATCGCTGTCGATCAGCTTCGAGCTGCCGGCATCAATGACCTTGCGTCAATCACTCTGATGTCAGATGGCGCTCGCGTTTATCTCTGCACCACTCAAGACGAGGTTATGGACCTCCTTGGGCGCGGCCAGGGTGTTTTCGGAATTGCCATCGGGCGCGTGCTTCGCGAAGTTGAAGCCAGCCTGGTCAACATGAAGGAAAGTCACGTTGACGACATGGATGAGCTTGCCGCTCGTCGCCTAAATCGCAAAGCCGTCTAGCCTTTCTTCAGCTCAGACAGCCCGCATACTTGCGTAGCACCGCGTTACATCTATGTTTCCGAGGCTCTCAAGAGTCATTTACTCGGTAGAATTACCTAATGTTCAAGAAGATTCTGGTTGCCAACCGTGGCGAAATTGCTGTTCGAGCTTTTAGAGCCGCTTACGAACTCGGTGCAAAGACCGTCGCCGTCTTTCCTTATGAAGACCGCAACTCAACTCACCGCCTAAAGGCCGATGAGGCTTATCAGATCGGCGAGATCGGTCACCCGGTTCGCGCTTACCTAGATGTTTCTGAAATCATCCGTGTCGCGCTCGAGAGCGGCGCGGACGCAATCTACCCGGGCTACGGTTTCCTATCTGAAAACCCTGAACTGGCCGAAGCTGCAAAAGCTAACGGAATTACCTTCATCGGCCCAAGCTCGGGTGTGCTTGAGATGGCCGGTAACAAGGTCACCGCAAAGGAATCGGCAATCAGGGCAGGGGTGCCTGTATTGGCTTCATCTCCTCAGTCGGCGGATGTTGACGAACTGGTCGGCCACGCCGAGAAAATCGGTTTCCCAATCTTCGTGAAGGCTGTTGCCGGAGGCGGCGGTCGTGGAATGCGTCGCGTTGCCGAGGCTAAGGATCTTCGTGCGGCTTTGATTGAGGCTTCCCGTGAGGCAGACAGCGCGTTCGGTGACCCTCGAGTGTTCCTCGAGCAGGCAGTGCTTCGCCCTCGCCACATCGAGGTGCAGATTCTCGCTGACACCCACGGCAACGTTGTCCACCTGTTCGAGCGTGACTGCTCTATTCAGCGTCGCAACCAGAAGGTTGTTGAGATCGCGCCGGCCCCGAAGATCACCGAAGAACTTCGCCAGACTCTTTACCGCGACGCCGTTGCCTTCGCGTCGCAAATCGGCTACCAGAATGCTGGAACCGTCGAATTTTTGATTGACACCGTCGGCCCGAACGCCGGCAAGCACGTGTTCATCGAGATGAACCCGCGCATTCAGGTCGAGCACACCGTTACCGAAGAAATCTCGGATGTCGACCTCGTGCAGAGCCAAATGCGAATCGCAGCGGGGGAGAGCCTGGTTGAACTAGGTCTCACTCAAGACAAGATTCAGATGCACGGTTTTGCCGTTCAATGCCGCATCACCACTGAAGACCCATCGGCAAACTTCCGCCCAGACACCGGCAAGATCACCACGTACCGCTCACCTGGCGGTGCCGGTATTCGACTCGACGGTGGAACCGTGTCAACCGGCGCTGAAGTCAGCCCTTACTTTGACTCGATGCTGGTGAAGCTGATTGCCACCGGCCGCGACTTCAAGTCAGCTGTGACTCGAGCAAAGCGCGGTTTGGCGGAGTTCCGCATCCGTGGCGTGTCCACCAACATTGCCTTTTTGCAGGCTGTTCTTGCTGACGAAATTTTTGCTACCGGCGACCTGAGCACCTCCTTCATCGATGAGCACCCTGAACTGTTCACCGCGAAGCCATCACAGGACCGCGGCACAAAGATCATCTCTTGGTTGGCCGATGTCACCGTAAATCAGCCAAACGGCCCACGTGGTCACCAACTAACTCCAGCCGCCAAGCTGCCGGTTATCGACATCGCTGTGCCTGCACCTCCGGGTTCACGACAGCGCCTCCTGGAACTTGGCCCTGCGGGCTTCGCGAAAGCTCTCCGAGCACAAACTCAGGTGGCTATCACCGACACAACCTTCCGTGATGCACACCAGTCTCTGTTGGCGACCCGCGTGCGTGGGCGCGACCTCATCCAGGTTGCTCCGTATGTTTCTCGTCTAACCCCGCAGTTGCTTTCGGTTGAAGCGTGGGGTGGGGCGACCTACGACGTTGCGCTTCGCTTTTTGGGTGAAGACCCGTGGGAGCGTCTGGCTTCGCTTCGCGCTGCCATGCCTAACCTCTGCATTCAGATGTTGCTCCGCGGTCGAAACACCGTCGGTTATACGCCTTATCCGACGGAAGTCACCGAGGCTTTTGTTGCCGAAGCAGCCGCCACCGGTGTCGACATCTTCCGAATCTTTGATGCACTCAACGACATCGACCAGATGAAGCCGGCAATTGATGCCGTCCTAAAGACCGGCACCGCAGTTGCCGAGGTTGCGCTTTGCTACACCGCCGACCTACTCGACCCTGAAGAGAAGTTGTACACCCTCGACTACTACCTCGGGTTGGCTCAGCAGATTGTCGATGCCGGAGCACACATCATTGCAATCAAGGACATGGCGGGCCTACTTCGCCCGGCAGCCGCTGAGAGACTCGTCAAGGCACTACGTGAGCGCTTCGACCTTCCGGTGCACCTGCACACCCACGACACCGCTGGCGGTCAGCTGGCTACGCTCATGGCTGCAATTGGTGCCGGAGTGGATGCGGTTGACGTGGCCAGCGCCCCAATGGCAGGAACCACTAGCCAGCCTTCAGCTTCGGCTCTCGTCGCTGCGCTTGCTCACACCGAGCGTGACAGCGGTATTCCGTTGTCTGCTGTGGCCGAACTAGAGCCATACTGGGAGGCAGTCCGAAAGGTCTACCACCCATTCGAGTCAGGTCTTCCGGGTCCAACCGGTCGCGTTTACCACCACGAAATTCCGGGTGGTCAGCTCTCGAACCTTCGCCAGCAGGCCATTGCGCTCGGTTTGGGCGACCAGTTCGAAAAGGTTGAGAACATGTATGCCTCGGCGAATGAGATTCTCGGTCGACCAACCAAGGTGACCCCATCATCCAAGGTGGTAGGCGACCTAGCTCTTCACTTGGTCGCAGTAAACGCAGATCCAGCCGATTTCGCACAGAACCCTCAGAACTACGACATCCCAGACTCAGTGGTTGGCTTCATGGCCGGCGAGCTCGGCGATCTTCCTGGTGGTTGGCCAGAGCCGTTCCGCACCAAGGTTCTTCAGGGCAAGAACCCGAAGTTCGGCGTAACCCCGGTTTCTGCGCAGGAT
>JBDLUE010000111.1:0-3505 GCA_039805505.1 Actinomycetota bacterium
ATGTGGAAGTACATTCCAAAGTTTGAGATCAACTAGCCGGCCCTTGCCGCGCCATTCCCGCAAATCTCGAAACTCAAAAGTTTGGTGAACGTGGGCAGAGGTGCCTGCCAGGTGGCGCAAACCGTCACCTGTCGCGTTTCACCATCCGTGTTCGAGTCATCCGCAACGCGAAGGCCTGGCATAGAACTTGCCGCGCTTTCCCTCACGAAGTCCCTAGCCGATAGGTTGTAGCGGACACCACTAAGTGCTGCAAACTCGGCGAGCGTGGTCAAACGGCGCTGCATAAGAAAAATCGTGCTGACCGAAGACAACACCAGAATCGCGGACAAACTCATGAGTGCCAGGCCGATGCCCAATGGTGCGATAGAGCCCACATCACCGAAACGCTCGCCTCGTTCCTCGCTCACCTTTGAATCACACCCGAGGCAATCGCGGAACCGATTTGAGTCTTGACTGTGACCCAGGTTTGCTCTTTCCGGCAGTCCAGCGGCCGACAACTCATGGAGACCAGAACCCTCGTAGGCGAGATTCCATAGAGACTTGCGGCTGCCTGGGCAACGGTGGTGGGCTCGGAGTCTAATAAGACAAACGACCGGAGGACATCGCGTGTGATTGCTTCGGCCGCGAGCTGGTCATGTTGCAGAAGCACGAGATTAGTGGCAAACATCACCAGCGGAATCTGAAGCAGCAGGCCAAAACCGATCAGCTCAATCACTGCTGAGCCAGTTTCACCCCTGAAGTTCACAGACCGCACGAGCGGACTCCCTTATCTGACCGAAGCCCAAAAGGAACCCGATTGCCAACGGCTTTATCGAGACCTTGGCTTCATAAACACAGCTTGAACTCGTTGACATTCGCAGGACGTGCACGTCGGTAGCCCAGGACCTCGGCAATAGCAGCGAAATTGCCCGAATCGCCCTGTCTCTCGCAAGGGAAGAATCTTGGTCGGCTAAGGCCGCATACCGCGCGGTGTCTACTGCGACGTCCTGCGCGATGTTTCGTGCAAATCCATTGAAAGTCAAACCGATGACACTCAAGGTCATCAGCAGCATTGGAACAGACACCAGGATGAAGTCCAAAGGTGCGGACCCCCTAGAACGCAACAACTTTGTTCATCGCCTGCTCGAACACGCTCTTCAGCGCGGGCGCTGCTGCCGCCCACATGAGAACGACTAAACCGGCGGTCATCAAGGTGATTAGCACCCACCCCGGCACATCGCCTCGATCCAAACGAAGGTTCGTTTTGTTTGCTTTGTTCTGCATGACTTCTCCTAGATGTAATCGATGTTGAGCAGTTGAAGACTGGGATAAACCGCGAACAGCACGGTTACAGGAAGAATCAAAAAGACCAACGGGATGAGCATCTTTGTTTCATTTCGCCCGACTTGTTTCAGTAGTTCATTGCGTTGGTCAGCCCGAGCGCTCTCGGCAAGACTGCTCAGCATCTGCGAAAGCGGAGTACCTCTGCGCAAGGCGATGGATACTTTGCCGGTGAACTCGACGATTTGACGATGAGGAAGTCGCTGAGCGAGACGCTCAAGTTCGACATCAAGCTCTCCGCCAAGTTCAAGTGAAGCAAGCATCGTGCGCAGCGATTCAGCGAGCACGCCACTTGCCCTGGGAACCACGCGGGTAAGGGCTCCGTAGATTCCATCCCCCGCGGAAAGCGCAACCGCCATAAGCTCGATGATCTCCGGAAGCTCAGAAACCGCCAGTTGCAATTTCTTGCGAGACACCAGGAGCACCCTGAGTGACTCCTTAATCATCGAGAGTCTCCCAGACAGGCGAAGAGTATGAACCTCAACCTCGCGCAGACGATTCAACAAGGAATTTTTTGAGCCGAAAAGACTCGTCGAAGCGACGAGGTAGATGCCTGCCGAGGCAGCCAAAGATAAAGCGAATCTCATGCGAACACCCTTGGGTTGCGCGGGAGCACTCCAAAGGTTTTGACCAACCGGAATGCGAAAATCGAGAGAACCAATCCAAAGACGAGAACAATTGACCCTTCCGCCGAAGAGTAAGCACTTGCGTTTTCCGGCCGAGTGGTCAACAGTGCGACCACAACCCAAGGAGCACCAACTGCGATTTTTGCGGTTCCCGTTATCCAGCCAAGCCTCGAGGTTAGCTCCCCGGTAAAAGCAAGATCCGCCCTCGCGAGCTTTACTTGGTTTCGAAGAGATTCGATTAGTCCAGCGCCTCCGGCTTCACTAACCAATGCGAGGAGTTCAATCATCCTGTCCGAGTGGGCACTCCCTAGTTCGCGCTTCAGACTCTCCAAGGCGACAACAAGAGGCTTGCCTCCTTCTACACTTTGCCTAAACGCTTGGAAGTGCACCCTGAGCGAAATAGGCCCTTCGTCAGCCAGTTCCAGGAGACTCTCCGTCAAGGAACTTCCAGATGAAATCGCCGAGATTATGGAATCCAAGACTTCAGGCCAAAGCGCCTCAACTGCGGCGCGACGCGAGATTGCGCGGGCGTTCAAAGCTTCCAGTAGGAGCCCGATTGAACCAACTGCGACGCTCGCAGCGAGAGCAAAAATCTCTGTGACCTCGTAAATCACGATTCCGACCATCACACCCGCAAGAGTCAGAATTAGCAACGCTGACATCGGTCGATAGCGAGAAAGACCTGCTTCATTGAGTGTTTGACTGAACCACTTCAAGACAGTACAACTTCGCTCTTGATTTCACCATCGAAGCCAGTGACTCTTCGAATTTCCGAGACGCTTCGGGCGCCGTTTGCGTCCAACGAACAATGCACGACGAAATTGATGCAAGATGCAACAGTCGGCCTAATGAAATCCATGGAAATGTTGTTTCCCGCGAGAAGCGGCAACGTGGTTATCTTGAGCAGCGCGTCTATTGAAGAGTTCGCGTGAATGGTGCATAGGCCTGGAAGGCCCGAATTAAGTGCAATGAGTAAGTCCAAAGCCTCTGCCTCGCGCACCTCTCCCACGACCAATCTCGATGGCCTCATTCGCAGTGATTCCTTAATCAAACGCCTGAGAGTAATTTCGCCGTTCCCCTCCAAATTTGGCTGCCTGGTTTGCATGGCAACCCAGTCTGGGTTGTTGGCACGTATTTCGAAGGTTTCTTCGACAGTGATTACTCGCTCTCTAGCGTCAATCGAGTTGATCAAAGCGCACAACAAAGTTGTCTTGCCCGCCTGGGTCGCACCAGACACGAGCACGTTTGCTCCACAGCGGACCTTGTCAACCAAAAATTTGGCTGATTCAGAGCTAATCGAGCCAGAAGAGACTAGATCACTCATCGTCATGATTCGAATGGGAAACTTGCGAATGTTTACAGACCAGTATTTTCCGGTGATGTCTGGAATTGCGACGTGTAATCTCGAGCCGTCAGGCAGTGATGCGTCCACAAAAGGCGATGATCGATCGACGCGGCGGCCTGTAGGCCTCAACATGCGCTCCACAATTCCCGACAGCTCAGTTGGGCTTATTTCGAGGTCCAACTTCAGAGATTTGCCAGCCTTTGCAGCGAACACT
>JBDLUE010000112.1:0-3437 GCA_039805505.1 Actinomycetota bacterium
AAGGTCACGGATGTTCCGAAGCAGTTCGGCATCATCGCTTTCTTCTACCCGACGGTTGGAGAGCTGGAGTCGGGGGCGCTGACCTCGCTGTATCCGGACCCTGCTATTCCGATGCTTTCGATGAACGTCTATGAGGGCGACCTCGGCATCAACGGTGGCGAGCCGAAGAATGTGTTCGCCCTCGACGTGAAGAACATGACTCAGATTGCCGGTGGAAAGTCGGGCGTCAAGGGTCTTCGCCTGCAGCTCGGTGAGACGGTCAAGCTGCCTAACGAACTCGGCACCGTGACCTTCGACGGCCTCAAGCGCTTTGCTTCGCTAGACGTCAGCCACAACCCGGGTGGCGTTTGGGTTCTATTCTTTGCTCTGCTCTCGCTTGCCGGCGTGACCACTTCGTTGTTGGTTCCGCGTCGACGCGTTTGGGTTCGCAGAACCGAAAGCGGTTTCGAAGTTGCGGCGCTCGCCCGCGGTGACGACCCGGTTCTCGACAAGATTGTCGGCGAGATTGCCGCCGAACTTGCACCGAATAAAAAGGCCTCCAAAAAGGTTGCAAAACCTGCAGCCACAACAAAGCAGAAAGTAGCAGATGAATAGCATCACGCTCAACGCCGACTTAGCGGCAGTCTCGCGCCTAGTTGTCGAAGGCGCAATGTTGGTTTACACCTTCGCGTTCTTGTCATTCGCTTTTCACCTATCGCAGTTGGCCAGCACCAAGAAGTCGGTTCGCGCCGGCGCATCTCGCCTTGAGAAGGTCGGCATCGCGCTGTTGATTTTCGCGGCAGCCATCCACGGTGTGGGCATGACCCTTCGCGGCATCTCGGCATCGCGTGTGCCTTGGGCAAACATGTATGAGTTCTCGATCACCGGTTCATTCATCGTTGTCTTCATCTTCTTGCTGGCTCTAACCATCAAAGACATCCGTCTAATCGCAACCTTCGTCACCGGTTTCACGCTCTTGGTGCTCGGAGTTGCCGACACCGTCTTCTATGTCGAAGTGAAGTCGCTGATGCCAGCGCTGCAGAGCTACTGGTTGGTCATTCACGTTTTGGTTGCAGTGCTCGCGACCGCCTTCTTCAACATTGCCGCTGCACTATCGATTGCCTACCTGTTTAAGACCGCCAACTGGGTCAAAGTTTCGAAGGCGAAGGCGGTTGCGACTTTCCGTCGCGTTCTGGCTCTGTTCCCTAAGGAAGAGCAGCTTGAGCGTTTGGCTTATCGCTTCAACATCATCGGCTTCATACTTTGGACGTTCACTCTCATCGCCGGCGCGATTTGGGCCGAGCGTGCCTGGCACCGTTACTGGGGTTGGGACACCAAGGAGGTTTGGACCTTCATCATCTGGACCATCTACGCCGGCTACCTACACGCCAACGCTACCCGCGGTTGGAGCGGAAAGCGCTCGGCTTGGCTCGGCATCATCGGCTTCCTAGCAATCATCTTCAACTTCACCATCGTGAACCTGTACTTCAAGGGTCTGCACGTTTACAGCGGTCTATAACAATGAAGCCGGCGCTCACTGACCTACTGGCCTCGGCCCGAGTCGTTTCGCTTCCACTGCGAACCAAGTTTCGTGGAGTCGTCGACCGCGAGGTCATGCTGTTCGAAGGTCCAAACGGCTGGGCCGAGTGGTCGCCATTTTTGGAATACCCGGATGAAGAGGCAGCGGTTTGGCTCTCGGCGGCAATCGAGTTTGCCTATGGAACCATGCCGACTCTGCACCGAGACCGCATTGCAGTGAACGCAACCTTGCCAGCCGTTGCTCCAGACCAGGTAGCAACCGTGTTGGCTCGGTTTGGTTCGTTCAGCACTGTGAAGATCAAAGTCGCCGAGCCGGGGCAGACTCCAGGGCAAGATGTTGATCGCATCATGGAGGTGCGCAAGCTCTACCCCGAGGCGAAAATTCGCTTGGATGCCAACGGTGGCTGGAGCCCTGAACTGAGCTTTAGTTTCATCAAGGCGCTGGCCGGCCAGGGCATAGAACTTGAATACCTAGAGCAGCCTTGCAAGACCATCGACGAGTTGGCTCGCCTTCGTCAGATGATTGCCGAATCAAGTTTCAACGTGCCAATTGCTGCGGACGAGTCGGTTCGAAAGGCCTCAGACCCGATGGCTGTGGTCGAGGCCGAAGCGGCCGACATCCTGGTCCTGAAGGCGGCCCCTCTCGGTGGCGTGAGTCGCGCTCTTGAAATTGCACGCGGTGCCGGCCTGCCGGTTGTGGTTTCGAGCGCTCTGGATTCTTCGGTTGGAATCTCAATGGGTGCACACCTAGCCGCTGCCTTGCCAGACCTGAGATTCGACTGCGGATTAGCCACGGCTTCGCTGCTCGCTGGTGATGTCACTCGCGAACCTTTGTTGCCTGTCGACGGTTTCATCGATGTTCGTCGCGTAGAAATCGATCAGCAGAAGCTCGACATTTTCGAAGCCGAAGATCACCGCATCGACTGGTGGGTTGACCGACTCGACCGCGCTTTCAAGTTGATTTAGACCCATAATCCGATTCAATCGCGACCAAATCAGCTTCCAATCGGAAACCGCCCCGATAGAAAATCTTCAACAGGGTGCCCAGCGAGGGGTCTTGCAGCCCGTTCTCGATTCGACTCAGTGTCGACGGGGCAGTCCCAACTAACTGAGCAAATTCTTTCTGCGTCAGCCCAAGCTCATTTCTTGCGTGGTACAGAAGGCCTCCGGCCATAGTTCGAAACCAGTTTGCGGGCAACGCCCCAAAACTCCACCCAGGTGGGAAAAACCGTAGTTGCCGCTCTCGATGCCTGGTTCTGTGAGTCCCACTCCGGCCAATTGACACATTCAATAATTCTTCGGTCCATCGAAGCACCGCTGCTTGGTCACCGCTCTCGATGGCCTCGTTCAGAAAGCGCTTAATCCTGTCCTCGTGGTAGTAAAGATTGTCCCGCTCGTCGTAAATGTCGTCTTCTAGTTCGTTATTCATCCTCAAAAATTAGTGAATAGATCAATTGCTCTGGGTCGCTCCTCCAAAAATGTGGGTTTGCGGAATCTCGGCAATCTGTGGAGAAGTAGGCTTGAAACATGACCAAGCAGGTTTCTGAAATCTTTGACTCGAGCATTTGGCACGAGGTTCCGGGCTTTGATGCGCTCGAAGACATCACCTATCACAAGCACAACGAGCTGGGCATTGTTCGCATCGCCTTCAACCGCCCTGAGGTTCGCAACGCTTTCCGACCAAAGACCGTCGACGAACTACACCAAACTCTTGACCACGCCCGTATGGATTCTCGCGTTGGCGTCGTGCTTCTGACCGGCAACGGCCCTTCGGCCAAGGATGGCGGCTGGGCGTTCTGTTCCGGTGGCGACCAGCGAGTTCGCGGCCGCGACGGCTATAAGTATGCCGAAGGCGAGACCGCCGAAACCATCGACCCGGCGCGCAACGGTCGCCTGCACATCCTTGAGGTTCAGCGCCT
>JBDLUE010000113.1:0-4209 GCA_039805505.1 Actinomycetota bacterium
CGAGAAATGCACGTCATCGTTGGCCAGGGGCAGCTCGACAGCGTGTTGCGCGCAACCCCCGAAGAGCGTCGCGGGTTCATCGAAGAAGCCGCCGGAATTTTGAAGCACCGCCGGCGCAAAGAAAAGACTCAGCGCAAACTCGAGGCCATGCAGGCAAACCTAACTCGTTTGAATGACCTTGCCGGTGAAGTTCGACGTCAGTTGAAGCCGTTGGGCCAGCAGGCAGAGGTTGCCCGCGAAGCGCAGGGCATTGCGGCTAACGTTCGAGACGCCAAGGCGCGCATCCTGGCTGCCGACATCATCGAATTGCACAAGGCTCTGGAAGAGACTGCTAAGAGCGAGGCTGACCGCCGAGGCGAGCGCAACATTCTTCAGACGCTGCTGACCGAAAACACAGCGCGACTTGCCCACCTCGAAGCTGCCCAGGTTTCAACCGAACTCGACACCGCGCGCAACCTTTCATACCAGTTCGACTCTCTGGCTGAGCGCCTACGTTCGCTTCTTTCAATCGCCAACCAGCGCGTTGCCCTGCTTGGTTCACAGGCTGATGTTGCCGGCGCGCAGATTGACCCAAGCGCACTAGAAGCCGAAGCAGTTGCAGCAGAAAAGTCTGGCGCTGACCTTGCCGTTGCAGTTGAGGCGCTGAAGGCCGCTTTGCACGAGGCCGAGCGTGCCCGCAGTGAGGCTCGTGATGTGCTTGAGAAGTTCGACAACGAGGTTGCCGAGCAGAACGCCTTGATTTCAAAGTTCGATCTAGACAAATCGCGACTAGCCAATGAGGCTGCCGTAGCTGAATCTCGGTTGGCAAGCAAGCGCGATGAAGTAGCACGCCACCAGACTGCTTTAGCCGAGGCTCAAGAGCGCCGTTCGGCTCGTCAGGCAGAGTATGAGGCTCTTGACTCTCAGTTGCAGTCTGACTCGGGCGCTAAGGATGCTGATAACGGGCTAGAGGCTCGCTACGAAGCAGCGCAGAAGGCTGTTTCTGAAGCCTCAGCCAAGATTGAGTCAGTTCGTGAGGAACTGCACGGGGCAGAGCGTGAGCGTGACTCGCTATCGGCCAAGCGTTCGGCGCTGAACCTGATGCTTGAACAAAAGGATGGCGCTTCTGAGCTATCGGCTGCCGGTTTGCGCGGTATCCGTGGGCTCGTCGCCAGCCACATGAAGATTCAGAACGGCTTCGAGACTGCAATTGCTGCTGCTCTTGGCCCATTGGCTGATGCGTTGGTTGCCGATTCTCGTGAAGACGGTCTAGCGGCCATCGAGCACCTCAAAAAGGCCGACGGTGGCCGGGTTGAGCTAATTGTTGCCGATGTGGATGCCAAGGGTAAGGCCGGTTCACTGCCGTCTGTCACCGGTGCTCGACCAGCAGCCGACGTAGTCGAGGCCCCATCCGGCGTTCTCGCCTTGCTAGCCGACGTCGTAATCGTTGATGACCTTGAATCGGCGCGCACTCTATACAAGGCCGATAAGACTGCCTTAAAGCTGGTCCTAATCACCCTCGATGGTGACGTGCTAACCGAGTCGATCATCCGTGGTGGCTCGGCCAACAAGCCGTCGAAGCTCGAGCTTGTAGCCGAACGGGATGGTGCAGAAGCCAAGCTGGCCACGGTATCGAAGCAAATCGATGACCTAAAGGGAGACCTTGCTCAGGCTCGCTCAACCGAAGATGCTGCCAAGAATTCGGCCAAGGCTGCGCTTGCCGCGCTAAACGAGCACGATGCAACCCTGGCTGCCAATGCTGAAAAATTGGGTCGTCTACGCGTGCAGGTCGAGGCTTCTGACGCCGAAGTTGAGCGTCTATCTCGAGTTGCCGAGCAGGCTGTTGCATCCATTGCTGTCGCTGAAGAGGCGCTCGCCGAAGCGGTTGCCGCGCACGACAAATTCGCATCGCAAGAACGACCAGCGCTTGACCTGGCTAACCGCCAGACTTTGAGCGAGAATCTCGAGCAAGAACGTCAGCGTGAATTGGAGCTCCGTGTCGACCTAGGGGCCGCCGTCGAGAGAGTTCGTGTCGAGGCCGAACGTGCCAAGGGGCTCCGCGAGCAAATCGCAGAGGCTCAGGAGGCAATCGAGAAGGCTCGAGTTGCCGCCGCCGCGCAGGCAAAACAGCTTGCTAGCGCACGTCGGGTGCTCGAAGCGCTGCCGATTTTGATGAACGCGGTTGCCGAGAGTGCTTCGCAAGCCAAGGTTCGACTCCACGAGCTCGAAGCCGCGCGTGCACATCAGAATCAAGAGCTGGTTCGACTTCGCGGTGAAACTGCAGACATTCAAATGAAGCTCGCCAGCCTCACCCAGAGCGTTCACGACTTTGAAATGAACAACCACGAGAAACGACTTAACCTCGCGAATCTGGTTTCTCGCGCGAACGACGAGCTCGGTCTTGAGCAAGACATTTTGCTTGCCGAGTATGCCCCAGATGAAGAGTTCAACCGCGAGGAACAGACCAAGCGTCTTCGCGAGTCAGAGCGCCTGTTCGAACGCTTGGGCAAGGTCAACCCGCTTGCTCTCGAAGAGTTCGCGGCACTCGAGCAGCGCCACAAGTTCCTAACCGAGCAGCTTGCCGACCTCACCCAGACCCGCAAAGACTTGCTACAGATCATCGACGAGCTCGACACCAAGATGCAGACCATCTTTGCGGATGCTTTCGAAGACACTCGCAAGGCCTTTGAAACCGTGTTCCCAACGCTGTTCCCAGGTGGAACCGGTTCGATTTTCTTGACCAACCCGGATGACATGCTCACGACCGGCCTCGAGGTCACCGTGAAGCCGGCCGGTAAGCGCATCGAACGCCTCTCATTGCTCTCGGGTGGTGAGCGCTCGCTTGCAGCCGTTGCACTTATGGTTGCGATCTTCAAGGCGCGCCCTTCGCCTTTCTACGTCATGGATGAAGTTGAGGCTGCGCTGGATGACGCCAACCTAGGCCGCCTGCTGAAGATTTTCGAAGACCTGCGCTCAAGCTCGCAGCTCATCATCATCACCCACCAAAAGCGCACCATGGAGATCGCTGACGCGCTCTACGGTGTTTCAATGCGCCAGGATGGCGTTTCAGCTGTTGTCGGTCAGCGCTTGTTGGACAAGGGTTAGCCATGGCCGGATTCCTGTTCTGGAAGAAGAAGCGTGGGGCCGAGGTTGAGGCGCCTGAGTTTGAAACCCCAGTTGTCATTGAGACAAATGAATCCCTTGTCGCCGATGCGGCTGAGGCCGCATATGTCGCCGCGGAATCCATTCCGTCTCAAATAGAACTGGAATCAACCCCGGAGCCTGAGCCGCAGCCTGAGACAACGCCGGAACCCGAGCCAACGCCGGAGCCTGAGCTGGTTGCCGTTGAACTTCCGAAGCGCAGCGCTAAAAAGGGCATACGGTCGCTGTTTAGCCGAGTTAAGTTCAACCCTGAGAATCTGGATGAACTCGAAGACATCCTGATTCAGGCTCTGAGCGGGAACTCAAGGACATCCTTGCTGCGGTCATTGCCGAGAATCTAGAGCGCGAGGATAAGTCACTCAACCTCAGCGACGGCAAACTCCCATACGTGTTCCTGGTGGTTGGCGTAAATGGCGTTGGCAAGACCACAACCATCGGCAAGCTGGCAAACTGGCTCAGCGAGGGGGAGTGGAAGGTTTTTATCGGGGCCGCTGACACTTTCCGCGCTGCTGCTGTCGAGCAGGTTGCTACCTGGGCCGATCGTGCGGGTGCAACCTTGATTCGACCAAAAGCCGAGGGGCAGGACCCAGCATCGGTCGCTTTTGAATCGGTTGAAGCGGCAATCAAGGCTGATGCCGACATCTTGATCATCGACACCGCTGGCCGCCTTCAGAACAAAACCGACCTCATGGGCGAGCTGGACAAAATTCGTCGTGTGGTTGAGAAGCAAGCCAAAATCAGTGAGGTTTTGCTAGTTCTCGACGCCACAACCGGTCAAAACGGCATGTCGCAGGCCAAGGCTTTCGCCGAGATTGCAAACGTAACCGGCGTCGTTCTAACCAAGCTTGATGGCACAGCCAAGGGTGGAATCGTCTATTCGATTCAGCGTGAACTGGGAATCCCGGTCAAACTGGTTGGTGTCGGCGAAGGTATTAATGATTTTGCGTTCTTTGACGCAGCCGAGTTCGCACGCGGGCTCGTGAGTTAGGAGCATCCAGGATGTTTGGCAATCTTTCAGACCGTTTAGTCGAGACGTTCAAAAATCTTCGCAGCAAGGGCAAACTGAGC
>JBDLUE010000114.1:0-3828 GCA_039805505.1 Actinomycetota bacterium
CCAAGCTAAACGACGAGCTCGGTGGCGGTTCGATGACTGGTCTTCCAATCATTGAGACCAAGGCAAACGACGTTTCTGCTTACATTCCGACCAACGTGATCTCGATCACCGACGGCCAGATTTTCTTGCAGTCAGACCTCTTCAACTCAAACCAGCGCCCTGCGATCGACGTAGGTATCTCGGTTTCACGTGTTGGTGGTGCAGCTCAGGTTAAGGGCATCAAGGGTGTCTCAGGAACCCTGAAGCTCGAGCTTGCTCAGTACCGCGCTCTTGAGGCGTTCGCAATGTTCGCTTCAGACCTAGATGCAGCTTCACGCCAGCAGCTAGCTCGTGGTGCTCGTCTGATGGAGCTTCTAAAGCAGCCTCAGTACTCACCATTCCCAGTTGAAGAGCAGACTGTCTCAATCTGGGCTGGTACTACTGGCAAGCTGGACGAGGTTCCTGTTGCTGACGTTCTTCGCTTCGAAGCAGAGCTTCTTGAGCACCTACGTCGTAACACCAAGGTCTTGACCACCATCCGTGAGACCGCCAAGTTGGAGAAGGACACCATTGCAGAGCTTGAGAAGGCTGTTGCAAAGTTCAAGCGTGGATTCAGGCTCCTGCAAAGAAGCCAGCCGCTGCTAAGAAGCCTGCAGCCAAGAAGTAATCACTTCTACGCCTAAACAAACAACTTCTATTTAAGGAACGGAGAGAGACATGGGAGCGCAACTTCGCGTCTACAGACAGAAAATTAAGTCTGCTCAGACCACCAAGAAGATCACTCGTGCCATGGAGCTAATCTCTGCTTCGCGAATCTATAAGGCACAGCAGCGCCTGGCAGCGGCAAACCCGTATGCACGTGCTGTGACCCGTGCTGTCTCGGCAGTGGCTACCTTCGGAAACGTTGATCACCCACTGACCACCGAGCCGGCTCGCATTGATCGCGCGGCAGTCGTTATCTTTACCTCTGACCGCGGTCTTGCCGGAGCGTTCTCATCGAACGTTCTTAAGGAAGCCGAGCAGCTAACCAACCTTCTCGAAGAGCAGGGCAAGGAAGTTGTTTACTACCTAATTGGTCGCAAGGCTGTCGCAAACTTCAACTTCCGTCGTCGTGAGGCTGTTCGCAGCTGGATCGGCGGCACCGACTTGCCAGTGTTTGACACTGCCAAGGAGATTGCGGATGCAGTAGTTGCAGCTTTCAACACCGACTATGCAGACGGTGGCGTTGACGAGATCCACTTGGTCTCAAACCGTTTCGTTTCGATGATTGCCCAGGTTCCTGAGGTCGTTCGTCTTCTGCCTCTAGAGGTAGTCGAGGGCACCGAAGAGCCAGACGAGAGCGAAGTTTTCCCTCTCTACGAGTTCGAGCCAGATGTGAACAAGGTGCTTGATGCACTTCTCCCTGTTTACATCGAGAGCCGCATCTTCAACGCAATGTTGCAGTCAGCTGCTTCAGAGCACGCAGCACGTCAGAAGGCCATGAAGTCGGCAACTGACAACGCAGACAAGTTGATCAAGAACTACACCAGACTGAGCAACTCAGCTCGCCAGTCTGAGATTACCCAGCAGATTTCCGAAATTGTTGGTGGAGCAGACGCACTGTCTACCGCCGGCAACGAAGACTAAGAGAAAGAAAGAGACATGGCCGAGACCAAGAAGAAGGCTGCAGTAACCGCAGCCGGCACCGGACGCATTGCTCGCGTTACCGGTCCAGTGGTTGACATCGAGTTCCCTCACGATGCCATCCCTGCTATCTACAACGCGCTCACCACTGAAATCGACCTAGACGGCGAGAAGAGCACTCTTACTCTCGAGGTCGCTCAGCACCTAGGCGACGACCTAGTGCGCGCTATCGCTTTGAAGCCAACTGACGGTTTGGTCCGTGGCGGCGTCGTTACCGACACCGGCGCTCCAATCTCAGTTCCAGTTGGCGACGTAACCAAGGGCCGCGTATTCAACGTGACCGGTGACGTTCTAAACGCGGCTAAGGGCGAGAAGATCGACGTTAAGGAACGTTGGTCAATCCACCGTCAGCCACCAAAGTTCGACCAGCTTGAGTCAAAGACCAACATGTTCGAGACCGGTATCAAGGTCATCGACCTTCTAACCCCTTACGTTCAGGGTGGAAAGATTGGTCTATTCGGTGGTGCTGGTGTTGGTAAGACCGTTCTGATCCAGGAAATGATTTACCGCGTGGCAGAAAACCACGACGGTGTGTCTGTATTCGCCGGTGTTGGTGAGCGTACCCGTGAAGGTAACGACCTCATCGACGAAATGACCGAGTCAGGCGTTATCGACAAGACTGCACTGGTCTTCGGCCAGATGGATGAGCCACCTGGCACCCGTCTTCGCGTAGCGCTTTCAGCGCTAACCATGGCGGAGTACTTCCGCGATGTTCAGAAGCAGGACGTTCTGTTGTTCATCGACAACATCTTCCGCTTTACTCAGGCAGGTTCAGAGGTTTCAACCCTTCTTGGCCGCATGCCTTCTGCAGTGGGTTACCAGCCAAACTTGGCTGACGAGATGGGTCTCCTTCAGGAGCGCATCACCTCGACCCGTGGTCACTCGATTACCTCGCTTCAGGCGATTTACGTGCCTGCTGACGACTACACCGACCCAGCCCCGGCAACCACCTTCGCTCACCTTGACGCGACCACCGAGCTTTCTCGTGAAATCGCATCTCAGGGTCTGTACCCAGCGGTGGACCCATTGACCTCGACTTCACGTATCTTGGACCCTCGCTACATTTCGAAGGATCACTACGAGACCGCAACCTTGGTCAAGTCGATCCTTCAGAAGAACAAGGAACTTCAGGAAATCATCGCCATCCTTGGTGTTGAGGAGCTTTCTGAAGAAGACAAGATCACCGTTTCACGCGCACGTCGTATCCAGCGATTCCTATCGCAGAACACCTACATGGCTACCAAGTTCACCGGTGTTGCAGGTTCGACCGTTCCACTAAAGGACACCATCGAGGGCTTCTCAGCCATCGCACGCGGTGACTTCGACCAGGTTGGCGAGCAGGCCTTCTTCAACGTCGGTGGAATTGAAGACGTTCTACGCGAGTGGGACCGTATTCAGAAGGAATCAGGTAAGTAACAATGGCACTGCACGTTGAGCTAGTAGCCGCCGACCAGGCCGTATGGACTGGAGAAGCCAAGATGGTCATCGCTAAGACCGTCGAAGGTGAAATCGGTTTGCTGCCAGGCCACGAGCCAATGCTTGCGATTCTTGCATCAGGCGAGGTGCGCATCACTCTAGAGGGTGGCGAAATCATCAAGGCTTCAGCTGAAGATGGTTTCCTATCAATCGAGAAGGATGTTGTAACCGTTGTTGCACGTCATGCAGCTCTGATCTAAAAACAGTTTCAAGAGAAAACCCCGACCAGTTGTTCGGGGTTTTCTTATTTACTGGGTTTATCGAGCGGATCTTCGGCGGCTGGGGTTGCCTTGCGAGCGATCTTCTTCTCTTCAAGGATGATTGAAGCTTTCTGTGCGCTCGGGTTGAAGATTTCGTTGATTGCTCCAAGTGCCGGGCCTAGCCCGCCGCGATAGCGTTTCGGCTTACGGTTCTTTCGCTCCGGCAACCGGAACGGCACGAACAGCGCGGCCATGAAGACAATACCGACGCCGATGGCGATGAAAAATTCAGGCAAGCCTAACCCCTAGAGCGTGACTTACTTGGAACCCATTTGACGTCCCCGCCGTGCTTCACATTCGCATAACGTGCCAACACGAACAGGAGGTCGCTGAGCCGGTTCAAATACTTGGCTGCGGCCACATTGATGCCGCCGTTCGGTTGTCCCTTCTTGGCTGGCTCAGTGCCGTAGGCCTCGATGGCGTGCCAAGT
>JBDLUE010000115.1:0-3418 GCA_039805505.1 Actinomycetota bacterium
CGAGAGTTGAATCGCCAACACGAGTGCCAGCTGTTGGCCCGCCGATAGATCTCTCGGATGCTTGAGCGGGTCTATCCGACCGACAAGTTCTTCGAGATAACTAGATGCTCGCTTGGCTCCCGGCAGGAGTCGCTCGTTTGCGTCGGCAAGTTCCTCTGAAGCGGTGCTCAAGAAAAGAAGGTCTTGGGCATTCTGGGGGACCATCGCCACGTCTGCACCCTGTCGCCAAGCATCTTCCAGCACAGCCCAGAGCAGGGTCGACTTTCCGCTGCCGTTTTCGCCCAGCACACCCGTGATTTGATTCGTTCGCAATTCAAGGTTTAGAGATTGAAGTTCGAATCCGGTGGAGTAGGACTTCCCGAGCCCTTGGCAGGTCAGCGCCAATTCACTCGAGGTAGCCACCGAAGTCCGAGGCTCCAGAGTGCGCTCGGGCAGTGCGGTCCCGATTGAAACCGAACCGTCGTTTTCGGCAACTAAAACGAGGTCTGAAAACGGAAGCACGCGTTCAAATCGATGTTCGGCAATCAGAACAGTTATTCCGTCGCGTTTTGCCAACTCACTTAGCAGGCGAATCAGCGACTCAGCAGTCTCAGCATCCAGGGCAGATGTCGGTTCGTCGAGCAGCAGGAGTTTTTGCCCGGCTGCCAAGGCCGATGCGATTGCTACTCGTTGCTGTTGGCCCCCGGATAGTTCAGCGAGAGGTGCCTTCATAAATGGCTGCAAGCCGAACTTGTCGGACAGTTCTCGAACGCGCAGGCTCATCGCCTCAGGGGCCCATCCAAGCTGCTCGAGGCTAAACGCTAACTCTTCCTCAACGGTGTCGGTGGCGAATGCAGATTCGGGTTGTTGATTTACGTATGCGACCAATTCGGCCAGGTCATGCGGTTGAAGGCCGG
Source organism: Actinomycetota bacterium (assembly GCA_039805505.1). Lineage (GTDB taxonomy): Bacteria > Actinomycetota > Actinomycetes > Actinomycetales > Microbacteriaceae > Rhodoluna. Next base: position 897 of record JBDLUE010000115.1, read on the forward strand.
TTACGTCCCGACCGCCAATCTCCACAGAACCACTGAATCGGCCGCCGGTGAAATGTGGAACTAAGCCATTGATGGCTTTCAGGAGAGTGGACTTACCGCTTCCGGTCGCACCCTGCAGCAGAACAAACATGCCCGGGTCAAGAACGAGGTTCACGTTTCTTAGCGCAGGCGAGTCGAGATGTTTATAGGTGAATGTGAGGTTTCTCAAGCGCAACATCAGATCGCTCCGCTCAACGCGAAGCAGACAATAGCAACTGCGGTGGCGACCAAAAGCGCGTCTCTCACAGCCCACGACGTCGGTTGATAGCGAGTGCGAATTTGTCGCAAGGCCGCAACTCGGCTGGTCGCTCCAACGCCAAGGATTCCAACTGCAAGCAAGACTGCTGCCATCCATGGGCTCGGTGAGGTTAGTAAGAGGTAAGCGCCGACCGTTAGACAGGTTACCCCGACAAAAGAAGCCAGTCGGAGGGCAAGTAGCTGTCGATTTCTCAACTGCCCCTGCCGCCCGAAACCGCGGGCAGACATCGATGCTGCCAAGGCCAGAGATCTTTCGATCGTGTCTTCTAAAACGGGGATCAGCATGCTTCCCAAGAGATTGTGCCTTTTGTTTCGACCGCGCAGGCCGCTTGCTCGCTTCACTCGCTTTGCACTGTCGATGAGCTGGGGAGCCATGTTGATTGCAATGACCCAGGCGCTCGCCACTTCATAAAGCGCACCCGGCGTGTTCTTCAAAAGCTGCCGGGGGTTAGCCAAAGTGTTGGCTAGCCCCACGCTCACCAGGATGGCTGCCATTCGCAAGCCGTCTCGAAGTGCGCCGAACAGGGCATCCCAGCTGACCCGACCAAACAGCTGGGTGTTGCCGAGCTCGCCCAAAGAAATCGTGAGAGCCGGCAGAGTGAATGCGATATTCGACTGCGAATCGAAGTTGAAGATGATTCGGAACAACACCCGAATCACGACAACCGCGGCTGCCATGGTCAGATAAAAACTCAGCGAGCGCGACCAAGGACTGGCCTCGCGGGCCAAAAGCGTGACCGTGACTGCCAGTGCAATAATGCCGAGCAGCCCAATGATTTCGGACGTGGCTGCCGCACTTATCGCAAGGCCTAGACCAAATGCCCACCACGTGTATGGGTGAAAAGCGCTCGCTTTGAAATTCCTCAAGGGCCGCACTCGCGCAGTTCGGGGGAGACACTTGGAGGAGTCGCTTCTTCACGCGGCCCGACCCACTTCCACCCTTCGAAGCCACCGCAGTCAACGACGTGACTCGCAGCGCCTTGCCCGCTTAGGAGCCAGCCTTTGGAGATTTCTGGCGAGGTCACGTAATAAGCCCAGTGTCCATCTGAATATGCTGGCGTTTCATCGCAGGTCTCGGCCTCGACGGTCGGCCAACCATCCAAGCGACAAACGAAACCGGTGGGGTACTGCGCGGTGCCCTGAACGCCAACTTCGGCGCGCACCAATAGGTCCCACCCCGTTTCCTCAACCGGCACGCCAGTCAGTTCGATGACTTTTGGCTCACGACCAGAGTCCGCGCCAAAGTCGATCACTACGGTTGCCGACTTGTCGTCAGTTGAGCTCGAAGATTGCGAACCAGACCAGACTCCACCGATCGCCACCAAACCAATCAGCAGAAAGAGGGCAACCCTGAGGTTGAGACGCACGACTACTTCTTTACTGGGATGAGGTTCAGGTAGCTCAAGCCAATGAGTGGAACATAGCCCTGAGCGGTGGCAAACACGTCGCCTTGACCGCTCGACCAAGGAGTGGTCAAACCGCCGGTCGGAGCAACTCGGGTCTTTAGCCATCCTTGAATCGAAGTGATGTTCGCCCCGGCGGCCTTTAGGCCCATCGCGGCGTAGGCGGTGCCGTTGACATCAACATCGCCCCACGCATCCCAGTGATTTCCGGTCACCTGAGTGGCTCGAAGATATTTCGAAGCCGCGATGATCGAATTTTGCTGAATCGCGAACTGGCTCTTGGATGCAGTGCGTTTTGCCAGCGACAGAGCCTGAAGCGCAATGCCGGTCGCATCAGCAGAACTCTTCATAGTGTCGCCGGTCTGGTCCATGCCGAAACCGCCATCCGGGCGTTGCAGGCTCACCAAGCTCATTGCAACCGTGTTGGCCAGCTTGGTTTGGTTGTTGGTCGCCAGCCCTAGAATCGCCCAGGCATAGTCGAAGGTGTTTCCTGCACTGACGGCAATTGATCCATTGGCTGAGATTGCCTTCTTGAGGTCTGCGACCACAGCATTTCGAAGGGGAGCGTTCGGGGCTCCGATGGCAACGCTGGTGAACAAAAACTTGCCGGCAACCCCGGGCTTGATTTTCTTGTCAGAGCCATAGGCGTAGGTCGCCACAATTGACCTGCTAATAGAGGTGCTGTCAGCCAAAACTGCCTTTGCAGGAGTGAACAGCTTGTCCGACAGCTTTTGGCCGGCGGCCTTGCGCTGCAGCATTGCCTCGAGAGTGAAGCCGTAATCAGGCACGCCGGGCGAGAATCCATCCAAGGCTTTGCCGTTG
>JBDLUE010000116.1:0-3374 GCA_039805505.1 Actinomycetota bacterium
CAGAAGATGGCAGCCGACCACACCCAGCGTTTTGTGAATGACGACTGGCACGTTGGGCCATACGGAATGCCGGTGTTTCCGGCAGCAACCTCGATTCTGATTGGCAAGGTTCGTCAAATTCACAGCATCGAAAATAATGCGGTGGTTATCGTCGACATCGTCGAAGGCCTAGAGGGCACCGAGGATGAGGCGCTCCTCTACTATCAGCGCAGCTACATGAAGCCTGGCGAAAAACTCTAAGCGCTGAGGCAGGAAGCGCCGAGCAAGACCTTGAGTTCACCGATCAGCTCGCTGCTGATTCGAACCGTGGGTTGAAGCTTGAACATTCGTTCTTGATCAGAACTGACCAGGCGAACCTGAACTTCATCCGTGCCCGAGTTTGTTCTCAAAATGCGATCGAGGTCTTCGAGGACCTCTCGGGTGGCATCAGATTCCTGGAGCTTCAAGACCAGTGGCCCTGAAGGTCCATCTCCTCCGCCTTCGATCATCTCGATGGAATAGGCGTTGATGCTCTTACCGTCGTCGCGCTGACTGACGCGACCTCGAACCACAACGATCTGGTCGGCCTCGAGGTTTCGGCCAAACTCCTGATAGGTCTTGCCCATCAGCATGACGTTGAGTTCACCTTCGAAGTCTTCGACTGTGACCGCACCGTATGGGTTTCCCGAGGCGCGAGCAACCCGGTGTTGCACCGAGGTAACCAGGCCGGCAATCGTTACTGTCTCGCCATCGGCAACCGTTTCACTCGCGTGTAGGTCAGTGATCGACATCTGGCTGTGACGTGCAATCTGAGCTTCACGCCCGGCCAGCGGGTGGTCGCTGACATACAAACCGAGCATGTCGCGCTCGTAGGCCAACTTTTCTTTCTTGGCCCACTCAGGGCGGTCTGGAACGCTCCCGCCAAAGCTGTCTTCAACCGCCGGGTCTGAATCAAACAGTGAACCGAACAGGTCAACCTGGCCCACTGCCTCGTTCTTCTTCAGCGAGGCTTGGGCATCCACTGCTTCTTCATGGATTTCGGCCAATGCGCGACGAGTGTTTCCGAGAGTGTCAAAAGCTCCGGCCTTAATAAGTGACTCGATGACTCGCTTGCTGCAAACGACTGCTGGCACCTTGCGCAGGAAGTCGTGGAAGGTCGTGAAACGGCCCTTGTCTGCTCGGGCGGTGGCGATGCCGTCGACGACGTTTAGGCCGACGTTGCGCACTGCACCTAAGCCGAATCGAATGTCTTTGCCAACCGCAGAGAAAGCCGCGATTGACTCGTTTACGTCCGGGGCTAACACATTGATGCCCATGCGACGACACTCGCTCAGATAGAGACCGAGTTTGTCCTTGGAGTCACCGACCGAAGTTAGCAGTGCGGCCATGTATTCGGCCGGGTAGTTTGCCTTGAGATAGGCGGTCCAGTATGAAAGGACGCCGTAGGCAGCCGAGTGGGCGCGGTTGAATGCGTAGTCGGCAAACGGCAAAAGAGTGTCCCAGAGAGCCTTGATGGCCTCTTCCGAGTAGCCATTGGCCTTCATTCCATCAGAGAAGCCTTCGTACTGCTTGTCTAGCTCTTCCTTGTTCTTTTTTCCCATTGCTCGACGCAACAGGTCGGCCTTACCAAGTGTGAAGCCTGCGGCCTTTTGCGCGGCCGCCATTACCTGCTCCTGATACACAATCAGGCCGTAGGTCGGGTCCAAAACTTCTGACAGGGAATCAGATAGCTCCGGGTGAACCGAATCCACCTCCTGCTGACCGTTCTTTCTCAACGCATAGTTGGTGTGCGAGTTCATACCCATCGGGCCCGGGCGATAAAGCGCAATTACCGCGGAGATGTGCTCGAAGAGGCTCGGCTTTAGCAAGCGAAGCAAAGAGCGCATCGCTGTTCCATCGAGCTGGAAAACACCAAGGGTGTCACCGCGCGATAGCAACTCGAAGGTCGCCGGGTCGGAATCAAGATCCAAATCCTCGAGGATGACAGTCTCACCGCGGTTCGACTTGATGTTGGCCAGGGTATCGTCCAGAACCGTTAGGTTGCGAAGACCCAAGAAGTCCATCTTCAAGAGGCCGAGTTTTTCACATGGAGGCTGGTCAAACTGGGTGATGATCGCGCCGTCATCCTCGCGCTTCATGATCGGAATGACGTCAATCAAAGGTTCGGCCGACATGATGACACCAGCAGCGTGAACGCCCCACTGGCGCTTCAGGTTCTCTAGGCCCTGCGCCAATTCGAAGACCTTTGCAGAGTCGTCGTCACCCTCGATGAGGTCTCGGAAGTCCTGAGCTTCCTTGTATCGCTCAGAGGTCTTCTCGATTAGGTCGTTGAGTGAAATATCGCGGCCTAGAACCATCGGTGGCATGGCCTTGGTGAGCTTCTCGCCGACCGAATAAGGCATTGCCAAGACGCGACCGGCGTCCTTGAGCGCCTGTTTTGCCTTGATGGTTCCGAAGGTCACAATCTGGGCCACACGGTCGTCGCCATACTTGTCGGAAACGTAGCGAATAACTTCGCCGCGGCGACGGTCGTCAAAGTCGACATCGATGTCGGGCATCGAAACACGTTCTGGGTTCAAGAAACGCTCAAAGATCAGCCCGTGCTTCACCGGGTCTAGTTCGGTGATTCCGAGCGCGTAGGCAACGATCGAACCGGCAGCAGAACCACGGCCAGGCCCAACTCGGATGCCCTGCGCGCGCGCCCAAGCGATAAAGTCGGCGACCACGAGGAAGTAACCCGGGAAGCCCATCTGCTTGATGACTTCTACCTCATATGAGACCTGCTTCGCTTGAGCCTCTGGGATCTGCCCCTTGTAGCGGCGATCCATGCCGGCCGCGACTTCCTGCTCAAACCAGCTTGCCTCGGTGTGCCCCTCAGGGACAGGGAATCGAGGCATGAGTTCACGTTCGACGAACTCAACGTTGCAGCGCTCGGCAATCAAGAGGGTATTGTCGCAGGCCTCTGGGTAATCTGCAAACAGCTCACGCATCTGCTTAGCCGACTTCAGGTAGAACTCCTGGGCATCAAACTTGAAGCGATTTGGGTCCATCAGGGTTGAGCCCGACTGAACGCAAAGCAACGCTTCGTGTGCGTCCGCATCCCCCGCGTGCGTGTAGTGCAAGTCGTTGGTGGCCAAAAGTGGCATGTCTAGATCTTTGGCGAGGCGAAGCAGGTCGCTCATCGTGCGGCGCTCGATGTCTAGGCCGTGATCCATAATCTCGGCGAAAAAATTTTCCTTGCCGAAGATGTCCTGAAATTCGGCGGCAGCCTTGCGCGCCTCTTCATACTGGCCTAGGCGCAGTCGAGTTTGGACTTCACCCGAGACACAACCGGTGGTCGCGATTATGCCCTTGCCATAGGTGTTTAGCAGTTCGCGGTCCATACGAGGCTTGAA
>JBDLUE010000117.1:0-3324 GCA_039805505.1 Actinomycetota bacterium
CCGGCAATCGCTTCTTTCCAGCTCAGCCAGTGAACCTCGGTCTTCTCGTCGAAATCCTTGACCGACCCCGGCACTGCGGCGCGTTCGTGAACGATAACGGTCTCTACCGAACCCTTGGACATCGCTAGGGCCTTTTCGATGATTGGTAAGTATTCGACATGGCGGCCTGGTTCGAAGCCGCCAGAGGAAGTGACAATCACCTTCGGAGTGGCATCGTCGATGCGCACCGCTAACTCGTTGGCTGCAAAACCGCCAAAGACCACCGAGTGAATTGCTCCGAGGCGCGCGCAGGCAAGCATTGCATAGATGGCTTCAGGAATCATCGGCATGTAGATGAGAACCCGGTCACCCTTTGTTACGCCTTGCTTGGCGAGTGCACCGGCAAAGAGGGAAACCTTTTCAAGCAGTTCGTTGTAGGTATAAAACTTTTTAGTTCCAGTCATCGCGGAGTCGTAGATGATGGCTGTTTGGTCACCGCGGCCGGCAAGGACGTGGCGGTCGATTGCGTTGTAACAGGTGTTTAGTTCGGCGTCTGGGTACCAGCGGTAGACCGGGGCAGTGCGCTCATCCAAGGCCTTGGTTGGCTTCTTTATCCAGTCAATCGCTTCGGCGGCGGCCAGCCAAAAGGCATTAGGGTCCTGTGTGCTGGCGGCGTATGCCTCGCGATAACTACCTGACATGGGCGATCTCCTCATTGAGTCCTACGCACTAATGTATACAAAGAAAGGCAAAATTATCGATTTGTTACCGAAAATTGATAATAAATCGGTTACTCTGCATACAATAGCCGTGAAAAGATCCAGTTAGGAGGTGCCATGAGAGCCAGCGATAAGGCTTACCAAACGCTGCTCGACGAGATAGTCGAGGGCTCGCTACCTCCTGGCGCCGTGTTGGCTGAAGTTGAGCAGGCAGCCCGTCTTGGAGTCAGCCGCACGCCGCTTCGAGAAGCGCTTTCTCACCTTCGCAAGGATGGACTGGTCGAGCCACTCGCGGGTCGAGGTCTGATTGTCACCGCTGTATCCATCGATGACATCGTCGAGCTCTATGAACTCCGCCAGCCGCTTGAACAGCAGGCTGCTCGACTCGCGGCCCAACGTGGCAACCCGCAAATCTTTGCTCAAATAGCCGCCGAGTTGCGAGAGTCCGACAAACTGATCAGCAGTGGGGCCGAAGGCATCCGAGCTTATTACCAACTCAACGAGCGACTCGACAGAGCCATAGAGGACTCAATCGCCAGCGCCTATCTGGTGAGCGCTCTCAAAGGTCTGCACCTGCACCTCGCTCGAATTCGCAGACTCTCTCGGCAAAACGTAGATCGTCTTCGCGCTGCAGCCGTCGAAACTCTGGTCATCGTCGAGGCAATCGTCAATCGCGATGCCGAACTTGCTGCCAGCGCAACCCACGTCCACCTGCAACAAAGCCTCAGAAATAGCCTCGATACGGTTCGCACCCTTGCCGTTGATCGAGTCGCCTGATAATCCGAAACAGAAAGAAGAGCCGCAATGAAGCTGCACGAAGTACGCGTTTATAAGAGCGAAGAACCTCTAGCCCGAGAGAATCAGCTCGCCTGGAAGATTGCCTCAGTTGCGACCGATCCGGTCGATGTGCTTCCCGAGGTGACCGAGATGGTAATCAACCGAATCATCGACAACGCTTCGGTCGCTGCGGCATCACTAACTCGTCGGCCAGTGGTTGCCGCTCGCTCGCAGGCTCTCTCGCACCCGAAGTCAAATAATGGTGCGGGTGCCAATGTCTTCGGTGAAGCTGCCGAACTGCGCGTTTCCCCTGAGTGGGCGGCTTGGGCCAACGGAGTTGCCGTTCGCGAGCTCGACTACCACGACACCTTCTTGGCTGCTGATTATTCGCACCCTGGAGACAACATTCCGCCAATTCTTGCGGTGGCCCAGCACGTCGGTGTTGACGGCAAATCACTCATCCGAGGCATCGCAACCGGCTATGAGATTCAAGTTGATCTGGTGAAGGCAATCTGCTTGCACAAACACAAGATTGACCACGTGGCGCACCTCGGGCCATCTGCAGCGGCCGGAATTGGAACGATGTTGGGTCTTTCCACAGAGACCATTTATCAGGCGGTCAGCCAGGCTCTGCACGTCACGACGGCAACTCGTCAATCGCGCAAGGGTGAAATCTCTAGTTGGAAAGCGCACGCCCCAGCATTCGCAGGCAAGATGGCAGTTGAGGCGGTTGACCGTGCGATGCGCGGCGAGACCAGCCCGACCCCAATCTATGAAGGCGAGGATGGCGTAATCGCGTGGATGCTAGATGGGCCAACCGCAAACTACCAGGTTCCACTTCCTGAAGCAGGGGAGGCCAAGCGAGGCATTCTTGACACCTACACCAAGGAACACTCGGCCGAGTATCAGGCCCAGGCTTTGATCGACCTTGGTCGCAAGTTGAATGCCGAACACCCTGAAATCACTGACCCTGCGAATGTCGAATCAATCGTGATTCACACCTCGCACCACACCCACTACGTAATCGGTTCTGGTGCGAACGACCCTCAGAAGTATGACCCGACCGCGAGCCGTGAGACACTCGACCACTCGATTCCTTACATCTTCACCGTCGCGCTCCAGGATGGTCGCTGGCACCACGAGGACAGCTACGCACCAGACCGCGCTTCTCGACCAGACACCGTCGAACTATGGCACAAGACAACAACCTTGGAAGACAAGGAATGGACTCGCCGCTACCACTCAATCGACCCGGCCGAAAAGGCGTTCGGTGGCCGCGTTGAAGTAACCCTCAAGGATGGTCGCAAGATTATTGACGAGATCGCAGTTGCCGATGCTCACCCGCTCGGCGCTCGTCCTTTCGCTCGTGAACAGTACATCCAGAAGTTCCGCGCTTTGGCTGCGCCGGTTCTTGACGAAGCCGAGATTAACCGTTTCCTCGATCTAGTTCAGCGACTTCCTGAGCTAACCGCTGCCGAAATCGGTGGCCTAACCATCGTCGCCAAGCCTGGAGTCATGGCATCTGTGAAGAACCCGGCAGGTCTCTTCTAGTGCTCTACGCAAAAACTACCCCGTACGAGAAACGCCGCATTTTCCGAGAGCGGCTAGCCTCCGGAGAGCTCATGCAGTTCCCGGGCGCCTTCAACCCGCTCTCGGCAAAGTTGATTCAAGACAAAGGCTTCGATGGGGTCTACATCTCGGGCGCTGTTCTAGCTGCTGATCTAGGCTTGCCAGACATAGGCCTGACCACACTCACCGAGGTGGCCGGTCGATCGCAGCAAATCGCAAGGATGACCGACCTGCCGGCTCTGGTTGACGCAGACACCGGTTTTGGCGAACCTCTCAACCT
>JBDLUE010000118.1:0-3273 GCA_039805505.1 Actinomycetota bacterium
TGACTTCGCGCTCGCTGTTGCAGCTGCAATCGTGTTCCGTGTAGTCGGTGAAGAGTTGGTGGCTCGCGAGTTCCCGCAGCGCCTTGACATGCTTCACCCGACTCACGTGCCAGCCGCACCAGGCTTCCAGCGCTGGTTGTCACTCGGTTTCCGCCTAACTGTCTTCATCTTCGTCACCGCTGCACTGATGGGCAACGACTGGCGCGTCTGGTTTGGTAGTGCCTTATTCGTTCTCCCAACCATGCTCGGATGGTGGCAAGACAAGTTCCCGAACTCAAAGTGGGTTTGGCGCATTATGCCGCAGGGCATCCCAGGCCTGGCTTTCACGCTGTTGGTGGCTTCTGTCACCACGAGCATTGTGTCGAGTTGGTTCGATGGCAGCCCAGACATGGCTCTTTGGTCATTCGCGCTTCTTCCTATTCCGATGCTGATTCTGAGCATTCTTGGTCTCATCGGTCGCGAAGGTGACGAGGATGAAGTGCGCTGGATTCGTCAGCCACGCTTCGTGTGGGTCTATCGCATCGGCGGAATCGTCATGCTTCTGCTCACCATGAAGGTTGCTGGGGTAATCTAGGCCGATGAACCGCAACAAACTGGTCAAAATTGGCGCCATCGTCATCATCCTGAGCATGCTGCTCTCGCTATTCGTAGGCGCGATGTCAGTGATTGCGTCTGAACGGTCGCCTTCGACCGTAGTTGTTGTTCAGGGCCCAAGCCCAGATATCGATGGCGACGGAGTCATCAACAACGAAGACCCAGATATCGATGGCGACGGCATCGACAATGGCCTAGATCCAGATATCGATGGCGACGGCAGCGAAAACGGCCAGGATGGAAACCCGACTTCGACCAACGACGTCGACTCGGTTCCGCCAAAGGACGCCCGAGTTGAGACCGCCTTTCAATGGGGCGGCGGAATCGCTGTCTTGGCCGTCTTGGGTTGGCTAGTAGCCCTTCCATACATTCGCCGTCGTCGCGGAACCGCAACAAAGCGTTAAATTTAGGCCCGGTTGCCGGCAACTGCCTAGGCTGAACACATGGCAAAAGTTTTGATTCTGCACGGATGGACCAATCGTCGGCAGCCGGGCCACTGGCAGCGTCATTTGGCCAACGAACTTCGCAAACAGGGCCACATCGTCGCCTACCCTCAGTTTCCAAGCCCTGACCAACCAAAACTAGAGGAATGGCAAGAGCTGCTTGCTGCCGAGCTGGACATCCTTGCCGAAATTGAGTCTGGCGAGACCGTGGTCATCGGTCACTCGCTGGGCTGCATCAACTGGATTCAAGGTGCATCGACCGGTCTCATAGCAAAGCCGGTGGACCGCGTGCTGCTGGTCGCACCTGCGGACCCATTCGTGCTCGGTGAAGTAGAGGGTCTGAATGTGGATCTGAATGACCCCGCTGTCGCCAAAGCGACGCGCGCAAGCACCGCGAGCCTCACGGTGCTCGCGAGTGAAAAAGATAAGTGGACACCACGAGGAATCCACGCAACTTTCGGCGAGCCTCTCGGTCTGACTCCGGTAATTCTCGAGGGAGCAGGGCACCTTTCGCTCGACGACGGGTTCGGAGCTTGGCAGGGCGTAATCGACTGGGTAAACGACCCGAAAGCTGACCTCACTCGACGCTAAAATCGCTAGGCTGGAGGAATGAGAATTCTTTTGGTTGGCGCCGGTGGCGTCGGTGACGCTATCGTCAAAATTGCTGCATCCCGTGACTTTTACGACATCATCGTGGTCGCTGACTACGACTTCAGCCGTGCCGAGAAGAGCATCGAATGGGTGCGCAACAAGTATGGTGCCGACAAGGCATCCAAGTTCCTAGCCGCCAAGATCGACGCAAGCAACGCCGCTAACGTCGCTGAACTGGCCAAGAACCACAACATCACCCACGTTTTGAACGCCGTCGAGCCAAAGTTCGTGCCGACCGTGTTCTCGGGCGCATTCACCGCTGGTGCAAACTACGTTGACATGGCCATGAGCCTCTCTGAAGCTCACGAAACCGACCCATTCCACAAGCCGGGAATCAAGCTTGGTGACTCACAGTATGCGGTCAGTGAGCAGTGGGAGCGCGCTGGCAAGTTGGCGCTGGTTGGCATGGGCGTCGAGCCTGGCATGTCGAACGTCTTCGCTCGTTACGCAGCCGACAACCTATTCAGCGAGATCGACGAAATCAGCGTAAAGGATGGCGGCAGCCTCGCCGTGTTCGATGACGAGGGCAACGAGATTTTCGCCCCATCATTCTCGATCTGGACCACCATCGAAGAGTGCCTAAACCCACCGGTGATTTACGAGCGCAACCGCGGTTGGTTCACTACCGAACCATTCAGCGAGCCAGAGATCTTCGAGTTCCCTGAGGGCATCGGCTCGGTCGAGTGCGTGAACGTCGAGCACGAAGAAGTCACCATGCTTCCGCGTCACCTCAACGCCAACCGTGTGACCTTCAAGTATGGCTTGGGCAGCGAGTTTATTGGCGTGCTCAAGACCCTGCACAAGCTTGGTCTAGACGCCACCCGCCCAACCCGCGTTCGCTCGAACCAGGGTCCGGTTGACGTTTCACCTCGCGACATGGTTGCTGCCGTTCTGCCAGACCCAGCCCACATCGGCCCGAAAATGACCGGCAAGACCTGTGCCGGTGTTCTCGTGACCGGCAAGGACAAGGATGGCAAGGATCGCGCCACCTACATTTATCACGTTGCTGACAACGCCCAGACGATGGCCGAAATCGAAGCTCAGTGTGTGGTTGCTCAGACCGCTTTCAACCCGCTAATCGCTCTTGAGCTTATGGCTCGCGGCGAGTGGAAGGGTGCCGGTGTCGTTGGCCCATAGGTCTTTGACCCACAGCCATTCCTTGACCTGATGGCATCTTCGACTGGTTACAACCAGCGTTGGGTTGCGCAAGAGCGCCTACCAGCTAGCCCACTTCGTCACCCATAATGACAACAACCGGCCGTCAAGACTTTGACTTCGATGTCGCAATCATCGGGTCTGGTTTTGGCGGGTCGGTTGCTGCTCTGCGCCTAACCCAAAAGGGATATCGCGTCGTAGTTATCGAGGCTGGCGCGCGATTTGAAGATAAAGACTTCGCCAAGAGCTCTTTCGATCTCAAGCGTTTCTTGTTTTTCCCGCGCCTTGGCATGCTCGGTATTCAGCGCATCGACTTTTTGAAGAACGTTCTGGTTATGTCTGGCGCGGGCGTCGGCGGCGGTTCTCTCGTCTATGCCAACACTCTCTATCGTCCACCAGCCGAGTTCTATAAGACCGGTTCCTGGGTCGG
>JBDLUE010000119.1:0-3257 GCA_039805505.1 Actinomycetota bacterium
TTCATCCTGGCAAATAGGCGGCTGGTTTCAACTAGTTCGGCGGTCATGATCGCCGCGGTTGGCTTCTTGGCCATGGTTGAGCCAGGGAAAATAACGAACTTCTTGCCGTTCGAGCCGAGGTATTCACCCGGGCCTTTATTCACAGCCGGCTTGCCGTTCTTGGCGAGGTCGGCACCCTTCTTCTCGCTCAGTTGCCGAAGACCTATCTGGCTCAGCATGCCCGAAAGCAGACACTTGTGAATGCCATCAGGGTCTACCTTTGCTTCACCTGGGATGATGCCCAGCGGCTTAGCCACCGAACGCAACTGGCGCATCAGGTCTTGCCATTCGCGAACGCGAAGGTAGTTCAGGAACTCACTCTTGCAGAGACGACGGAAAGCCGAGGAAGACAGCTTCTGCTGCTGCTCTTCGAGATAGTTCCAAAGGTTCAACAGGCTCAAGAAGTCGCTGGTCGGGTCAGCAAAACGCATGTGCATTTGGTCAGCCTGTGGGCGCTTCGCGAGTGGTCTCTCACGAGGGTCTTGAATGGTCAAGCCGGCGACAATAATCAGCACTTCACGAACTAGGTTTTGATTCTTGGCTTCGAGCAGCATTCGGGCGAAGCGCGGTTCAATCGGCAATCGAGCCAAGTTCTTGCCGACCGGGGTTAGGCGAACACTCTTACCCTTGGCATCCTCGATCGCGCCAAGTTCGGCGAGCAATCCGAGGCCGTCCTTGACGCCGCGCTGGTCCGGCGGCTGGATGAACGGAAACTGCGTGATGTCACCGAGGCCGAGGTTGGCTGCCTGCAAAATCACAGAGGCCAGGTTGGTTCGGAGGATCTCAGGGTCGGTGAACTCGGGACGAGATTCGTAGTCATCCTCGCCATACAGGCGAATCACAATTCCGGGGCTGGTTCGACCGGTTCGACCGGCACGCTGGTTGGCGCTGGCCTGCGAAATCGCCTCGATCGGCAATCGCTGAACCTTGGCTTTCGGGCTGTAGCGCGAGATTCGGGCGGTGCCGGCGTCAATCACATACTTGATGTTTGGAATCGTGAGGCTGGTCTCGGCGACGTTGGTGGCCAGGATGATGCGCCTGCGCAAACCCGCGATTTTGCTCGGCTGGAAGACCAGGTGCTGCTCGGCGGCGCTGAGGCGACCATAGAGCGGCAGGACTTCGGTGTTTTTGTTCAGCGCACCGCTAGTGATGTTGCCGAGGATGGCCTCTTGCGCATCCCGAATTTCTGACTCACCGGACAGGAAGACCAGGGTGTCGCCCTCGGCCTCTTTTTCTAGTTCCTTGAGCGCCTTGATAATGCCATCGATGTAGTCGGAGGCAGTGGTTTCTTCATCCGGGTCGGTGTCGTCGTGCGCCTCGCGCTCGGTTGGGCGATAGCGAACTTCGATCGGAAAGGTGCGGCCGGAAACTTCGATGATCGGGGCGTCGTTGAAGTGGCGGCTGAACGACTCTGGGTCGATTGTTGCCGAGGTGACAATAACTTTGAGATCTGGGCGCTTAGGCAAAAGCTGCTTTAGATAGCCGAGCAAAAAGTCGATATTCAGGCTGCGCTCGTGCGCTTCATCGATGATGATGGTGTCGTATTGCTCTAGATTTCGGTGGCGCTGCATCGCGTTTAGAAGAATTCCGTCGGTCATCACTTTGACCTTGGTTTCGGCACTCACCTTGTCGGTGAATCGCACCTGATAACCAACCAGGCCACCGAGCTCGACCTTCAGTTCTTCGCTGATGCGCTCGGCAACGGCACGGGCCGCGATTCGTCGCGGTTGAGTGTGGGCGATGCTGGTGCGACCGAGCTCAAGACACATTTTCGGAAGCTGGGTGGTTTTACCCGAACCAGTGGCACCGGCGATGATCACAACTTGGTGGTCGCGAATAGCCTCGAGAATCTCATCCCTGCGCTGACTTACCGGAAGGTCATCCGGGTAAGCGATCTGCAGTTCAGTCATTAGTCGTTAGTCGGCCAGCCACCTGGAGGGCCAGCCATGAGCAAAACAGCGAAGATCACGGTCACGACCGCAAACATCACAATAGTCAGCAGGGCCGGGCGAATGATGAACCAGCGGTAAAGACGATCGAACCAGTGGTCATCTCGCGCATCGCCAGAGTGTTCGCGTCGCCAGTCACCCTCGAGTTTTCCACTGCGCTGGACAGCCAGCTCAAACGGGATGGTTGCGTAAGGAACAATCGCCAATGCCACAGCCAGAACGGTTCGGCCCAGGCCCCAGCGCTGGTTCACGCCGGTTAGTGACGCAATCACGCCGTATGCCAAAAAGACCGCTCCGTGCAGGCCACCGACGATGGCGAAAGCCATTGATGGCACGCCAACGGTGGCTCGAAGAATCAAACCACCGATCAGCAGAGTCCAGGTGACGGCTTCGGCGAGCGCGAACAGGCGAAAGAGCTTTTTAGGAGTCATTTCACCAGTCTAAGACTGTTACTAGACGTCGAAACGGTCTAGCATCATGACCTTGTGCCAGGCGGCAATAAAGTCGTGAACAAACTTCTCGGCTGCGTCAGCTGACGCGTAAACCTCGGCCAGTGCGCGAAGCACCGAGTTCGAACCGAACACTAGGTCGACTCGGCTTCCGGTGAACTTCACCGCGCCGGTCTTGCGGTCGCGCGCATCGAACAGCGAGCCCTCCGGAGACTGCGCGTGCCAGGTGTTGTCTAGGTCGAGGACGTTGACGAAGAAATCGTTGGTCAACTGCTCTGACTTATCGGTGAAGACGCCAACCTTTGAGCCGCCGGTGTTTGCACCCAAGACGCGAAGACCACCGATTAGAACGGTTAGCTCTGGTGGGGTCAACGCAAGCTGGCTTGCACGGTCAACGAGCAACTGGTCGGCAATCGGGCCGTGGCCCTTGCTGACATAGTTGCGGAAACCGTCGGCCATTGGCTTCAGGTGCCCGAATGACTCGACGTCGGTCTGCTCCTGAGTTGCATCGGTTCGACCACCGACGAATGGCACGGATGCCTGCACACCAGCGTTCGCGGCCGCCTTTTCAACAGCAACGCCACCGGCAAACACGATTAGGTCGGCTAGCGAGATCTTTGCAGAGCCAGAGTTGTTGAATTCAGCTTGGATGGCCTCCAGCGCGGTAAGCACCTTGGCTAGTTCGACCGGGTTGTTGGCCTCCCAGTTGCGCTGTGGCTCTAGGCGAATGCGGGCACCGTTGGCTCCACCGCGCTTGTCTGAGTCACGGTAGCTCGAAGCCGAAGCCCAAGCGGTGTTTACCAACTGAGCGACGGTCAGG
>JBDLUE010000120.1:0-3256 GCA_039805505.1 Actinomycetota bacterium
TTGCAAGGCCAGCCAAGACCAAAAGGCCGGTGAAGAAGATTTCTAGTGCTAGCAACATGATTTAAGTTTAGCCCTTCAAGAAAACGAAAAGACTTGCCAGGGCAAGAATCAAATAACTTCCGCCACCAGCATAAATGAGCTCACGAACGAAGCCGGCCGGAGCGGCTTTGACAAGGTGAGCGATGGAAACCGAGGCGATTGATCCGGCGAGAATCGCACCGAACCAGACGAACGCTTCTTCATACTGTGAATTTTGAATCGCGGCGAGCGCCAGCAGCGTCACGACGATCCAAATGGCGACGACTCGCATCCAACTCTTACTCACCCAATAATCATGCCTCAAGTTGTCATTTCTAAGCGGATAGACTTAGGTAAGCGATTCGGAGAGAAAATGGCGCAACTTCTTGTTCTTGCTGCTAATGCAGAACATCAAGTCATGCCTGCTCTAGGCCTACTGAGCCATCGCGTTCGCCAAATCCCAGCTGAGCCAGCCACCTTGGTCAATGCACCCGCAGCCGACCTCATTTTCTTGGATGCCCGACGCGATCTTGCCGGCGCTAAATCGCTGGCCAAAATCTTGCACACCACCGGGTTGTCGACTCCCCTAATCATCATCGTGACCGAAGGTGGTCTCGCGGCAATCAACAGCGAGTGGAAGGCGACCGACATCATCCTTGAGAATGCCGGGCCTGCCGAGATCGACGCAAGAATTCGCTTAGCTCTTTCGCGCAAAGAGACGTCAACAAACTCAGAGAAGATTCATGCCTCTGGCGTCGTGATTGACGAGGCCAGCTATTCGGCCAAGGTAAGTGGCCGCACGCTTGACCTCACATATAAAGAGTTCGAGCTTCTGCGCTTTCTAGCCCAGCACCCGGGTCGAGTTTTCACCCGTGAACAGCTGCTCAGCGAGGTTTGGGGTTATGACTACTTCGGCGGCACCAGAACAGTAGATGTTCACATTCGTCGCCTTCGAGCCAAGTTAGAAGAACTCGACTCTCTGATTGGCACCGTTCGCAACGTTGGCTACCGATTCAACACCGAGCCAGAGCACGAATTCAGCGACTCGGGCTACTAGCCACTTCGCCAAACATTTACCTTTCGGCAACCTTGCCGTGCCAAGATTACTTCTATGTCTTCTGAAGAAACCATGGCCATCAACCTACCTGCGTCGGTTGACAATTTCGCCGCCGACCGCTTCTTGGATCGCGAGCTTAGCTGGCTTGCCTTCAACGAGCGCGTTCTGGAGATGGCAGAAGACCCAAACCTTTACCTGCTCGAGCGCGTCAACTTTCTCGCTATTTTTGCCTCGAACCTCGATGAGTTCTTCATGGTGCGCGTCGCCGGCCTCAAGCGCCGCATCGCGACCGGCCTGGCCATCACCTCTGCCTCAGGCCTGTCACCCCAGGATGTTCTCACCAAGATCAGCCAAGAGGCACACCGCCTGCAAGAGCGCCACGCAAAGGTGTTCATTGATGACATCAAACCTCAGCTAAAAGAAAAGGGCATCAAGGTTGTCCGCTGGTCGGCCCTTGAAGATGCAGAGAAAATCTCACTTGGCGACTACTTCCAGAACCAGATTTTCCCGGTCCTGACCCCGCTTGCCGTTGACCCGGCTCACCCTTTTCCATACATCTCTGGTCTGTCGCTAAACCTCGCGGTTGTGATTCGTAATAAAACCACGGGCAAAGAGCACTTCGCTCGTGTAAAGGTTCCACCGCTATTGCCGCGGTTTGTTCGCATCCCAGGGAACACCGGAATCCAGGATGTTCGTTTCGTGCCACTCGAAGACATCATCGGTGAGTTCCTCGGTCAGCTTTTCCCGGGCATGGAAGTGCTGCAGCACCACACCTTCCGTGTAACCCGCAACGAAGATCTCGAGGTTGACGAGGATGAGGGCGAGAACCTCCTCGTCGCGCTTGAGAAAGAATTGCTGCGTCGACGCTTTGGCCCACCGGTGCGCCTCGAGGTTGCCAATAACATCAACCCTCAGGTGCTCGAGCTGCTCATCCGTGAGCTCGACATCAACGAAGAAGACGTCTATCACCTGCCTTCGCCGCTAGACCTTACCGGCCTCTTTGAAATCAGCGGAATCAAGCGACCTGAGCTGCACTTTCCTGGCCACCAGGTAATCACTAACCGTTTCCTAAAGCCGGTTGAGGATGACACCATCAGCATCTTCAATGCGATGCGTCAGCGTGACATTTTGCTGCACCACCCATACGAGTCGTTTGCAACCAGCGTTCAGGCGTTCGTCGAGGAGGCAGCTGCCGACCCGAAGGTCTTGGCAATCAAGCAAACCTTGTACCGCACATCTGGCGATTCACCAATCGTGGATGCGCTGATCGCTGCCGCGGAAGCCGGGAAGCAGGTTTTGGCTCTGGTCGAGATCAAGGCACGTTTCGATGAGCAGAACAACATCGCATGGGCTCGCAAACTCGAGCAGGCTGGCGTTCACGTGGTTTACGGCATCGTCGGTTTGAAGACCCACTGCAAGTTGGCATTGGTGATTCGCCAAGAGGGAAACCAGCTTCGTCGCTATTGCCACATCGGCACCGGAAACTACAACCCGAAAACCGCTCGTTACTACGAGGACTATGGAATTTTGACCTCCCGCGAGGCCGTCGGAGAAGACCTTACCAAGCTGTTCAACCAGCTTTCCGGTTATGCGCCCGAGGCAACTTTCAAGACTCTCCTAGTTTCACCAAACGGTGTCCGTGAAGGCCTGACCGAACGCATCGACCGCGAAATCGCATTCAAGGCAGAGGGCAAACCGGCGCACATCAGCTTGAAGATGAACTCGCTGGTTGATGAGCAGATCATCGACTCGCTTTACCGCGCATCGAACGCGGGTGTGACCGTGGATGTTTTGGTTCGAGGCATGTGCGCGCTCAAGCCAGGTGTTCCGGGACTCAGCGAAAACATTCGGGTTCGTTCTATCCTCGGGCGTTACCTAGAGCACTCAAGAATCTTCTCGTTTGCCGGCGGAGGCGACCCTGCCGTGTTCATCGGCTCTGCCGACATGATGCACCGCAACCTTGACCGTCGCGTTGAGGCTCTGGTTCGCCTTTCGCAGCCAGACCACATCCGTGAAATGAAGTCTCTCTTTGAGTTGGCAATGTCTGATGAGGCGGCCACCTGGCACCTCGGCTCGGATGGCACTTGGATTCGCCACCAGTATGGAGCCGATGGCAAGCCACTAATCGACGTGCAAGACAAGACCATGGCCGATGTCTATTCGAAGCGAAACTCTCGCACC
>JBDLUE010000121.1:0-3243 GCA_039805505.1 Actinomycetota bacterium
GCGATTCCCAGCTTGCGCTTCGGGAGCCAGCTGACCAGCTTTGCTGCCACCGGTGCCATGATTACGCCACCGATCAGCAAACCGCCGACAACAGCCCAGTCGACATTCAGTCGATAGAGGTTGGCCAGGAATCCAACCGACGCCGCCACAGCAACAATGAACTCGGCCGCACTTACCGTCCCGATAACTTTGCGTGGTTCGGTCTTCGTGGTTGCCAATAGGGTCGGGGTCACGATCGGGCCCCAGCCGCCGCCTCCAGCAGCGTCAACGAAACCTCCGATGCCACCCAAAAAGCGAAGATAGACCGGGCTGAGCATCTCGGTGACGGCGACCTGAGCCTCGGCCTTGAAGAGGTTGCGATAGAGCAGCACGAAACCGAGCAGCAGCAAAATCGTTGAGACGAAGTATTTTCCGCCGCTCAAATCAACTGAGCTCAGGAAGGTCGCACCCAAAAACGCACCGATGCCGCCGGGCACGGCGAGCTGCCAGAGAATCTTGCTGTCAACGTTGTCTCGGCGCCAGTGCGAGACACCCGAGGCCAGCGTGGTGCCAACCTCGGCGATGTGAACCGCTGCCGATGCCAGCGCTGCCGAGGTGCCAAGGGTAAGCAATAAAGTGGAGCTGGTTAGACCGAAGCCCATACCCAGAGAGCCGTCAACTAGTTGGGCGATGCTGCCCGCGAGGATGAACCAGAGCCAGGTCAAAAGAGCTCCTTCATGATGATTGCGATGTTTTCTTCAATCGAAGCTGTGCCATCGAGAACCAGTTCTGCGTTTGTCGGAGGTTCGTAATCCTGACCAACGCCGCTGAGGTTTGGCAACTGACCAGCGGCTGCCTTCTTGTAAAGGCCCTTAGGGTCGCGCTCGGCACAAACCTCGGCCGAGGTCTTGACCCAAACCTCGGCAAATTCACCCTCGCCAAAGAGTTCGCGAGCCTGGTTTCGATCATCCGCGAAGGGGCTAACCAAGGCGACCAGAGTGATCAAGCCGGCATCAGACATGACGTGAGCTACCTCTGACACCCGGCGCACGTTTTCGGCGCGGTCTTCGCGGGTGAAACCGAGGTCCTTATTTAAGCCGAGTCGCAGATTGTCGCCATCGAGCACATAGCTGTGCTTGCCGAGTGCAAACAGGTGCTTTTCGAGGGCGTTGGCAATCGTTGACTTGCCCGAACCTGAAAGACCGGTGAACCAAATCACCTTTGCGGTTTGGTTCTTCTGTTCCGAACGAACCTGTTTGGTGATCTCGTAGTGGTGCTCGCTGATGTTGCCGCTGCGGCGAAGCACGTGGCTAATCATGCCCGCACCAACTGTCGCCATTGTGACGCGATCGACCAGGATGAAGTTTCCCTTGAAACGGTTCTCTTTATATGGGGTCAGCGCAATCGGGGCATCCGTGGCGAGTTCGACCAAACCGATGTCGTTCGCCTTGAAGGTGCGTGCCGATTCGTGATCGCCGTTGTTGATGTTTAAGACATAGCGGATGCTGGTCACAATCGCCGGCACCTGAGTTGAGCCAGAGATTAGGTAATAAGAACGGCTGTGAATGAGTTCGGCATCGTTGAGCCAAATCATGGTTGCCGCAAAGCGGTTGGCCGGTTCGGTCGCAACCGCGGCCAGCTCAATGGCATCGCCTCGCGTCGCATCTACGTCAGGTTCGAGCACCAGGGTCACGGCAGACTGCTCTTCGGCAACGGCGAGGTCACCGTCGAAAGTGGCGATTCTGGCAACTTTGGCTGTCTTCTTGGATGGAAGAACCATGACTTCATCGCCGAGTTTGATTTCGCCACCAAAAACGGTTCCAGATACGCCGCGGAAGTTGTCGGCACGGTTCACCATCTGAACTGTCATGCGCGGGGCGTTGACGGTCTCCTTTTCGGCAGGCCAATCCTGAAGGTATTCGAGCAGCGTCGGGCCGTCATACCAGCCCATAAATTCACTGCGGAACGAGACGTTATCGCCAGCCAGGGCGCTAACCGGGATGAATGCGAAGTCTTCCACGCCGAGTATCTCAAGCGAGGCCGACAACTCTGCGACCAGCTGGTCATAGACGCCCTGGTCGTAACCCATTGCATCAAGCTTGTTGATCACGATCGCGATGCGCGTGACGCCCATGATGTGGCAGATGTTGAGGTGGCGAAGGGTCTGAGTGCGAATGCCGCGGGTGGCATCCAGCAGAATCAGTCCGATGTCGGCACGGCTCGCAGCGACAGCCATGTTGCGGGTGTACTGCTCGTGCCCAGGAGCATCAGCGATGATGAGGCGGCGGCCGTTTTGAAGCACCATTGAGCGATAGGCAACGTCGATGGTGATTCCCTGCTCGCGTTCGGCTTCTAGGCCATCCGTGAGCAAACTGAAGTCGATCTCGCCAGCCTTGATAGTTGATCCGGAGCGTCGAACGGTCTTGGCTGAATCTACGGTGTCGTCAGGCACGCTGCCGGTTTCGACCAGGAGGCGACCGATTAGTGTGCTTTTGCCGTCGTCCACGCTTCCGCAGGTGACCAGGCGAATGATTGGCTTGTTCATTAGAAGTAGCCCTCCGACTTCTTCTTCTCCATCGAGTCTTCGTTGGCTCCGTCGATGAGGCGCGTGGCTCGCTCGCTGAGCTTTAGTTCGGTCACTTCTTGAACAACTTCACGGATGGTGGTTGCCGGCGAATCGGTTCCAGCGGTCAGCGGGTAGCATCCCAGTGTTCTGAATCGAATCAGTCGCATCTCGGGGGTTTCACCCTCGTTTAGTGGGTAGCGCTCGTCGTCGACCATGATCATTTGATTGCCTCGCCAGACAATTGGGCGTTCTTTTGCGAAGTAAAGCGGGCTGACTTTGATGCCCTCTAGTTCGATGTAGCGCCAGACATCGAGCTCGGTCCAGTCGCTGATCGGGAAGACGCGCATCGACTGTTCTGGAGCGAGTCGAGGGTTATAGGTTCGCCACAGTTCCTGACGCTGCTGTCGAGGATCCCAGCGGTGACCAGGCTCGCGAACGCTGAAGATTCGCTCCTTGGCGCGGCTGCGTTCTTCGTCTCGGCGTGAGCCTCCGATGGCGGCGTCGAAACCATACTTGTCCAAGGCCTGTCGAAGGCCAAGTGTCTTCATGACGCGGGTGTATTCGGATGCGCCCAGGTTGAACGGCGATGCGCCCTCGGCAACGCCATCCTGGTTGGTGTGAACGATGAGGTCGAGCCCAAGTTCTGCAGCAGTTTCATCGCGGAAATCGATCATTTCGCGGAACTTCCAGGTGGTGTC
>JBDLUE010000122.1:0-3230 GCA_039805505.1 Actinomycetota bacterium
CGAGCCTGCTCGGCCAACCAGGCCATGAGAGCCTTTTGCGCGTGCAGTCGGTTCTCGGCTTCATCCCAGATGACCGACTGTGGGCCGTCTAGGACCTCGGCGCTGACCTCGTATCCGCGATAGGCAGGGAGACAGTGCATGAAAATGGCGTCTGGCTTGGCGCGCTTCATTAGATCAGCATCGATGGTGTAGCCCTCGAAGTCGGCGATACGCTTAGCCTTTTCGGCCTCCTGACCCATCGAAATCCAGGTGTCGGTAACGACGATGTCGGCGTGCTCGATTGCACCGATTGGCTCTCCGAAAACCTCGACAGAACCGCCCTGCTGCTCAGCGATAAGTTCGGCACGAGCCACGATTCGGTGGTCAGGTTGGTAGCCGGCAGGGCCTGCGACAGCAACATTCATGCCGGCAAGAGCGCAACCGATTAGGTAGCTGTTTGCCATATTGTTGGCCGCGTCACCGATGTAGGCAATCTTCAGGCCGGCTAACTTGCCCTTGTGCTCGAGGATGGTGAGCAGGTCGGCCAGAATCTGGCACGGGTGGTAGTCATCGCTTAGCGAGTTGATCACCGGGACGCCCGCGTTAGCAGCCATCTCTTCTAGCCCCGAGTGGGCGTAGGTGCGCCAGACAATCTGAGCGACCTGACGGCCTAGAACGCGAGCGGTGTCTGCGACAGATTCCTTGCCACCCATCTGGGAGGTTTGGCTGTCGATGATTAGCGGAGCGCCACCTAGGTCTGCAACTCCCACCGCGAATGAGACGCGAGTTCGGGTGGAAGTCTTGTCGAAGATCAGAGCGACAGTCTTTGGCCCTTCGAATGGACGAACCGAATAGGGCGCTTTCTTTAGCTCGAGGGCGCGTCGAAGAATCTCAGCCTGTTCAGCAGCTGTGACGTCGTCGTCTTTTAGGAAGTGGCGAACCATTTCGTGTCCAATCTTTAGTCGGGAAGAACCATTGTGCCAAAGCCGGACACGGTGAAAATCTCAAGCAGGATGCTGTGCGGAGTGCGGCCGTCGATTACGTGGGCACGAGGAACGCCACCCTGAACCGCTTTCAGGCAGGCTTGCATCTTCGGGATCATCCCTGATTCAAGTTTTGGAAGGAGCTCTTCCAACTCTGACTCGGTGATCTCCGAAACCAATGAATCGCGGTTTGGCCAGTCGCTGTAAAGGCCAGGCACGTCGGTGAGCACCATTAGTTTTTCTGCACCCAACGCCACGGCTAGTGCGGCGGCGGCGAGGTCGGCGTTTACGTTGAGGAGCTCTCCCCCGGTGCTGGGAGCGACGGTTGAAACAACCGGGATACGCCCAGCGTCAAGAGCTTCGAAAACGATGCGCGGGTTGACCAGCGTCACTTCACCAACCAGGCCAATGTCGATTGGCCCTTCATCCGAGTCGAGGGTGGTCTTATCAGCACGGAAGAGGTTTCCATCCTCACCCGACATGATGACGGGTTCGGCACCGGCGGTCTTGATCATTTCAGCCAGCTGCGCACTAATCTGGTCGCGCAGAACGTCACGAACAATTCCGATGGTCTCGCTGGTGGTTACTCGGAAGCCGCCGCGAAACTCGCTTTCGATTCCCAGCTCAGCAAGACGGGCCGAGATCTGCGGGCCTCCGCCGTGCACCACTACAGGTTTGATGCCAACCCAGCGAAGGTAAGCCATGTCTTCAGCAAATGCTCGCTGTAGGTCTTCGTCAACCATCGCGTTACCGCCGAACTTGACGACAACCACCTTGCCGTGGAATGCCTGAAGCCAAGGCAACGACTCGATGAGAGTCTCGGCCTTGATGCGCGCCAGCCCGTTTTCGTGCTGCTCTGAAGGAATCATTAGCTTGAGTACGCGCTGTTCTCTGTCACGTATTCGTGAGTCAGGTCGTTGGTATAAATGGTCGCGGCTGCAGAACCTGCATTGAGCGAGATTCTGATATGAACCGCGCGAGGAGTGAGATCAACTAGGTCGCGAGACTGATCGGGTTGGCCCTTGCGCGAGACGCTGACGCCGTTGATTTCGACATCGATGTCATAAGGGTCGAACGCCGCTTTGGTCACCCCCACTGCGGCAAGGATGCGACCCCAGTTCGGGTCATTGCCGTAGATGGCGGCCTTGAAGAGGTTGTTACGAGCAACCGAACGACCAACCTCGACAGCGTCCTCTTCGGAGGCCGCACTAACAACCTCGATGGCGATGTGGTGGCTTGAACCTTCAGCATCGCGAAGAAGTTGCTGTGCAAGGTCATGGCAGACGGCGATGACCGCTGCCTGGAACTCATCCTGGTCTGGGGTGATGCCCGAAGCACCTGAGGCCATCAATGTGACCTGGTCGTTGGTTGACATGCAACCATCGGAGTCCAGTCGGTCAAAGGTGACCCGGGTTGCCGCGCGCAGAGTCCTGTCGAGCGTTGCGCTGTCGGCAACTGCGTCGGTGGTGACAACCACAAGCATCGTGGCCAATCCCGGCGCCAACATGCCTGCGCCCTTGGCCATTCCGCCAACCGACCAACCGTTTTCACTGGTGTGGTGGGCGATCTTGGAAACGGAGTCGGTGGTCATGATTGCCTCAGCGGCAGAGGCGCCAGCATCGCCAGACAGCTCTGCTGCGGCCGCTTCGACTCCAGCGGTTAGCTTGGCAAGATCCAACTGCTCGCCGATTAGACCGGTTGAACAAACCAGGACGTCGCCAGCAGAGACCTCGAGAACCTCGGCAACCTTTTCAGCGGTTGCGTGGGTGGTCTGGAATCCCTGAGGGCCGGTGTAGCAGTTCGCTCCACCCGAATTCAAGACAATTGCCGAAACTTCGCCATCTGCGATGACCTGCTTGCTCCAGATGATTGGGTTTGCCTGACAGCGATTGGTGGTGAAAACAACGGCAGCTGACTTGAGTGGGCCTTGGTTCACGACCAAGGCAAGGTCCTTGTTGCCGGAGGTCTTAAGGCCAGCGCGGACGCCTGCGGCTAGAAAGCCCTTGGCTACGGTTACTGTCATTTCTTTGCACCATTCTTGGCCAGACTGATGGCAGTAAGACCGGTAGATTCTGGAAGCCCGAGGGCGATGTTCATCGATTGAATGGCAGCGCCACCCGTTCCCTTGACCAGGTTGTCGATTGCACAAACTGCGATAAGGCGGTCAGCGTGCTCGTCGATTGCAAGACCAATCAATGCGTTGTTTTCGCCGATGGTGTCAGCCGTCGAAGGGAATTCACCCTTCGGGTAAACCTTGATGAACTGTTC
>JBDLUE010000123.1:0-3213 GCA_039805505.1 Actinomycetota bacterium
CGAGGTCCTAGACGGCCCACAGTCGGTCATCTGGGATGAAGCCGAGAACCGACTGCACGCGCAAAAGGCTCTCATGGCCTGGTTGGCCGAGCAGGCTCGATAAAGCACCCGTAAAACAACCGCAATAAGATTGACTCAATCCGCAACCGAACACTCGGTGGATCTATTTAAGGAGCACCATGTCTAGCCAGGCATCAGGTTCAAACGCCCTGTGGGGCAGTCGTTTCGACGGCGGCCCATCAGAAGCGCTGGCCGCACTAAGTCGTTCAGTCCACTTCGACTGGCGTCTGGCCTCGTATGACATTGCCGGCACGCGTGCGCACATCAAGACTCTCCAGTTCGCTGGTTACCTAACAGTTGCCGAACACGAAAAACTCGACAGAAGCCTGGTTGAGTTGAACGACCGCGTTGTCAAGGGAAGTTTTGTTGCCAAGCCAACCGACGAAGACGTTCACTCGGCTCTTGAGCGTGGCCTAATCGAGATTGCTGGCGTCGAGCTTGGCGGCAAGGTCCGCGCTGGCAGAAGCCGAAACGACCAGATTGCAACCTTGATCCGCACTTACCTATTGGACCAGGCGACCGTCATTGCATCACTGGTTACCGAGTTGGTAGAAATTCTGGTCACCCGCGCAGAGGAAAACCTCGGTGTCGCGATGCCTGGCCGCACCCACTTCCAGCACGCCCAGCCGGTTGCGCTGTCGCACCATCTTTTGGCACACGCGTGGCCGCTGACCCGCGATCTTGACCGTCTCAACGACTGGCGCGTTCGTGCAAGCCTCTCGCCATACGGGGCTGGGGCGCTCGCCGGAAACACTCTCGGTCTCGACCCAAACATCGTGGCGCGCGAACTCGGTCTAGCTGGTCCAACCCAGAACTCCATCGACGCCACAGCGAGCCGCGACGTAGTTGCCGAGTTTGCATTCATTGCAAGCCTGATTGGCATCAACCTTTCACGCTTCTCAGAAGAGATCATCATCTGGGCCAGTGCCGAGTTCAACTACATCAAGTTGCACGACTCATACTCGACCGGTTCGTCGATCATGCCGCAGAAGAAGAACCCAGACATCGCCGAGCTCGCTCGCGGTAAGTCCGGTCGCCTAATCGGTGACCTAACCGGGCTCCTCGCGACTCTCAAGGGTCTACCGTTGGCATACAACCGCGACCTTCAGGAAGACAAAGAGCCGGTGTTCGATATGGTTGACACCCTCACCGTCTTGCTGCCCGCCTTCAACGGTATGGTTGCCACTCTCGAGTTCAACCGTGATCGTCTTGAGCAGTTGGCTCCTGCCGGCTTCTCTCTAGCCACCGACGTTGCCGAGTGGTTGGTCAAGAAAAAGGTTGCCTTCCGCGATGCTCACGACATCACCGGCCGTATGGTTTCCTACTGCGAGCAGCACGGCCTCGAGCTTCACGAAGTTCCAGACTCAGAGATGGCCGCCATCTCTCCAGAACTAACTCCTGACGTTCGCGACGTGCTAACTGTCGGCGGTTCAATCAAGGCTCGTGCCGGAGCCGGCGGAACCGCACTACCTCGCGTCCTCGAACAAATCGCTGCGCTTCGCAAAATCGCACCTAAGCACGAAGGCTAACCCCGTGGCTACTCCTGAAACTCTTGCTGCCCAGTCAAACGACCCAGCGTTCAATGAATTCTGGGATGAGTTGAAGTGGCGTGGCCTAGTTGCTATCACCACCGACGAGGATGAGCTCCGCAAGGCCCTGAACGAAACTCAGGTCACCTACTACATTGGCTTCGACCCAACCGCACCGAGCCTGCACCTGGGCAACCTGGTGCAGCTTCTAATCATGCGCCGCCTCCAGCTGGCTGGACACAAGCCGCTTGCCCTGATCGGTGGCTCAACCGGGCTCGTGGGAGATCCACGTCCAACCGCCGAGCGCACCCTCAACACCAAAGAGACCGTTGCTGACTGGGTAGAGCGCCTAGGAGCGCAGGCTTCACGATTTCTTTCGTTTGAAGGCGCGTCTGCGGCGCAACTCGTGAACAACCTTGACTGGACAGCGCCGCTCAGCGCAATTGACTTCCTCCGCGACATTGGCAAGTACTTCCGTGTCGGCACGATGCTTTCCAAGGATGCGGTCTCCGCCCGCTTGAACTCTGAACACGGCATCAGCTACACCGAGTTCAGCTACCAGATACTTCAGGGTTACGACTTCCTCGAGCTCTTCCGTCGCTACGACTGCACGCTACAAATGGGCGGCAGTGACCAGTGGGGAAACCTAACCTCGGGCACCGACCTCATTCGAAAGGCTGAGGGCAAGAGCGTGCACGCACTAGCCACGCCGCTAATCACCAACAGCGATGGCAAAAAGTTCGGCAAGTCCGAAGGTAATGCGGTTTGGCTCGACGCCGACCTCACTAGCCCTTACGCCTTCTACCAGTTTTGGCTAAATGTCGAAGACGCGGATGTCGTTGATCGTCTGAAGGTCTTCACGTTCCTAACCCGTGCCGAAATCGAAGAGCTGGCACAGCAGACAGCAGAAGCACCATACTTGCGCGCCGCACAGAAGAGACTTGCCCTTGAAGTTACATCCTTGGTTCACTCTCGCGAAGCAGCGGAAGCGGCTATCGCTGCGTCAGCTGCCCTTTTTGGACAGGGCGAGCTTGCTGACCTTGATGTTGCAACATTGACAGCAGCGCTTCGCGAGCTGCCAAATGCCACGGCGCCAACTGGCACCCCGATCACGCAGCTCCTTGTTGACACCGGTTTGGTCGACAGCATCAGTGCTGGCCGCCGAGCAATCAAGGAAGGTGGCATCTACCTAAACAATCAGAAGGTCGAGGATGAAGCCGCCGAATGGTCAGACCTTCTTCACAACTCCTGTGCTGTGCTGCGCCGTGGCAAAAAGACGTTGGCCGGGCTTTTCCGCGTCTAAAACCGCGATTTCCCATCTAACAAAGGGCAGGTCAAGCTCGCCTCGAGGCTAATTTGACTTGTCCGTTATGAGAACGTAATGTATTACCCGTTGCCCAAAGTTTGGAAGCGTCCGCAGAGACCACCGGCTCAAGAGCAACAAATCCTAGATAAATTTCCTAGACCTCTTGTAGGCCTAAGAGAAGCAATCTAGGATTGAAATCTTCCAGAAATTGAAGTTGTGTCAGTTTTGACATCTTTGATGTTTCTGGTAAGTTAGTGAAGTTGCCTTGGAGGCGAGTCGGAAGACAGACTCCCAGGAGCATCCGATCCTTGAGAACTC
>JBDLUE010000124.1:0-3209 GCA_039805505.1 Actinomycetota bacterium
AGCCAAGCTGGCACGGATGAGCTCAACGCGCTCTTCGCTCGAGAAGCGTGGGGTCTTGCCAGGGTTGTGGACCACAACCACGTGCAGCTCGTCAACCACCAGCGCTGCGCGCGCGATGATGTCGAGGTGGCCCAGAGTTATTGGGTCGAAGGAACCTGGATAAACAGCAATCTTTGACATGACTACAGGTTAGCCGAGTGGTTTACGCCTTAGCCAAATTGTTCTGCCGGGCTTGGTCTTCTCGGTCGAGCGCTTCGGCTAACAGCGGGTTCTTTTCGAGGGTTGGGTCGGAGCCCAGAACCTCCTCGGCAGTCTTGCGAGCGGCCTGAATCAGTTTGGCATCCTGGATTACGCGAAGAAGTTTGAGGCTCGAACGCCCGCCTGACTGGGTCGCACCAAGCACATCGCCCTCTCGACGAAGCTCGAGATCTATCTCACTCAATTCGAAGCCGTCTAGAGTTGCCGCGACAGCTCTAACGCGTTCGATTGCGATCGACCCTTCCTCGGCTGAAGTCAGCAACAGACAAAGCCCGGCATTGCCGCCACGGCCAACGCGCCCGCGAAGCTGATGTAACTGACTGACTCCAAAACGATCCGCGTCAAGAATTACCATCACGGTTGCGTTTGGAACATCGACACCGACCTCGATCACCGTGGTTGAAACCAGCACGTCAATTTCACGAGCAGCGAAGCGCCCCATGATATCTGCCTTTTCATCCGAGCTCATTCGACCGTGCAAAGTTTCGATTTTGAGGCCTGAGAGTGCTGGAATGTTGCGAAGCGAGTCGGTCATGCCGATTGCTGATGCCAAAGGTTGGCGAGGCTTCTTAGCCAGCATCTCGGCCATCTCATCGGTGCCATCTGAGAACACGAACTCTTCTTCGGCTAGCCCACCCGACTCGATTAACTCTTCGCCTGGGTCATCCTCGTCGATTCGTGGGCAGACCACGAAGGCCTGACGACCGGCGGCCACCTCTTCTGCGATGCGGGTCCAAGTTCTTGCGACCAGAGACGGCTGCGACAGCTGGACTACGTGGGTGGTGATTCCCTGTCGGCCTGCCGGAAGCTCAGTAAGCGTAGACACGTCCAGATCGCCGAACACGGTTACGGCAAGGGTTCGTGGAATCGGCGTGGCTGTCATCGTGAGGACGTGCGGAGGAAGCTTGCCCTTATTGCGCAGAGCTTCACGCTGATCGACACCGAAACGGTGCTGCTCGTCGATAACGATGAAGCCTAGGTCAAGGAACTCGACGTTGTCGGAGATCAAGGCGTGGGTGCCAATGACAATTCGAGCCTTGCCGCTGACCATTTGGAGCAGTGCTCGCTTGCGCTCGGCAGTAGGCAT
Organism: Actinomycetota bacterium; assembly: GCA_039805505.1. Classification (GTDB taxonomy): domain Bacteria; phylum Actinomycetota; class Actinomycetes; order Actinomycetales; family Microbacteriaceae; genus Rhodoluna. The sequence continues at coordinate 1,346 of JBDLUE010000124.1, forward strand.
TTGGCCGGTCAAGAGAGTAAGTCCAACTTCTTTGGCGATGTCCTCACCCAGAGACTTTTGAATCGACTTGAAGTGTTGGGCGGCAAGAACTTCGGTGGGTGCGAGAAGCGCTGATTGCCCTCCCGAATCGGCAACTGCAAGCATTGCTCGGAGCGCAACGAGGGTCTTCCCCGAACCGACCTCGCCCTGAAGTAGTCGATTCATCGGATGCGTCTGCGCCAGGTCAGAGGCAATTTGATTGCCCACCTCAATCTGCCCATTGGTCAAAGTGAACGGGAGCGCTGCATCAAACATTTCGCTCAGACCGTTGGCAGGAGCAACGCGTGCCGTGGCTGGAGTCGAAAGATTCTCGAATCGACGTTTCAAAAGCGTCGCCTGTAGCAAAAACGCTTCGTGATATTTCAAGGTGTCCCGCGCCTGCTGCCACTCGGCTTGCACTTCGGGGCGATGCACCTGGTTGATGGCTTCATGAAGCGAAAGCAGACCGTTGCTTGCGACAACCTCGGCCGGCAACTCATCCTGGATTGGGGCAAGAGTGTCGAGAACAACAGCCATGGCTCGCTGGATCGCCCAGGTGGTTACTGCTGAAGCGGCCGGGTAAATCGGAATCGGCAGTTCGGCCCATCGCTTGGCTTCGGCATCCGAAATCTCCTCGGGAAACAGCTCGTACTCTGGATGCGAAAGTTGCAGTTTGCCGTTGTAGCTCCCAATCTTGCCGGCGAACATGCCTCGCATACCCGCGCGAAGGTCCTTTGCTCGCCAGGCCTGATTGAAGAATGACAGCGACATTGAGCCGTGACCATCGGTGATTCGAACCTCCAGGATGCTGCCGTTACGGCCCTTCATCCTGCGTTCACGAACTTCAAGGATGTCGGCCACGACCGTCGCCGGCTCGCCAATCGGCAACTCTGAGATAGGGGTTAGGGCCCCACGGGTGGCATAGCGACGCGGGAAATGTTGGAGCAAATCGCCCACGGTCTTCAGCCCAAGATGCTTGGCGAACGACTTCGCGGTGCGGTCACCCAGCACGCGGTCTAGAGGTTCGATCGGAAGCAGCATTCAACTATCTTCGCTGGTCGCGGCGCGGCCCCGCGGTAGGCTTGACCGGTTATGACAAGAATCATTAGTGGCGTTGCCGGCTCTCGCAAGCTAGCCAGCCCAGCCAAAGCCACCCGCCCAACCAGCGACCGCATTCGCGAATCAATCTTCAACCGCCTTCAGGCGCGTGACTGGATCGACAACAAGCGAGTTCTCGACTTGTATGCCGGCACCGGCGCCCTAGCTCTCGAGGCGGTTAGCCGTGGAGCCATCTACGCAATGATGGTCGAGCGCGACGGTCAGGCAGCTGCTGTCTGCGTCAATAACGCCAACATGATCCAGAAGGCAATGGCCAGCGAAGGCTTTTACGACCAGGTCACCAAGGTTGCGCAAAAGGCGGTTACCTCGTTCTTGAGCACCGACACTCTGGTCTATGACCTAGTGTTCATCGACCCGCCCTACGACATCGGCAATGAAGAAGTGGCTACCAACTTGAAAGCCCTGATGCCTCGCCTGGCCAAGGATGCCATTGTGATGCTCGAGCGATCAAGCCGCAGCGGTGCCGTGGAGTTGCCAGAAGGCCTCGAACTCGACGAAGAAAAGAACTTCGGAGACACGACCGTTTACTGGCTGACCAAGATTTAGCCCCCAGACTTAAAGCAGAAAACCCCGACCAACTGGTCGGGGTTTTCTTTTGGCTTTAGTTGAAGAAACCCTTGAGTGAGCGCTCTTCTTCGCCGATGTAAATCTGCTGTGGGCGGCCAATCTTGGTGGCAGCATCCATGTTCATTTCGCGCCAGTGAGCAATCCATCCTGGAAGGCGACC
>JBDLUE010000125.1:0-3189 GCA_039805505.1 Actinomycetota bacterium
TTCAAGCCTGAGCTTTTGAACCACCCATCCGAGTCTGAATTGCTCGCCAAGTTGATCGAGCTGCCTCGCGTGATGGCCTCGGCCGCCGAGCTCAAGGAGCCTCACCGCGTAGCCCGCTACCTCGAAGAAGTTGCCGGTGCGTATCACCGCTGGTATGACAGCTGCCGCGTTACTCCGATTTCTGGCGGAGAAGTCGAATCTGTTCACCGCACCCGCCTTTGGCTCAATGAAGCCGCCGGAGTCGTCCTGCGAAATGGTCTTGACCTTCTGGGCGTCAGCGCGCCGGAGAGAATGTAGGGGATTCCGTGTCTAACCACCTAGCGCCAGAATGGTTGCAGTATCCGAGTGACGTGAACGCTCTAGATGCTGGAGTGTGGCCTCGTCATGCTTCTCGCCGTGCAACCGGTGAAGTGGAGATCGCCGGAGTCCCGGTAAGCGAGCTGGCTACCCAGTTCGGCACCCCGCTTTATGTAATCGACGAGGATGACTTCCGCGCGCGTGCGACAGCTGCTCGCAGCATCCTCGGTGATGCCGCCAAGCGCATCGGCACCGAGGCCAAGGTTTACTACGCCAGCAAGGCTTTTCTCAGCACCGAAATCGTTGGTTGGATCGACCAGCTTGGTCTAAACATCGACGTGGCTAGCGGCGGAGAGTTGGCCGCAGCCATTGCCGGAGGCATCCCAGCCGCTCGAATTGGTCTTCACGGAAACAACAAGTCGCTTCGCGAAATCGGTCGTGCGGTTAGCGCCGGCGTGGGTGCGATTGTCATCGACAGCGAAATCGAAATTGAGCGAATTGCGGCAACTGCGGGCGCGCAAGACACCATTCAAGGTGTCCGTTTGCGCATCAACACCGGTGTTCACGCCAACACCCACGACTTCCTCGCCACAGCGCGCGAAGACCAGAAGTTTGGAATTCCCATCGCAGACGCCGCAGCGCTGGTTGCGAAGATTCGCTCGCACTCACACCTTAGGTTCCTTGGTTTCCATCAGCACGTAGGCTCACAGATTTTCAACGTTGATGGTTTCGTCGAATCGACAAAGCGTCTAATCGCCCTTCACGCCGAGCAGTTGGCCGGGGGAGAGATCCCTGAGCTGAACCTCGGTGGTGGCTTCGGTGTCAACTACAAGCCAGCCGACAAAGCCCCTGACCTGCGCTACTTCGCCGATGCAATCACCGCCGTAGTTGCAGAGCAGTGTGCGGCACACGGCATCCAAGTTCCTAAGCTAGCCTTCGAACCTGGTCGCTACATTGCCGGCCCAGCCGGAATCACTCTTTACAACGTGGGCACCATCAAGGATGTTCGCGTAACTGACGGGGCTACGCCAGCAGTTCGCAAGTATGTCTCGGTTGACGGAGGCATGAGTGACAACGCTCGCCCTTCACTGTATGAGGCCGAGTATCACGTGACCCTGGCTTCGCGCAGCACCACTGCCAAGCCGGCTCTGGTCCGCGTGGTTGGCAAGCACTGTGAGAGCGGTGACATCGTGGTTCGACACGATTACCTGCCTGAAGACGTGCAGCCGACCGATCTTCTAGCCGTAGCGGTGACCGGTGCTTACTGTTACTCGCTTTCGAGCAACTACAACTTCTTGACCAAGCCGGCCGTGGTTTCGGTCAGGGGCGGCGAGGCGCGCCTCATCATCCGTGGTGAAACAGAAGCCGACCTCTTCAGTAGAGACATCCGTTACCAGGCCATCAAGGCAGACACTTCAAAGAATGAGAAGAGTTAAACCGTGACCGAATATCGTCCACTAAGAATTGCCCTTTTGGGTGCCGGTTCCGTAGGCGCTCAGGTGGCTCGCCTTCTTACCGAAAACAAGAACGAGCTGGCCGCACGTGTCGGCGCTGAGCTTGACCTGGTCGGCATCGCCGTTCGCGACCTCAAGTCAAAGCGCGCGGATGGAGTGCCTGCTGAACTGTTGACCACGGACGCCGAGAGCCTCATCCTCGGTGCAGACATTGTCATCGAGGTTATGGGCGGTATTGAGCCGGCTCGAACCTACATTCTTCAGGCGCTCAACTCGGGTTCAGACGTAATCACGGCAAACAAGGCGCTGCTCGCCACTCACGGCACCGAGTTGTTCGACACTGCCGAGCAGGTCGGCGCGCAGCTTTACTTTGAAGCTGCAGTTGCCGGTGCGATTCCAATCATCCGTCCACTCCGCGAATCGCTAGCCGGTGACAAGGTGAACCGCATCATGGGAATCGTGAACGGAACCACAAACTTCATCCTTGACCGCATGGACACCACCGGAGCAACTTTTGCGGACGCGCTCGCCGAAGCAACCGAACTGGGTTATGCCGAGGCTGACCCTACCGCCGACATCGAAGCTTTCGATGCAGCGCAGAAGGCCGCTATTCTTGCCAACCTAGCCTTCCACACCGAGGTCCCGCTAGATCAGGTTTATCGCGAAGGAATCACCAAGGTTTCAGCAGAGCAGATGGCTGCTGCCAAGCGCGACGGTTACGTCATCAAGTTGTTGGCGATTGCAGAACGAGTAGAAGCAGATGAAAACGGCGTGGCCGGCGTCTCGGTTCGCGTGCACCCTGCACTGATCGAACGCGACCACCCACTGGGTGCGGTTCACGGTGCGTTTAACGCCGTATTCGTTGAAGCTGAAGCGGCCGGTTCGCTTATGTTCTATGGCGCCGGCGCCGGTGGCGTGCAGACCGCATCAGCCGTGCTTGGAGACCTCGTTTCAGCGGCTAAGCGTCACGTTGCGGGTGGACCAGGTCTTGCCGACTCTGTTCACGCGAACCTAGCAATCTTGCCGATTGATCGCGCGTACACCCGGTACCAGATCAGTCTTGAGGTCACCGACCAGCCGGGCATCCTGGCCAAAATCGCCAACGTCTTTGCTGATCACGGCGTCTCAATCGAAACTGTTGAGCAGTCGGTGCGCCAAAGCGGAGGCAAGCGTCGTTCGACCGCTACCCTCGAGGTAGGAACCCACGTCGCAACTGACGCTTCGTTGTCTTCAGTGGTCGCAGCTCTAGCCGCAAACGCCGCGGTTGAATCTATTACTTCAGTAATCCGAGTAGAAGGAATCTAATGGCTCACCAGTGGCGCGGAGTTATCCGCGAATACATCGATCGTCTTGACATCTCGAGCGACAACCCAGTCATCACTCTCGGTGAAGGTGGCACTCCTCTTGTTGAAGCTCCCGCACTTGCCAAGTTGGTGGG
>JBDLUE010000126.1:0-3188 GCA_039805505.1 Actinomycetota bacterium
CGCCGGCTACGACATCGCTAAGGAAGTGGCTCGTCACAAGCACGTGCACGTGCCGATGCTCGATATCGAATAGGTTCGATTTGTGAGCAGCGTCGCTATAGCCAACATCGGTTCTCTCGTCACCAACGACGAGACGCTCGGTGAACTCGGCGACGGCACCGCTGCATCGAGACTCGGCGAGCGCACTAACGCTGGTCTCATAATCGAACAAGGCCGAGTGGTCTGGGTTGGCGACAGCGCCGACTTACCTTCGGCCGACACGCTCGTGGATGTTGGCGGCCAGGCCGTCATCCCAGGATTCGTCGACTCACACGCCCACCTGATGTTCGCCGGCGATCGCGCCGCCGAATATTCAGCACGGATGGAGGGCAAGCCCTACTCGGCCGGCGGAATAAAGACCACGGTTGCAGCAACTAGGGCAGCCAGCGACGAGCAGCTGACCGAAAACCTTCGCCGCCTAGTTGCCGAAATGCACGCAAGCGGAATCACCACTTTTGAAACCAAGAGCGGTTACGGGTTGTCGGTTGAAGACGAGGTTCGTTCGCTTCGCATCGCCGCCGCTCATACCGACGAGACCACATTCTTGGGTGCGCACGTTGTGCCGGCTGAATTTGCCGAGCGCGGGCCGTCCGGTGTCGACGAATATGTTGCCTTGGTCACTGGCGAAATGTTGACCGGAGCGGCAGCCCACTCGAAGTGGATTGACGTTTTTTGCGACCGCGGGGCATTCGATGTTGACCAAGCACGCGAGATTCTGACCGCGGGCGTAGCTGCGGGGCTCGCCCCGAGGATTCACGCAAACCAGCTGACCGACATCGGTGCGATCGAGCTCGCCGTAGAACTCGACTGCGCATCTGCCGATCACTGCACCCACCTGAGCGAACGCGACATCGAGATGCTTGCTGGCTCGAACACCGTAGCCACATTGCTGCCAGGTGCGGAGTTCTCAACCCGTTCGCCTTACCCGGATGCCCGCCGCCTCATCGACGCCGGAGCAACTGTGGCGCTGGCCACCGACTGCAACCCGGGTTCGAGCTACACCACATCCATGCCGTTCTGCATCGCAGTTGCGGTTCGCGAAATGCACATGAGCCCGGCCGAAGCACTCTGGTCGGCAACCGCTGGCGGAGCCGCCGCCCTTCGCCGCACCGATGTCGGCCACCTCGGCCTCGGAGCCGCCGCAGATTTTGTAGTTCTCAACGCACCATCTCACCAACACCTCGCCTATCGCCCGGGCGTGAACCTCATCAGTCAAACCTGGCGAAACGGCAAACTCATCGACCCATCCGGGCACAGCAAGCAAGGGCACTCACATGACTAATCAGACCGTCACCATCAATTCGACCGGGATGACCGCAGCCGACGTGATTGCAGTGGCCCGCCACGACGCCAAGATTGTCATTTCGGCCGAGGCTTTGGCTGGCATGGCCAAAACCCGCGCCCACATCGAAGCTTTGGCAAACGGGGAAACCCCGGTCTATGGCATCTCAACCGGCTTCGGCGCACTGGCCAACCGACACATCGCGATCGAAGACCGCGTTCAGCTGCAGAAGTCACTGGTTCGTTCACACGCAGCCGGCATGGGCGCCCCGGTCGAGCGAGAGGTTGTTCGCGCGCTAATGCTGCTTCGTCTCAAGACTCTTGCCAGCGGCCGCACCGGAGCCCGACCAGTGGTTGCCGAAACCATGGCCGCAATCCTCAACGCCGGCATCACTCCTTACGTGCACGAGTTCGGCTCGCTCGGATGCTCTGGAGACCTTGCCCCACTCGCCCACTGCGCACTCGTGATCATGGGTGAGGGTCGCGCATTCGACCAGAACGGCGTCGAGCGCCCAGTCACCGAACTGCTTGCCGAGGCTGGCATTGCACCAGTCGAACTTCGCGAAAAAGAAGGTCTAGCCCTAATCAACGGCACCGATGGCATGCTCGGCATGGCCATCCTGGCAATCGACGATCTAGAGCGACTTGCCGACTACGCCGACGTAATCGCCGCGATGAGCGTCGAAGGCTTGATGGGCACCGACCAGGTGTTCCGCCCCGAACTTCACAACGACCTTCGCCCACACCCAGGCCAGGCAACCAGCGCGGCAAACATGTTCAACGCGATGGCCGGTTCGGCAATCGTTGCCTCACACCGAGTTGGTGACAACAAAGTGCAAGACGCCTACTCGCTTCGTTGCGCACCCCAGGTCACCGGCGGCCTAAGAGACACCGTCGCCTACGCGTCAATCGTTGCCGGCCGCGAACTTGCCGCAGCCATCGACAACCCGGTCGTGCTCGAGTCGGGCGAAGTCACCTCTAACGGAAACTTCCACGGAGCGCCGGTTGCCTACATCCTGGACTTCCTAGCCATCCCGGCGACAGACCTCGGCTCTATGTCTGAGCGTCGCACCGACAGAATGCTTGATCACAATCGTTCATCGGGCTTGCCTCCTTTCTTGGCGCACGATGCCGGTGTCGACAGCGGCCTGATGATTGCTCAGTACACCCAGGCCGGTTTGGTTTCTGAGAACAAACGTCTCGCGGCCCCGGCCTCGGTCGACAGCATCCCATCTTCAGCGATGCAAGAAGATCATGTGTCGATGGGTTGGCACGCCGGCCGCAAACTGCGCAAGGTTGTTGATAACCTGCGCATGATTCTGGCTGTGGAGCTAACGGCAGCAGCACGTGCCGTCGAACTTCGGGCACCGCACGAGCCGGCCCCAGTCACCAAGGCTCTGATCACTCGTCTGCGTCAAGTTGTGCCTGGCAACGGCCCTGACCGCTTCTTGGCACCAGAGCTAGAGGCCGCAGCAGAATTGTTGAAGCACTAAACCATGTCAGCACCCAAAGAAGATGAGCTCTGGCCTCGCGCCTCGGCTTGGATAAGAAGCGCCGAACCCGGCCGCAACTATGACCTCGGATTGATGGGAATCCCAGCGCATCTGACCTCGATCTCGGCTACCAACGCACACACCACGCCAGCCGCCATCCGTGCAGCATTGCAGCGCTATTCGACTTATAACTGGACGACCGAAACAGACGTGGCAACTTTGTCATTCGCCGACTTCGGTGATGTCTCGGAGCCCGACTCGGAAGCGGGAGAGGCCCGCACCAGTCAACTGGCCGCCGACGCTTCAGCCCATTCAGGCCTGGCAATCGGCCTCGGCGGCGATAACTCTGTCACCTTCGCGATGTCCCGCGGAGTT
>JBDLUE010000127.1:0-3422 GCA_039805505.1 Actinomycetota bacterium
GCCACGTTTGCCAACAAGGTCAACAAGATTTCCTTGATTATCGGAACCTCGGTTGGTTTCGGAGTCCTGTCGATGGCTATGGGATTCTCGCCAAACCTTTGGGTGTTCTACGGATTCTTCTTCGTGATCGGCTTGGTCGTACCTTCGTTCTTCACCTCGGCGATGACCATCCTGCAAGAAACCGTGGAGCCTGAGCGCCAGGGTCGTGTCTTCGGCTTTGTCGGCATTGTGATTTCGGTGGCCATGCCAATCGGTATGTCAGTGCTCGGCCCATTGGCCGATGTGTTTCCGGTTGAAAGCCTGTTGGTTGCCGCTGGTGCAACGCAGATTATTGCTGTTGGTCTAGCCGTGATGTTGCCTGCAGGCCGCAAGGCGGTCAAGGCTGCACGTGCCTCGAGCGAAGCTAACTCGCAAACTCCAGAAGCCCAGCCAGTCGACTAACCGCCTTGACGTCTTCGACGCTGGTGAAGCGCGAGCGAATCAGGGCCGGCGAATACACCAAGAAGCTGTTGGTCTTTGCGCGAGAGAGTGCAACGTTCATGCGGTTGCGATCGAGCAAGAATTCGAGACCGCGCGGGGCATCTTCAGCGCTTGAGGCGGCCAGTGAAATGATCACTGCCATCGCTTCGCGACCTTGGAATTTGTCGACGGTGCCAACCTGAACCTGGTTGAACCCGGCCGCATCTAGGGCGTCACGGAGGCTGTCAACCTGCGCGTTGTATGGCGCAACAATCAGCACCTCATCTTCGCCAACCTTTGCCGATAGTTCGGCGGTTAGCTCGAGGACTTTGGCTACTTCTTCTTCTGAGTGTGAAGAGTTGCCTAGGTGTTCCACAGGCACGAGGGTCAGACCCGGTCGGGTGCCGTTGATTGAGCGCAGGCTTGCGTCAGAGTGCGAGTGCAGGCGACCCTCGTAGGCCAACCAAGAAACCGGCGCGTTCACCTCAGGATGCATGCGGCGGGTCACCTTGATGAAGAAGCCGTGCTCTTCATCCAAGATGGCCTGCTCGCCCATGTAGTGACCGAGGGCAGAGTTGTCTACGCCACCAGGATGAACGGCCTGAACCACCTGGGTTAGCTGTTGCGGGTCACCCAGTAGAACCATGTTCTTTGAGCCCTGAGCGATTGCGATTGCATCCACCAGCGAGAACTGGGCTGCCTCGTCGATGAAAATGTAGTCGAAATCCTCTTCGAGAATCTTGGCCGCACAGAATGTCCAAGCGGTGCCGCCGATGACATAGCCGCCCTCTTGCCGTGCACGCCAGTTTCCGAGTGCCTGATATGCCGAAGGGGTGGTCCAAGGCTTTGCCCCGGTGTCTTCCTTCTTCTTCTGCTTGGCGATTTGATCGCCTGAAATTCCGGCCTCAACGCAGCCGGCCAGCAGATTCTCAACGGCTGAGTGTGAGTTTGCGACCACGCCAATGCGTTTGCCTTGAGCCACCAGATGTGCGATCGTTCGCGAGCCGAGGTAGGTCTTGCCCGAACCCGGAGGGCCCTGAACGGCGAGAACCGAATTCACCAGGTTTTCGACGGCATGAATCAACGCTGGAAGATAGTCGTCACCTTCGACCGCGAGTAAGCGCCCGTGCTTCAGGTTTGGCTCACGGCGCATCAGGAGGTCAAGCGCGGGGTGACCCGATGGCGCTTCGTATCTAGGTGAGCGCCAAGCGCCGGCCAGGGCGAGAGCGTGAGACTTGACGGCATCTTGCTTGCCGCCGGCAGGAATCAACTTGTCTTCGAAGATCGCGTTCGGAGCGAAATCGGCATTCGCAACGGTTGTCTCGCGCTGGAAGGTTACTTGCTCGCCATGAATCGAGACGATCTTGCCCTTATCCAGCTCGTGCTGGTTTGCTCCATAGTTATAGCGAACGTAGATCTTTTCGCCGGCCTTCAAGAAGTTGGTTTGGCCTGGCTCGAGGTCGTAGGTGTATGCGACCTTGACCTTGCTGCGGGCATCCAAGCCCAGCTCGAAGTCGAACCCTGCCTCGGCAACGCAACCCTCGACAACCAAAGCCTTGCGGTCTCGGTGGAGGTTGTCGTTCGTTGAATCGCGACGGATGCGACGCTCACGCCAGTGAATAACCTCTTCGCGCTTGTAGAACAGCACCGAGTGCATGAGCGCTTGCCAAACTTTGGCGCGGTAGTCGGCGTCTTCATCTTCGCCCCAAGGCCAGCCATCCAGGGCGGCGGCCATGTCGTCGGTTGCTCGCTGCAGTTCGGCGAGCTCGCGCTCGGCCTTGCTGGTGGCGCTGTCCTCATCCTCGGGGTCAGTCGCCCACTCAGCTTTTTTTGAGGCTACCGCCGACCGAAAAGACTCGTATTTCTTGTGCGCGCCATCCATGCCGGCGAGCCACTCCCACAGGGCGAGGGTTGAAACGCAGTCGTCTTCGTTATAGTCGCTGATCATCTGCAAGATTGACGCGGCTTCGTCAGGGTTGGTTTCAACGAGTTGACGGTATTGGTCGTATTGCTCGATGCTCGAACCGGCGTCGACCACCTTGCTCTTGCGAGCGAAGTCGTAGAAGACCTCGAGCTTCTTAATCGAATAGCTCGGTTGGCTAATCATGATCGAGCCACGGATGACCTTGTAGAGGTCGATCATCTTGTCTTCGGCCAGCAGCCAGGCTACCTCAGCGGCCATCACGCCGTGACGGGCAGACAGTTTCGCGAGGGCAGTGACCTCGTATGGTGCGTAGTGATAAATGTGCGCCGTTGGGTCGGCAACCATCTTGTCGTATGCCCACTTGACGAACCCGGCAAAGGCCTCGGCTTCTTGATCGCGATCGTGCGCCCACCAAGCGAAGAAATTCTTGTTTCGCGTGACAGCACCGAACAGGTATTCCAATCCACCGCGTTCGGTGAAGTATGGGAACCCCTCCATGTCGAAGAACACGTCGTTTTCAGACGCTGGCGGCAGCACGCCGATTTCAGGGTCTTCAAGCAACTGCCAAGAGTGAACTCCAGATTGCTTGTAGTCGTTCTGCAGTCGGGCTTGATTGCGCAGCTTCTCAAACGTTGTAGGCACGAAGCCGTCAGGGCGATCGGTTTCCGAGGCGCTGGCAAGAGCGGCCATGGTTGCGATGCCAGTTTTGCGCAGCTTTTCGATCTGGCTCTTGTTGATGCCGGCAACCTGCACGAGGTGATCTATTTCCAAACGATTGTCACAGTGCAGGCTCAGCAAATCAAATGCGAACTGCTCGACGTCTAGATTCTCAATCGCGTCAAGGATGTATGACCGAGCCTGACGCATCGCCGGAACGATCTCGCCCTCTTCGAAGGTGGCAAGAGTGCGACTGCCAAGGATGAGCCCGTGACGAGCACCCTCGGCCTTGAGCCCGAGCACGGCCAAAGCATCAACATAGAGAGCCACCTGAAGCAGGTAGTGAGGTTTAGGGGAGCCGGCGAGTTTTGCATCCCAGGCG
>JBDLUE010000128.1:0-3132 GCA_039805505.1 Actinomycetota bacterium
ACGCCGTGGTTGCTAACCGCAGCCATGGCAGCCGCCATGCTCAGAGGAGAGATTTCGTTAACACCGATGACCGATGAAGGGATGTACTGAAGCTCGGTGCCATCGGCTCGTCGAACACCAAAGCGCATTGCTGTGTCACGGATGTCGCAAAGGTCGAGCTTCGAAGCCATGTAAACGAACGCGGTGTTCTCAGAGATTGCGGTTGCCTGAATAACGCTGACATCTTCTGGTTCCTTGACGATGTTCTTTGGCGTCCAGGTGCCACCGATTGCGCCACAACGAGCAGAGAAGTCAGAGCCGTTCCAAGTGCGCACACGTCCGTCGAGACGGTCGTTCAACTTGAAGCCCTTGGTCAACCATTCGGCCAAAGTGAAGATCTTGTAGGTAGAGCCCGACTGGAAGCCCGAAGAGCCACCGTAGTTTTTGTCACTCGAATAGTTGACGGCAGTGTGACCAGGTTCCTCGGTAACGGTCTGGTCGAACACGCGGTTCTGGGTCATGGCCAAGATGCGGCCGGTGCCGCTCTGAACCGAAACGCTGGCTGTTCCGACCTGGCTCGGGTCGTCCGAAGGAACCCAGGTGAGGCTTGCGTTGTGAGCGGTTGCCTGCAACTTCAGGTCCAAGGTGGTGTAAATCTCGAGGCCACCGCGGCGAAGAAGGTTCTCGCGGTCTTCAGGGTTTGGGCCGAATTCAGAGTTGTTGCGAACAGTCCAAACCACGTAGTCACAGAAGAAAGCGGCGGTCTGGTTTGCCTCACAGCCAGAAGGCATGTGGGTGATCTTGGTGATAATCGGGGTGTCTTTTGCCTTGCGAGCCTCATCGGCGGTGATGTAGCCCTCGTCGCGCATGTTGTTGATGGCATAGTCGCGGCGACTCTTGGCGCGCTCTAGGTTTGCGTCCTCATCCGGGCGATAGTCATTCGGCGACTTGAGCATGCCGGCAAGCAAGGCCGCCTGCGGAATGTCGAGCTGGGATGCAGGGATGCCGAAGTAGTAGTTTGAGGCAGCTTCAACACCGTTGATCTGGTGGCCGAAGAAGGCCAGGTTCAAATAACCGGCCAAGATTTCTTGCTTGCTGGCAACCTGCTCTAGGGCAACCGCAAGGCGCATTTCGCGCAACTTACGGTCAACGCTTCGAGCTGTGGCCTCTGCGATTGCATCTTCGTTGCCCGATAGCTGAGCTGCTTCAACAAGCGAGTTCTTGACGTACTGCATGGTGATTGTCGAACCACCCGCACCTCCACCGGCAGTGACCACGTTGCCGAAGGCGGCACGAACGAATGACACGATGTCGACGCCGGCGTGCTGGAAGTAGCGAGGGTCTTCGGTTGAAATAACCGCGTTGCGCATGTTGACCGACATCTGGTCATAGTTCACCGAGATTCGGTTCTGGTGATAGAACTTGGCAACTTCGACGGGTTGTCCATCCTGGGTTGCATAAAGAGTTGAGGCCTGGGACGCATTTACCGGCTTGATATAGTCGGGCAAGTTTTCGAAAACCGAGATGCCGGCAGATGTGGCGAACCCGCCGATGATTACGGTCGGTGCGAGCAGGGCGATTCCCAGCACACCAGCGATTACCGATAGACCAACGAACTTGAAAAGGCCGCGGCCTAGCGATTCGGGCTTGTTTCCAGACATAGAATCAAGGTTACCCGACAACCCTGAGAGGATGCCCCTAATGATTACCTGGGAGTACATCACCACCCCTTTGCTTTTGCACAAAGAGACCGCCATTTTGAACACTTGGGGCTCTGAAGGCTGGGAGTTAGTTCAGATCGTAGACAACAAGATGGGCGGCAACGTCGCATTCTTCAAGCGTCCGGTTGCGGCGAAGGCATAGTCAGTATGGGAAACATTGAAACTCGCCTAATCGAGCTCGGCCACCCGCTGCCAGAGGTTGCCAAGCCAGTCGCCGCCTACATCCCATCGGTGGTCACCGGAAACCTAGTTTTCACCAGCGGTCAGCTGCCTTTCGTAGACGGCGCACTCCCGACCGCCGGCAAGGTTGGCGCCACTGCAGGCCTAGTTGACCCGGCCGTCGCCAAGGACCTAGCCAAGCTGTGTGCTCTAAACGCGCTCGCCGCGGTGAAGCTTGCCATCGGTGACCTAGACCGCGTGACTCGTGTGGTCAAGGTGGTTGGCTTCGTCTCTTCGGTGCCAGAATTCAGCGGCCAGCCTGGAGTCATCAACGGCGCCAGCGAGTTCCTCGTTGAGGTTTTCGGCGACAAGGGCGTTCACGCCCGTTCGGCCGTCGGCGTTCCGGTTCTTCCGCTCGATTCAGCCGTAGAGGTTGAGCTGATCGTAGAGTTCAAGTAGCCCTTTGATTTTCTGGAGTAGGGTCATCCGCCTGATCAGGCTCTCCATGAAGATGGAGGTCGATGGCTGGCGTAGCTTGTATCTTCTGGCCCTCAAAAGAACGGCAGCTCCGGCCGGTGCCAAAGTTTTTTCCTACTATCTCGAGACGCGCACAATCCTGTTTGTGTTCCTTGGGTTATCGGCAATCGAAATCCCAATTTTTGATCTAGTGCTCAGTAGGTGGCCGGCTATTAGGTGGCCGTTTCTCGTTTTGGGAATCTGGGGTTTCTTGTTCATGCTTGGTATTTATGCCGGACTTCGCGTTCATCCGCATTTCGTTACGAACAAAGAACTCGTGATTTATGCTGGCCCTAATTTCCGTTTGGCAATCCCCAAAGAGCAGATCTATTCGGCTTTTTTTGATGAACGAAACTTTGAAACTTCCAAGGGTTTTCAGATAGACGAGACTGAAGGTGACCTTCGAATTAATCTAGTGACTATGAACCAGACCAACGTTTCACTGGAATTCAAGCGGCCGTTATTGGTAACCAAAGGCCCTAAGTCTTACGAGGTTCGTCAGCTGGCTTTCTTTGCCGATGATGCTCGATCCTTGATTGAGGCTCTGTAGTCGATAAACGAAATGCCAGCACTTTGTGTGCTGGCATTTCGTTTTCAAATCTCTTTAGTCGTTGGCTCCGGCAGCAACCTTGCCCGAGATGATGTCCATCACGGCGGTGTCTGCGAGAGTGGTGACGTCACCAATCGGGCGGTCTTCGGCAACATCGCGAAGCAAGCGACGCATGATCTTGCCAGAGCGAGTCTTTGGCAGTTCAGC
>JBDLUE010000129.1:0-3124 GCA_039805505.1 Actinomycetota bacterium
TATGGCGAGATCTAAACAGTCTGCAGATTGGCTCGGGCCAAAAACGCGTGATTTTCGATTCGCTGAGCCCAGCACAAGAGCGTCTGATTGCTGCTCTGTATCGTGGAATTGCAGACAAACAACTCCCCCAGCTGCTCAACGACCTCGGCGTGGAAGCAGACCAAGGGAAGCACCTTGTCGAGTCATTGCAACCGCTTCTTCTGAAAGACACAAAGCCGAGAAAGAGTGCGCTCAGTGAAGATTTCGTGGCAGGAGCATTCGCCGAAATCATCCGTGCCAGTCTTCTGAATTCGGCCGATGGTGCAACCGTATTGATGGAACGCAAGTTTCGAACCGTGCACATTGACAACCTTTCAGCGCCTGGCCTCGCTCTGACGCTAGGGCTCGCGTCGGCCGGCGTGGGTCGAGTCGTGACACACGATCAGTCATTTGTTGAGGCACAAGACCTCGGCCCTAGCGGCTACCCCACCCAGCTTCTCGGCAAGACCAAGGTCGAAGCCGTTCGGGCCTTGCTAGCGAGTTCGCCGAACCAAATGGGAGTTGTCCCTGGTCACAAGTTGACACCCCGAAATCTAGAGGCCATCGACTGCGCCGCGATCATCGCTCACGAAGCCATAGAACCAAGGAGATATGTTCAGTGGCTCAATCGTGACGTTCCACACCTCGCACTCAGCTTCGAGGTGGACCACGCTTCGGTTAGCCCGCTGATCGTTCCCGGGCGTGGACCGTGCCTATTTTGCCTAGAGCAGGCACGCGTGAACCTCGACCCAAGCTGGCCGGTGTTGGCTAGCCAATTGATCACAACCAAGGAGAGACTCGATGATTCTGCGAGTCGACTGTTTTGCGCTGGGGTGGCAATCCAAAAGATTCTCGGCCACTTAGATTCCGTTGGCGATTTCAGGCAAACCGAAAAGGAGCTCGTGGGCTACCGGCTGCACCTTTCGAACGGAACCATTTCGGAGTTCCGCTGGCCCGAACATGAGGCCTGCAGTTGCAAACTAACCTCGCGCGAGTAGTTGGTTGAAGAACCGCGAAGGCTCTCGGTCGCGAGTTGAATTCAAATCACGCTTGGCCCAGGTCAGGGTTATCTCGCGCTTCGCGCGCGTGATCCCGACATACATGAGGCGCTTTTCCTCACGAATTTCAGGCTCGGTTTGCGCGTAGCTGATTGGCAGATAACCCTCGGTGAGTCCAATCATGTGAACTATCTGCCACTCGAGACCCTTTGCCGCGTGGATGGTTGAAAGGGTTACGGCAGCTTTCACCGGTTCGTGTTGAGACCGCTGACGTTCTTCCAATTCGGCGGCAAAATCAGCAACGGTGGCCTCGGGCGCGAGTTCATCGGTGATTGCCAACAGCGAGTTGAGTGACTCCCACTTCTCTCGAAGTAGCCCCGGTTCGGTTGGCGCCTGGGTTTGCCATCCAAGCGACCGGCAAATCTCAGACACGACTTGGAACAGTGGTTTGTCTGTGGTTGCGAGAGCCTCTGCTCGGATGGCTCGGATGGCCGCTTGAATCTCCACGCGGTTGAAAAAGCGCTCTCCCCCGCGAACCTGATAGTCGATTCCGGCTTGTGCGAGGGCATGTTCTATTGCCTCGGATTGACCGTTGACGCGGTACAGAACGGCAATGTCGCTGGCCCTAACGCCCTGCTCTAACTTGCCCTTGATCGAGGCGGCAACCGAGGCACATTCATCCTGGATGGTCGCAAAAGAAATGGTTCTTGGAGCCATGCCGACATCGCCTTGAGACTGCAGCGGTTCGACGAAACCTGACTCCTCGGTCAATCGATTCGCAAAGTTCACAATCTGCTGCGTCGAGCGATAGTTGCGGGTCAGCTGGATCACGTTGGCGTCGGGGTAAACCTTCGAGAAGTTTTGTAGATAGCTGCTGCTCGCTCCAGTAAACGAATAAATGGTCTGGTTAGGGTCGCCAACAACGCAAAGTTCATTGCGGTCTCCAAGCCATGCGTCGAGCAGGGCATGTTGCAGCGGAGAAATGTCTTGATACTCGTCAACTGTGAAGAATCGATACTGCTGGTGAACATGGGCCAGGGCACGCGGTTCGGCTCGAAGCAGCCCAAGGGTCAGGACTAAAACGTCTTCCCAGTCAATGCGTTGAGCCTTGATCTTGGCTTCTTCGTAGGCCTGCTGAAGCTCGATGTTCTTAGCTGGGCTCAGCCCGGCAACTTTTGGTCGTGATGCTGCGACGGCAACGTACTCATCCATGCTCAACATCGAGAACTTGCGCCACTCGATCTCCGACGCCAACTCACGAACGCCACCAGTCTCGAGCCGAATTTTTTGTGATTCGGCGACCTTGGCGATCAAGGAAGCTTTGGATTCGAGAACGCTCGGGGCTGGCACTCCAGCGAACTGGGGCCAAAAGTATTCGAGCTGGGCAAGCGCTGCCGCGTGGAAAGTCTTGACCGAAACGGCTCCGATGCCCAGTTGACGCAGTCGCGCGCGCAGTTCACCCGCGGCACGGTTGGTGTAAGTCAAAGCTAGAACTCGATTGGCAGAGTAGTAACCCTTGGCGATGCCGTAGGCAATTCGGTGTGTGACCGTGCGAGTCTTGCCGGTTCCCGCACCGGCCAGGATGCAGGTTGGGCCGACCAGCGAACGCGCGGCTTCCTGCTGTTCGGGGTCGAGGCTGTCGAGAATTAGGTCAGGATCCAATTGGACCCCCATACCAGTGCTCGATTAGGGCGCCGGCGATCGAAAGCTTTCCGGGCAGCAACAGCGACCCCGCCTCGGCGGCTAACTCTTCGCGGCTGAACCATCGAAGTTTTTCAATTTCTACGCCATCTGGGGTCAACTCGAGGTGCTTGTGGTTCGGGTCGACTCGAGCGGTGAAACCGACCATCAACGAGTATGGAAATGGCCAGGCCTGGCTGCCCAAGTATTCCGGCGCAATGATTCGAACGCCTGATTCTTCGAACACTTCGCGTGCAACGGCTGCGGCAAGAGACTCCCCCGGCTCGACGAAACCGGCAAGAATCGACCAACGATTTTCTTCCCAGACCCCTTGAGAACCAAGCAAAATTCGGTCTTGATCATCGATAACGCTGACAATAATTGCCGGGTCTGTCCTCGGAAAAATCTGGTGTGCATCCTTTGGGCAT
>JBDLUE010000130.1:0-3124 GCA_039805505.1 Actinomycetota bacterium
AAACATGGTTGATCAAGTAGATTCTGGCGAACGTATTTCTCGCTCTCAGTGGGATGCTTGGCAGGAAGAAATCGCGGCAATCGGAGTCACAAACCCGCTCACTAACTTCGAAACCAGCAATTTTGGTCAGATCGACATCGAGCGCAGTCATCCTGGCGGCTTTTCGCAGTTCGTAACCGGTCGAGCAACGCTTTTATCGAACCTAGTTCGCGACCCATTGGCTTATTCTCGAGCGTTGGCTGCGGCACGTCGAATCAATGGCAAGGCAGACCGCCTAAGCAACCACTTTGGTATTGAAACACTCTTCCTAGTTGGCGGCTTGGCTGACTTTGAGGGCGACGGCTTTGACCTCAAAATGCCTATTCTGATGTGGCCAATCTCGCTTGAAAAACGCGGCGACGACTATGAACTTCAAAAGTCTGGTCTTCCGCAGGTAAACCCCGCCTTCGTAGATGCCCTTGAAGTTTGCTACGGCATCAAACTGAACGAAGCCGAGCTGCTCGCACGTCAAAACGAGAGTTCAGACCTTGTTCCAGTAACCGTTCTCAACTACCTCGCAAATCTGACCGGCGAAAAGGCGAAATTAGACCTCAAGCGCATCCTGGTTATTGGCAACTTCACCACGGCACCGACAAAAATGTTGCGCGACTTTGAACGAGTCGAGACCCCACTGCTTCACGACCTCAGCGGCGAACCTAAAGACTCACTGCCCGAGGTTGAGGCGGCAGAAGTGCTGTTGATTGCCGACGCTGATGCGACGCAGGTCCGTATCGCTGCCCGGGCCCTGGCCGGTCAATCTTTTGCCGTCGAGACTCTGCCCGGCTGCGGTTACTTGCAGACCGTTTTGAACACCGTTGGTGTGTTGGTGAACGCGGGCAAAAAAGTCTTGGTAGTCGCACCTCGTCGTCAAACATTAAACGAACTTGCTGACCGCCTGTCAGCAACTGGCTTGGCAGGTCTTGCCGTTCGTGCAGACAGCACCTGGGTTGACGTGGTTGCGGCAATTTCAAGAAATGAAAAGGCCCAGGCCGTGGATTTGGCTGGAGCGCGAGGGCGCAGGCTTGTTGCCGAACAAGAGCTTGACGGATACTTCAAGGCTTTGGATCGCAAGGTTGAGTCCCTGGGTGTTTCTGTTTCAGAGATTCTGCGACAACTTTCAGCTCTGAGCGCCATGCCGCATCCGCCACTCACGAATGCCCGCATCGACGCCAAGCACCTCACCGATCACCTCGACCGATCGAGTGCGCTTACCATCCTGGCTGAAGCTGAGGCATTGGGTGAGTTCAAGTTTGGCCCTCAGGACACGGCTTGGTATCAAGCGCAGTTTGATGCTCCAGGAGAAGTCGAACAAGCAATTGCTTTGGCTAAGCGCTTACGAGACGACGCATATCCAAACCTCTCTGCACAGTTGTCAGAATTCATCGAGAAGGTTAATTTCAAACCTGCTGGTTCCGTAGAGGACTTCGGTGTCTATCTGAAACTTTTCATAGGAGTTCGCGAGACTCACGACCGTTTTGTCGCCGACGTCTTTGACCGACCACTGACAGAACTGATCGCTGCGACCGCACCACGCAAGGGTGTCGATAAGGCAGACCGCACCAAGATGTCAGGCGTCAATCGCCGCCGACTCAAGAAACTGGCCAAGGAATACCTCCGGCCAGGTATGCACGTCGCCGACCTGCACGTTTCGCTTCTGGAAATCCAACACCAGCGCGAGCTGTGGCAGCGATTCTCCCTGGCCGATGTGAAACCACAGGTTCCGGCAGGCATCAACGATGCTCAGGTCGCGTATCAGTCTTTCGTTGCTGACCTAGAGGCAATCCAGCGACACCTAGACCCGGAATCCACAGAAGTGCCACTGGTCAAAATGGACCTGGAAAAGTTAAAGATAAAACTCCAGTCTTTGGCAGAAGACACCGAGGCGCTGGGCAATCTTGGTGATCGGGCGATGCTAGCTGGGCAGCTGCGTGCTTCTGGTCTTGGGCAGTTGGCTCGCGACCTCGGTCGTTTGCACACACCAAAAGATCGCCTAGCGGTGGAGCTTGATTTGGCTTGGTGGCAGTCTGCGCTGGAGTACGCGCTTGGTCAGGATGCCTCGATTCTCAGCTACTCAGCCGAGCAAATTGACGCAAACGAAGACAACTTCCGCACTGCCTATGACATGCAAATAGCGCTCGGCTCCAAGCAACTAGCCAAGGGGCAAAGCGATGCATGGCATGCTGCGCTCAGCGCTTATCCGTCCGAAGCGCAGAACCTAAAGACAATCTTGAAGACTGGCTCAGCTGACATCGCTTCGTTGCGCGAGGCTGCTCCGAACATTTGGCCAATCCTCGCTCCAGTCCAGTTGGTTTCGCCATATGAGTTAGCTGACCATATTTCTCGAAGTGCTAAAGCCGACGTAGTTCTCGTATTGGATGCGGCCGGGACGACAATTGCAGAGAACCTAGGTGCACTAGTTCGATCATCCCAACTCATAGCATTCGGCGACGATGCAATTTCGTTGCCAACCGGCTTTGAAATCGAACCACGCGCTATTCCGCTTGGGCGTGAAATCGACAGCCCATCTTTGTTCGCTGAAACCCGCCGAATCTTTGGCTCTGAGGTCTTGCGAAAGAGCTACCGCACTAGCAGCCAGGCTCTCACGAATCTCATCAACCGAGAGTTCTATCAGAACCGCATCGAGTTCGAACACAGCGCTGCTGAATACCTTGGCGACAAGTCTTTCAACCTTGATTTGGTGCTCAGTGAAAACCGAGCAACTACGACGTTTGAAGGGGCCACCGAAAGCCTCGATGCCGAGGTCGCTCGTGCCATCGAAACGGTTTTCAATCACGCAACCTGGCACCCAGAGCAGTCTTTGTTGCTAGTTAGCGCTTCCTCGGTGCACGCCGAACGAGTTCGAGTCGGCATCAATGAAGGCTTGCGGGCTCGCCCAGCACTTGTCGAGTTCTTCAACAGCCATGGTCGCGAGAAGTTTGAAGTCTTGGCCCTCGCAGATCTCACTCACCGACTTGCGGATCGAGTTATTTTTTCCATCGGTTTTGGGCGAACTTCGCACGGTGCCGTGCTCTCGAACTTTGGGCAGTTGAGTGACCCCGAAGGCCGCAGATCGATGGCAAACCTA
>JBDLUE010000131.1:0-3093 GCA_039805505.1 Actinomycetota bacterium
TGGCCAAGCCGTGAACATCGGCCTGCCGCGCAACCTGCAGCACGTTAGTTTCGTCGCCGGTTCACCAATGCTCACGGTCTATCCAAACGGCTGGAACTGTGGCAACGAGTGTCTGATCAACGCGATTTACAAGGATGTCACCGACAACCACGCCGACCTCTACCCGAACGCCGAGAAGCACGGTTCAACCCCGGGCATTGAGGCCACGCGCGATGCGGTTTCCTGGGCAACCGGGCTAAAGATTCAGTCATACGTGATTGTCGACATGGCTGCGTTCTCAAGCTTGATCGATGCGCTGGGCGGCATTGACATCAACGTGAAGCAGCGGTTGCCAATCGGCGGCCAGCGTGACGACATGTCTGACGTGAAGGGCTGGATCGAAGAAGGTCAGCAGCACATGAATGGCTACACCGCCCTCTGGTATGCGCGCTCACGCCACAACACGAGCGACTATGATCGCATGCGAAGACAGCACGAGGTTGAAGAGCAGGTGCTTCAGCAGATGGACCCGGCTAACGTCCTCAGCCGTGTGCAGCAAATCATGTCGGCCGGTGAGCAGCTGGTCGAAACCGACATTCCAAGCGGCATGCTCTTCGAATACAAGAACCTGGCCGTCAAGGCAAAGTCTTTTGGAATCAAATCTTTGAGCATCACGCCGCCGAAGTATGACCCTCAGTACCCGAACTTCAAGAAGATTCAGGCCGACATTCAGGCGGCCTTCAACGCTGAAGCTAAGAAGTAGCGCACCCCGCCTAAGCCGCTCTTTAGGGGCTCGGCGTTAGACTTTCACTAGAAAATTAGACGAGCCGAAGGAGCCCGAATGAGTCTTGCTGACTATGCGCGGGAACATGGATTGAAGCGCGTTGGCGCTCGTCCGGCCCTTCTGGAATACCTCGCCGAAGCCTGGAAGCGCCGCGATTTTGCGTTGACCATGGCTCGATTCAACAGCGAAGCTTCGAACGCTAAGAACCGCCTCGGTCGCTGGTGGACCGTGCTTTTGCCTACTTTCCAAGCGCTGGTTTACGGCCTAATCTTTGGTGTTCTGATGGGCGCGAACCGCCCTGAAAACTACATTCCGTTCTTGTTCACCGGCGTCTTCTTGTTCTCATTTATGGCCGGCGCGTTTGGCGCTGGTGCGGGTTCTGTTACCGGAAACCTCGGCTTGGTTAGGTCGCTGAGCTTCCCTCGTATGCTGCTGCCAATCCAAGCGACCATCCAGCAGATCTTCAACCTCTTGCCACAGCTGGGTCTGATGCTGGTCACCTGGGTGGCGTTCGCTCAGCCAATCACTTGGAAGTGGCTGCTGCTCATCCCGATCACTCTTCTGATGGTCATGTTCAGCACCGGCTTGGCGTTGGTTTCGGCTCGCCTAACCGTGCACATCCAAGACCTAGCCAAGTTGATCCCTTTTGTGGTTCGCATCACCTTCTATGTGAGCGGCATTTTCTTCAGCATGGAAACGGTCCTCAAGGATTACCCGCTGGCTTTCCAAATCTCTCAGTACAACCCGGTCTACATCTTCGTGAGCCTGGCTCGCGGAGCAGGCGTCGCCGGCTACGAAGCAACTCCGTTCATGTGGGTGGCTGCATCCGTGTGGGCAGTCGCAACCCTTTTGATCGGCGTAGTTTTCTTCTGGAAGGCGGAGGAGCGTTATGGCCGCGAAGACTAAGAAGATTGCTAAACCGGTGAGTGATAAGCCGGTAGTCGTTGTTGACGGCGTTCACATTATTTACAAGGTTTTCGCTAGCGGACGACGTGCCACCAAGGCAGGTGCCGGTGGCGGTTTGTTCTCACGCAAAATGCGTTTGCGCGAGGTGCACGCGGTCAAAGGTTTGAGCTTCACCGTTTACGAGGGTGAATCGGTCGGCATCATCGGCAGCAACGGTTCGGGCAAGTCGAGCTTGATGCGCGCCATCGCCGGCTTGACTCCAATTCAGGGTGGAGCGGTTTATGCCTCGGCAAAGCCTGCGCTACTTGGGGTCGGTGCGGTCTTGCTGCCAAACCTTTCCGGTGAAAAGAACATCCTGCTCGGTGGCCTCGCAATGGGCTTCGGTCGCAAGGACATGCTCGAGAACACCGATGCGATCACAAAGTTTGCTGGGCTAGAAGAGTTCATTGACCTGCCAATGCGCACCTACTCCTCGGGTATGTCTGCTCGACTCCGCTTCTCAATCGCGGCTTCACGCGACCACGACATCCTGATCATCGATGAGGCTTTGGCCGTTGGTGACCAGGAGTTCCGCAACCGCTCCGAGGCGCGCATGCGTGAAATGCGTGACAGCGCCGGAACCGTTTTCTTGGTGAGCCACAGCATGAAGTCGATTCTTGACACCTGCACTCGTGTGATCTGGATCGAAAAGGGCGAACTCATCATGGATGGCGACCCGCGCGAAGTGATCAACGCCTACAACGTGCACACCGGCTCTGACACGATCGACTAAACATGGTGGTTTCTAGCCCTGCAGTCACGGTCATCATGCCGGTGCTGAATGAAGAGTCACACCTCGAGGCATCGGTTCAAAGCATCCTTGACCAGGCCTACCCTGGTGAGCTTGAAATCATCCTGGCCCTCGGCCCATCGCACGATTCGACCAACGAGGTTGCTGCCGTCTTGGCGGCTCGGGTGCCGACGCTTCGTTTCATCGATAACCCTCGAGGGCTCACCACGGTTGGCCTAAATGCTGCAATCAAACTTGCCAAGCACGACTACATTGTTCGAGTCGATGCTCACAGTGAGCTAGCTCCTGGTTATCTCTTCGACGGCATCCGAATCTTACTCGAGCAGGGTGCTGATCAGCTCGGCGGAATCATGGACGCCAAGGGCAAAAGCTCATTCCAAAAAGCCGTCGCCTGGGCCTATAAGAGTCGCTTCGGAATCGGCGGTGCGAGTTATCACGTCGGTGGCGAAGCCGGTGAGGCCGAGAGCGCCTACCTCGGTATTTTCAAGAAGTCGGCGCTCACTCGCGTCGGCGGTTATGACGAGGCAATCATCCGTGGTGAGGATTGGGATCTTGCCCAGCGCATCAAGAAGACCGGCGGGCTGGTTTGGTTCTCGCCAGAACTTCGCGTCACCTACTGGCCGCGCGGCAGATT
>JBDLUE010000132.1:0-3363 GCA_039805505.1 Actinomycetota bacterium
CGATGGTAGAATTACCTCACCGCATCAGGCCTATAGGAGCCCATTAATGTCTTCTTCATTCAACTTGCCACTAAGCGAATCTGATCCAGAAATCGCCGCTGTTCTCACCGCTGAGCTAAACCGCCAGCGCAACATGCTTGAGATGATCGCCAGCGAAAACTTCGTTTCGCGAGGAGTGCTTGAGGCTCAGGGTTCAGTTCTAACCAACAAGTATGCCGAGGGCTACCCAGGCAAGCGCTACTACGGTGGCTGTGAAGCAGTTGACGTTGCCGAGAACCTAGCTCGCGACCGCGCGAAGGAACTGTTCGGTGCAGAGCACGCTAACGTCCAGCCACACTCAGGCGCATCTGCAAACGCCGCAGTTCTAATGGCACTTGCGAGCCCTGGCGACCGCATCCTTGGTCTAGAACTTGCACACGGTGGTCACCTAACTCACGGCATGCGCTTGAACTTCTCGGGCGTCAAGCCTCAGGTTCTCATCGCCGGCTGGTCTGCATACTCGCAGCACCTTGACTTCGCCGAGTTCCGCAAGATCGCCGACGAGGTTGGCGCAAAGCTCTGGGTCGACATGGCTCACTTCTCAGGTTTGGTCGCAGCGGGTCTGCACCCAAACCCAGTTCCGTTCGCTGACGTGGTTTCAACCACCGTTCACAAGACTCTTGGCGGCCCTCGCTCAGGTCTAATCCTTTGCAAGGCTGAGTACGCCAAGAAGATTGACTCGGCAGTTTTCCCTGGTCAGCAGGGTGGCCCACTTATGCACGTCATCGCTGCCAAGGCTGTCTCGTTCAAGGCTGCAATGACCGAAGAGTTCAAGGACCGCCAGAAACGTACTCTCGAGGGTGCTGACATCATTGCTAAGCGCTTGATGCAGGCTGACGTGGTTGCCAACGGTGTTCAGGTTCTAACCGGAAGCACCAAGGTTCACCTGGTTCTTGTTGATCTTCGCAACGCACCGATCAACGGCCAGGAGACCGAGGACCTTCTGCACGAGGTTGGCATCACCGTGAACCGCAACTCGGTTCCGAACGACCCACGCCCAGCGATGGTCACTTCAGGTGTTCGAATCGGAACCCCGGCACTTGCAACCCGTGGATTCGGTGCTGCCGAGTTCGCCGAGGTCGCCGAGATCATCGCCGGTGTCTTGGTGCCAAACCCAGACATCGCAGCTCTTCGCGCACGCACCACCAAGTTGACCGAGGCATTCCCGCTATACAGCGGCCTCGAGAACTGGTAGTTCTATGACCGCGATCAAGCTGGACGGTCTTGCCACTGCCAAGGCAATCAAGGCCGAACTTGCCGAGCGCGTCATACACCTCAAGCAAAAGGGCATCACGCCTGGCCTAGGCACGCTGTTGGTTGGCGATGACCCTGGTTCGCACTCATACGTGGGTGGCAAACACCGCGACTGTGCCGAAGTCGGCATTCACTCGATTCGCATCGACCTACCTCAGAGTGCTTCATCGGCAGACGTTCGAGCAGCCATCCGTGATCTGAACTCGGCCAAGGATGTCACCGGCTACATCGTTCAGTTGCCGTTGCCATTTGGCATCGACACCAACGAGATGCTCGAACTAATTGACCCAGACAAGGATGCCGACGGGCTGCACCCGACCAACTTGGGGCGCCTTGTGCTCGGTGTTTCTGGCGAACTGACCTCACCGCTGCCTTGCACTCCTGCGGGAATCGTCGAACTGCTCTCGCGCTATGACGTTCCGATGAAGGGCGCCGAGGTTGCCATCATTGGTCGCGGCGTGACCGTTGGCCGTCCACTCGGTCTGTTGATGACCCGCAAGGGCATTGACTCGACCGTGACCCTGCTTCACTCTGCCTCACGCGACCTAGAGTCGGCCGTGAAGCGCGCTGACATCGTGATTGGCGCACTCGGTGTTGCTCACTTCGTTCAGCCTGAGTGGATCAAGCCTGGAGCCGCAGTTCTAGACGTGGGCATCACTCGCGTCGAAGGCGCAGAGGGCAAGGCGACACTGGTCGGAGACATTGACCCTCGAGTCGCCGAAATCGCCGGTTGGTTGTCACCCAACCCAGGCGGAGTTGGCCCGATGACCCGCGCGATGTTGGTAAAGAACGTCGTAGACGCGGCTTCCAAATAACCTCATGAAGACCATCCTGCACATCGGCCTTGAGAAGACCGGCACCACATCCGTGCAGCAGTTGCTGAAGTCTAATCGGGCCGCTTTGCTAACTCAGAGCACCCTGATTCCGACCTCATTGCACCCTGGCAACAACTTTTATCTAGCGATGGCTAGCTTCAGTTCGTTTCGCCCGGATGGCCTGTTGAGTGCCGAAGGCATCAAGAATCAAGCCGACTTGGATGGGTTCCGCCGCAAGGTTTTAGCCAAGTTTCAGACCGAGCTAAAGGGCGCTTCGGGCGCCAAGCAGGTTCTCATCTCGAGCGAACACCTGCAGTCGCGACTGACCTCAGTCAAAGACATTCAGCTGCTCAAGTCCAACCTTGAATCGGTTGGGCTAAATGATTTCGAAGTCCTGGTATACCTTCGCGAGCCGATTCGCATCGCGCTGAGCCACCACGGCATGGCCATCAAAAAGGGCGTCTTCGTTGACGAGTCATTCTTCGAGGCAAATCACCCGCGCGTATCGCAGATTCTCGGCTTCCAGCAGAGCATCGAAATGTGGCAGCAGGTTTTCGGTGGCGATGCACTTCGCGTCCGCCTCTATCCAGAGGGCCAAAAGCCATCCGCGCTGATCGACGATTTCTTCTCGGCAACCGGCCTCAACCAGACCGGCCTAAAGCTCGCCTCGGATGAAAAGCGAAACGCCAATCTCTCAGCTGGAGCACTGCAAATTCTGAACCAGTTGAACGGTGCAAATAAGTTGGTCGCCAACCAGGTGGCCAGCAAAACTTTCTTCGATCGTCTAGAGAAGCACGCTCCCGGCCGAGGGCTAAGCGCAAACGCAGAAACCATCACCAAGTTCGACTCGTTCTATGCGGCGAGCAATGAGTGGGTTCGAGCCAATTTCTTCGCAGACCAAGAGACGCTTTTCGAGAAGCCTCTGGCAGCAGGAGCCGACGCACAGCCAGAACTCAGCGATGTTGTCGGCGTGCTGTCAGCGGCCTTGGAAGTTATCGAAGAGCGCGATCGTGAAATCGCTAAATTCAAGGGTAGGTTTGCGTCGATTCCGAAGCCGGTGAAGCGCCTTCTGAAGCGAATACTGTCGCGCTAAACGCCCGGGCTCTATACCCCTAGAAGGCGAAGGGCGTTAATCACAATAATCATTGTCGCAACTGCGATTCCCAGCTTGCGCTTCGGGAGCCAGCTGACCAGCTTTGCTGCCACCGGTGCCATGATTACGCCACCGATCAGCAAACCGCCGACAACAGCCCAG
>JBDLUE010000133.1:0-3075 GCA_039805505.1 Actinomycetota bacterium
ATACAGCCGCATCGCTCACGTGTTCTTGAGCGCATCATTCACCCTCGCACAGTTGCGAGAGGTCTACGAGGCCGTGCTCGGCCGAGAGCTCGACCCAGGGAACTTCCGCCGCATGGTTGAATCCACCGGCACCGTTGAAGAAACCGGCGAGGTTCTTGCCGGCACCCGCCACCGACCACCAAAGCTTTACCGCGCCACCATTCAAGCAGGGGAAACAAAATGACGACAGCATCTGTCAATGAACGCATCCAGCTAATCGTGAAAGGTCAGTCGAAAGACTCGACCTGCAGCACCTCACTCGCGAAGGGACCTTGGGAGTTTGACGGCGGCCCAGCCGCGTATGGCCCGGGCTCGTCGAGTGAAGATGTCATCCCAGCCGATGCACCACGTCAGGGAGTGCTGCCTGACGAATACAAGACCGCGAGCCAGGATGAGCTGCACGCGCGAATCGTTGCAGCGAAGGAAACCCTCGGCGACAAGGTGGTGATCCTCGGGCACTTCTATCAGCGCGAAGAGATCGTCCAGCACGCCGACTACCTAGGTGACTCTTTCCAGCTTGCGGTTGCAGCAAAGGGTCGCCCTGAAGCCGAGCACATCGTTTTCTGTGGCGTGCACTTTATGGCTGAAACTGCGGATATTCTCTCGAATGAGAACCAGAAGGTGATTTTGCCGAACCTGGCAGCCGGTTGCTCGATGGCCGACATGGCTGACGCCGATTCGGTCGAAGACTGCTGGGAGCAGCTGATGGAGCTTTACGGCGCCGAGGCTGACGCCGATGGTCGTGTGCCGGTCATCCCAGTGACTTACATGAACTCATCTGCCGCCCTAAAGGCTTTCTGTGGTCGCAATGGCGGCATCGTCTGCACCTCTTCTAACGCCGAAGTTGTGCTCAAGTGGGCCTTCGAGCGTGGCCAACGCGTGCTGTTCTTCCCAGATCAGCACCTTGGTCGAAACACGGCAAAGGCCATGGGCATCAGCGTCGACCAGATGCCGCTTTGGCACGGTCGCAAGGAGCTCGGTGGCAACACCGCTGACCAGCTAAACGAGGCCAAGGTAATCCTTTGGAACGGCTTCTGCTCGGTGCACAAGCGCTTCACGGTTGCTCAGATCGACAAGGCTCG
Organism: Actinomycetota bacterium; assembly: GCA_039805505.1. Taxonomy (GTDB): domain Bacteria; phylum Actinomycetota; class Actinomycetes; order Actinomycetales; family Microbacteriaceae; genus Rhodoluna. Next base: position 1,122 of record JBDLUE010000133.1, read on the forward strand.
CGCCGAGTTCCCTGGCGTTCGCGTGATTGTGCACCCGGAGTCGCCGATGGCAGTTGTTGACGCCTCGGATGAGTATGGCTCAACCGACTACATCCGCAAGGCCGTGGCCGCAGCAACCGAACCGACCACCTTCGCCATCGGCACCGAAATCAACATGGTTCAGCGTTTGGCGGCACAGTATCCGCAGCACAACATTTTCTGCCTCGACCCGGTGGTCTGCCCTTGCTCGACCATGTATCGAATCCACCCGGGATACCTTGCCTGGGTGCTCGAGCGCCTCGTTGCGGGCGAAACCGTCAACCAGATCTTGGTCGACGAAAGCGTGGCAACCGATGCTCGCGTTGCTCTTGAGCGCATGTTGGCGGCGAAGCCTCTATAGGCGCAAGGATGAAAAAACTTGTAGTTATCGGAAGCGGCATCGCGGGGCTAATTGCTGCCGTCGAGGGCAGCCGCACTCACAAGGTCGTCTTGGTGACCAAGTCGACCCTTTCGGAGAGCAATACACACTATGCGCAGGGCGGCATTGCTGCCGTAGTTGCCGACGATGACTCAATCAGCGAGCACGTAGAGGACACCCTTTCGGCGGGTGCCGACTATTGCTACGAACCAGCAGTTCAGGTGCTCTGCGAAGAAGGCCCTCAGCGCATCAACGACCTGATTCGCTTTGGCGTTGACTTCGACAAGCAGGGCGCCGCCTTCGCTTTGGGCATGGAAGCCGCGCACTCGCACGCTCGCATTCTTCACGCCGGCGGAGACACCACGGGTGCTGACATCAGCCGTGCGCTGGTCGAAACACTTCGAGCCACCGCAACCGAAATTCACGAGCACACCTTCGTCGCCGACTTTGAGGTTGTCAACGGTGAGGTCAAAGGCGTTCACCTCATGGATGCCTCCGGCAAACACTTCGTCGAGGCCGATGCAGTCATCCTGGCCAGCGGCGGTGCCGGCCAGCTTTATCGTCACACCACGAACCCTTCTGTAACCACCGGCGATGGCGTTGCTGCTGCATTCCGCGCAGGTGCCGAACTGGCTGACGTCGAGTTCTATCAGTTTCACCCAACTGCACTAGCGGTTCCAGGTTCGTTCCTGATCTCTGAAGCAGTTCGAGGCGATGGCGCGGTGCTCATCAACAACAGGGGTGAGCGCTTTATGCAGAAAATTCACCCTCTCGCCGAGCTTGCTCCGCGTGACGTCGTGGCGCGAGGCATCCAGGCAGAAATGATCTCCCAGGGCGGCCAGCCGGTTTTGCTAGATGCAACCGGGCTTGGTTCTGAGTTCCTAAACAAGCGTTTCCCGAGCATCAGCAAGACCACTCGTTCATACGGGCTCGACTGGGGCAAAAACCCGATTCCGGTCACCCCGGCCGCTCACTATTGGATGGGTGGAGTCGCGACCGACATTTGGGGCCGCACTTCAATCAAGGGCCTTTTTGCTGTTGGTGAGGTTGCCTGCACCGGCGCACACGGAGCGAACCGCCTAGCCTCGAACTCGCTTCTCGAATCAATCGTGTTCTCACGCCGTGCAGTTCAGATCTTGGATGAAACCTGGCCTGCACAGGCCGCTAGCCAGCGTTGGCGTGAGTCCGGGCTGCTCACCGAAATCGAACTCGAAGACGAAGCCGACAACACGATTCCGCGCAACGATCGCAACGTCGTTGACCGCGTTGAACTGCAGACCCTGATGTGGGACAACGTTGGTTTAGCACGCACCGAGTCTCAGCTTCTCGACACCCGCTTGGCTCTTTCCGGCTGGCGTTCTGCCGACGCCGCCAACCGCCTCTTCACCGACTGGGAAGACGCTAACCTCTTGATGCTCGCTCGCGCCGTTACCGAATCTGCACTTGCCCGTGAAGAATCACGCGGTGGCCACTATCGACTCGACTTCCCGAACACCAACCCGGCGATGGCCAAGCCAATCACCATCGTTCGAAAGGCAAAATAATGCTGTCCAACCA
>JBDLUE010000134.1:0-3074 GCA_039805505.1 Actinomycetota bacterium
CGCTGGAGTTCAAGAACGATTCGGATTCGCTCGATGTCGAGCTGGGTGAATTTGCGATAGCCAGATGCGGTTCGCTGAGGAGAGACGAGCCCCTGCTCTTCAAGGAAGCGCAATTTGGATGGGCTGAGGTCTTCGAAGTCTTTGTTGAGCTCGGCTAGCACGTGCCCGATGTTGAAAAGTTTTGTTTGGCGAGCCTCAAAGAGATTCGCAGCTGTTGCCGCTGCCACTATGCCCCCTGAGGAAGGTCTGAACGAGACGCAAAGAAGGTCAATCGGAACTTGCCCACCTGCACCTCAGCCCCGTCGTTGACCAAAGTCTGCTCGATGCGCTGCCCATCAAAATAAGTTCCATTTAGCGAAGCTAGATCGCGAACAGAGAATTGAACACCGTCGCGCAAGAACTCGGCGTGACGACGAGAGACTGTTACATCATCCAGGAAAATGTCAGCGTTTGGGTGGCGGCCGACCGTAGTCACATCTTGGTCAAGCAGGAATCGCGCACCGGCGTTAGCACCGCGTTTGACGATTAGAAGAGCACTGCCCGACGGAAGCGCCTCGATCGCAAGCTGCTCTTCGCGGCTTAGATCTGAACCAAGTTCGGCCAGGAGGTCTTCGCTGAACCGCAGTGTCGACTGAACCTCGTCTGGCGTACCGCCGAGGCCTGACTCTGCAAAATTCATGATCCACCCGCTCCTAAATAGAGTTCTAGCCTACTTAATCCTGACGGCTGTTTTTAACCACTTGTCTGACTTGGCGTAAATAGACCAGCCCCGCCCACCAGTAGAGACCGACGCCCCAAAGGGCAAAACCCCACGCAAGTGGCATAAGGACTGGAGCAGCCTCGATCCAGATCTTCGCCATGAGCAATAACGGGAACGAATAAAGTAATGCAAATGTTGCCGTTTTACCAAGGTAATGCACCGGCAGTGGGCCATAGCCATAGTTTGCCAGGATGACGTAGGCAACCGCCAGCATGGCGTCTCGAGCAAAGATAACCGCCACAATCCAAACCGGGATTTGCCCCACATAGGCGAGGCCAACCAGAGTGGAGAAAATGTAGAGGCGGTCAGCTGCTGGGTCTAGTAGTTGACCAAGTCGAGTGATCTGGTTCCACTTTCGCGCGAAGTAGCCGTCGAGGTAATCGGTGAGGCTGGCAAGCGCGAGTGTGCAGATAGCCAGCACGAATCGTTCGTTTATCAGCAGGTACAGGAACACCGGAACCAAGGCTAGGCGCAGCATGCTGAGCAGATTCGGCACAGTCAAAAACTGCTGCTTAATGCTCAGGTTCAATTGGGTGGCCATGTTGCTGATATTACGTGACTTACGGCCGGTTACCCCGAAAGGCCTTCTCAACTAGATGTGGCGCTCGTCAACTCCGTTGTAAACAGACAACGGGCGGATCAGCGCGTTTGCTGCAGCCTGCTCCATGATGTGTGCCGTCCAGCCGGTGATTCTTGCCGCTACAAAGATTGGCGTGAACGTTAGGGTGTCAAACCCCATCAAGTGGTAAGCCGGTCCGGACGGGTAGTCAAGGTTCGGCATAATGCCCTTGCGCTCGGTCATCGCAACCTCGAGGCCTTCATACAGGTCTAGAACATCTGGGCGGTCGTAGTACTTGATGAGCTCGACCATTGCAGCGCGCATGGTCGGAACACGAGAGTCGCCGCTCTTGTAGACGCGGTGACCGAAGCCCATAATCTTTCGCTTTTCGGCGAGCGCCTTATCAAGCCATGCTTCAGCTCGCGCTGCCGCGTCTGGACCAAAGCCGATCTCATTGAAGATGTGAAGCACTGCTTCGTTGGCTCCACCATGAAGGGGTCCCTTAAGAGCGCCGACCGCTCCAGTGACTGCCGAGTAGAGATCCGAGAGCGTTGATGTAATGACGCGGGCTGTGAATGTTGAGGCGTTGAATGAGTGCTCTGCGTAAAGGATTAGCGAGACACGGAAGGCATCGACAACCTGCGCTTCGGGGATCTCGCCAAAAGTCATCCAAAGAAAGTTAGAAGAATAGTCAAGGTCGGTTCTCGCTTCGATCAACGGCAGGTGGTGACGGCGACGTTGGTCATAGGCCACCACTGCAGGCATCTTTGCGAATAGGCGAATTGACTTGGCAAGGTTCGCCCCTGGGCTAGCATCGTCTGCGGTTGGGTCCATAGCTCCGATGATGCTAACCGCAGTGCGGCACACGTCCATCGGGTGTGCAGTCAATGGCAACTCGTCGATTACGCGCTTCACGGCCGGGTCGAGCGCGCGCATGTTCCGCTCTAGCTCTTCGAAACCCGCAAGCTCCGAGGCAGTTGGCAGCTCACCCTTCCAGAGCAGCCAGGCAACTTCTTCGAAGCTCTTCTTCGCAGCCAGTTCCTGGACCGGATATCCGCGGTAAAGCAGCGAGTTGCTCTCGGGGTTCACCTTAGAGATTGCCGTGTAGTCAACCGGCACTCCGGCAAGACCCTTGAAGATTTCTGGCTTGTTCTCGCTCATTTCGCTCCTTTGCGACCTGGTTTTATGAATCGGTTAGTGCTCGACGTGGTTGTCGAGGTTGAAGTTGAAAATTCCGGAATCGAATTGGTTGTATGACTCGTAGTCGAGCAACTCATAAAGTTCTGCTCGGGTCTGCATCTGACCAACGACGTTTTGCAGTGAGCCGTCCTGCTTGAGTGCATCAAGTCCGCGCATCGCCGAACCCATGGCTAGGCGCAGTAGCGAGACCGGATAAATGACAATGTTGATTCCAATGTCGGCAAGCTGCTTCTTGGTGAAGAGTTCACTCTTGCCGAATTCGGTCATGTTGGCCAGAATCGGGACGTTGATTGCGGCTCGCATTGCCTCAAACTCGCTGAGGTCTTTCATCGCCTCGGGGAAAATGGCGTCAGCGCCTGCATCAACCAAACGCTTGGCTCGGTCAATGGCCGCCGCCAGCGATTCAACACCACGGATGTCGGTGCGCGCCATAATCAGCAGGTTCTCATCGCGTCGAGCATCAACGGCAGAGGCGATGCGTTTCACCGCGGTGTCTTGATCGACAACTGCCTTGCCATCCAGGTGACCACAACGCTTTGGGTTTACCTGGTCCTC
>JBDLUE010000135.1:0-3071 GCA_039805505.1 Actinomycetota bacterium
CCGGTCTGATTGCCGAGTTTGTCGGCGATCCAATCCTGCGTGTCGCCCTCTGGGATAAAGCAAATGTCATAGCTGTCTGGCTTATTAGCCACCGACAGCCCGCGGGCCTCGGCCTCGGCACGAATCAGGTCCTTTGAGGCAGTCGCCCCCAGCGGAAACATCGAGTGCTTGAGCTGCTCCTCATTCAAAACACCGAGCACGTATGACTGGTCTTTCGCGAGAGCATTCGAACGGTGAAGCTCTAGGTTGCCGTCTTCGTCGGAAAGTAGAGACGCGTAGTGGCCAGTGCAGACTGCATCAAAGCCAAGCGCCAAGGCCTTCTCAAGGAGAGCGGCGAACTTGATTCGCTCGTTGCAACGCATGCAAGGGTTTGGGGTACGGCCCGCTTCGTATTCGGCGATAAATTCGTCTACTACTTCTTCCTTGAAGCGCTCAGAGAAATCCCAGACGTAATAAGGAATACCAAGGACGCTCGCCGCACGCTGGGCATCCATAGAGTCTTCGATTGTGCAACAACCTCTTGAACCGGTGCGCAGGGTGCCTGGCATTCGCGAAAGCGCGAGGTGAACTCCGACGACTTCGTGACCGGCTTCGACTGCTCGGGCAGCGGCTACGGCGGAGTCAACTCCACCAGACATTGCCGCTAAAACCTTCATAAGAACAGTCTACTTTGAGGGCAAGCCGGCCTTTTTGGCTGCGGCGTGAACCGAAGGCAAAGCACTCAAGAACCGATCAACGTCGGCTTCAGTGGTCGTATACCCAAGGGTTACTCTGAGCGCACCGGTGGCTTCATCCTCGGTTCGCCCCATCGCCAACAACACATGCGAAGGGCGGTTTACGCCTGCGGTGCAGGCAGAACCGGCCGAAACCGAAACACCTGCAGCGTCGAGCAAGAAAATCATTGAGTCAGCACTGCAGCCCGGGAAGGTGAAGTGGGCTGTGCCAGGCAAACCGGAGGCCTCTCCCCTGCTGAATACTGAATCTGGCGCGATTGCTTGAACACCGGAAACCAACTTCTCGGCCAGCTGCTCCAATCGCTCGTGCTCCGACTCAAGCTCACCGACTGCTAAGCCCGCAGCCAGAGCAAACGCCTTAGCGCCGGCGGCATCCATGGTTCCCGATCGCATTCCGCGCTCTTGACCGCCACCGTGAACCAACGAGGTGAGTTTGACCGCCCGCCCAACAACCAGAGCGCCAACGCCTACCGGCCCGCCCACCTTGTGTGCGCTGATTGACATTGCGGCTAGCCCGCTAGCTTCGAAGTTGATCGGGTGGTGACCAAAGGCCGCTACAGCATCGGAATGCACTGGAATTCCAAACGGCTTGGCAAGCGCAGTGATTGCCGGGATGTCGGCAATCACGCCGGTCTCGTTGTTGACCCACATCAAAGAGATGAGCGCCACTTTCTCGCCACTCGTGGCAAGGAAGTCCGCCAGCCAGACGAGGTCGAAGACACCGCTTGAATCCACTGGCACCAACGCGAGCTCGGCATCCTGGTTGTCAACCAACCAATAAACCGGGTCGAGCACCCCGTGATGTTCGGTTGCGGCGGTGATGATCAGCTTGCGCTGGCTGTCTTCCGAGTGTCGCTGCCAGTAGAGACCCTTGATGGCTAGGTTGTCACTTTCGGTTCCACCCGAAGTGAAGATAACCTCGCTGCGATTGGCCAGCAAGACCTTGGCTAGCGACTCACGAGCGGCCTCGAGTTCGTTGCGCACATCCTGGCCAAACTTGTGAACTGCCGATGGGTTACCCACCGACTTCAGAGCATCCGTGTATGCCACTAAGACCTCTGGCCGAATCGGCGTGGTCGCTGCGTGGTCTAGATAGGTCTGCACATGACAAGCGTATTTCGTCCGCGTCAGTTAATCCGTCTGAAACCTGTGAACGACTAGGCTTTCACCTATGTCTGCTGAGATGCCTGCCCCGGGGGAAATGGGAGTCACCGTCGTAGATGGCGTTGGCACCATTCGCGTTTACTCCGAAAATGCAACCAGCATCGAGCTCATTGTTTTCGAACCAGACGAAGTCACGCAGGTTCGTCGCACTATTCAATTGGAGCGTGGCGACGGCTCAATTTGGGCTGCCACCAGCCACCACCTGCGACCAGGCATCAAGTATGCGCTGCGCGCCGATGGCCCCGAAGCCCCTCGAAACGCATTCAATAACCAAATCTTTTTGATTGACCCTTACGCGCGCGGTGTCGTTCGTCAGAACGCACGCGAATACCACTGCGTCGTGGTCGATGACAACTTCGATTGGCAGGGAGTTTCGAAACCGAACATCCCACTCGAAGCATTGATTGTCTATGAAGCGCACGCACGTGGATTGACTCGCGGAAACCCAAACCTCCCGGATGAGTTGCGCGGCACCTACGCCGCACTCGGTCACCCATCAACCATCGAACACCTGAAGAACATCGGCGTGAACGCGGTCGAACTGTTGCCTATTCACATGTTCATTTCTGAACCTCGCTTGATGAGTATGGGGCTCATCAACTATTGGGGTTATAACACCATCAATTTCTTCAGCCCACACCCGAGGTATGCGAGCGCTGCGGCTCGCGAACAAGGGCCTCAGGCGATTCTTGACGAGCTGAAGAGCTCAATTCGAGAACTTCATCGAAACGGCATCGAGGTCATCCTTGACGTTGTTTATAACCACACAGCTGAAGGTGGCGGCGGCGGTCTCACCTATTCATACCGAGGTCTCGATAACTCGAGTTACTACCGCATGGATGACAACGGACACTTCCACGACACCACTGGTTGCGGAAACTCGCTGAACTTCGGCAACCCACACGTGATTCACATGGTGCTCGAGAGCCTTCGCTATTGGACCAACGAAATGCAGATCGATGGCTACCGCTTCGACCTAGCGGCCACGCTTGCCCGCAACGAACACAACCACTTCGACCCGAATCACCCGCTGCTTCGCGCAATCGTCGAGGATCCAACTTTCAAAGATTCAAAGATGATTATGGAACCCTGGGATGTCGGCCTCGGCGGCTGGCAAACCGGAAACTTCCCCGACCGATTTAGCGAGTGGAACGACCGCTACCGCGACGACAT
>JBDLUE010000136.1:0-3242 GCA_039805505.1 Actinomycetota bacterium
ATCAACTGGATGCGCTCAGCCACCAAGACTCCAAAGATGACTTACGTCACCCATGGTGAGCCAGCAGCCAGCGATCGCTTGCGATTCCAAATTGTCGATCAGCTGCACTGGAAGGCCAGAGCACCCTTTATGAACGAGGTTATTGACCTGGACAACCCTGCCTAGTTCAAGCCCTTGGCAAATTAACACCTTGTCCAAAGACCATGAAACCTACTAGAATCCTCTAGTTACCCAAGCGTTTGTAGCTCAACGGATAGAGCATCTGACTACGGATCAGAAGGTTGGGGGTTCGAGTCCCTCCAAGCGCACAAAACCCGAGAAGACTTCACAACTTCTCGGGTTTTTTATTTATCGAAGTCCGAATGGGCCTGTAGGCCATATTTCTTGTTCGTCGGATCAATGAACACATCCGGCTCCTTTGGCGGCTGAGTTGTGAATCTAAGAAAAGCCAAGATCAGACCAACTAAGAAAGCGGACGAAATCAGAATCGTGCCAAGTGATGAATCAAGTTCTTGAATAAGCAGCACAAAAACCAGCTGCGCTATTGCAATCACCAGAAAGAAGACGCTGATGTCAAGCCACAGGATGTTGCGCTTGCTAAATGCCTTATAAAGAAAAACCAACCCGGTCATCGCGATTGGGATTGAGTAGAGGGCAATGGTGGCAGCTGGGATAAATGATGAAAAGTAAAATCCGCCAGCCATAAAAAGGCCAAGTTGCAAGAGCAGAACTGGCCAGATCGCAATCTTTATGTGTTCCCAGTAGCTTTCATTCACGGCCGCAATCACACCGATGAATTTGTTGTGATCAGTCCAGTCAAATAGGAAATGCAGCAAGCTACCCAGAATTCCCAGCGGGGCAATGGCCCACAGGGCTATCGAAACAATGGTTTCTAGAGTCATTTGGACTTTCTCCTAAACGCATGGTTTCCATGTAGTTAGCAGTCTGACACATGTTTGCAGATTCCTTCTAGTCACGGCGACAGAGATAACAGCACCATGGCGAAAGTGAGGGGCTTGCCCACCATGCTTCCTAATCCACGCATTCGCCCTTTCGGCCTGCCTACCACTCAGCGATACTCGCCTTATTGGTCCAACGAAGCATCGATTACTCAACCCTGTGGATAACTCTCCACCCAATCGGATGCAGAAAAGTATCCTCTTGGAAATGCGTGGACCACGGGGGTGGGAGAAAGGAACTATGAAAACTCGAAAGTTGCTTGCCATATCTCACAACGCTCGTCTGCCGATTTGGGCTTCGCTAATCTGCATGACGCTGTCAGTTGGTGCCCCGAGCCCAGCTTTGGCTGAGAGTAAGGACCCGGCCGAAGGCACCATTGTTTTTTACTCTGAAGCCTCAGGTACTTGGCATTCGGGAAGTCCGATTGTTGGAAGGAACAGCGTGGTTGATTCGAACCGTCAGAATCGCCTCAACCCGCTCGTGATTGGTTTGTGCAACGCAGGGGCTGTTGAATTAAACGTTGCTTCCTTTGCTAGCTCGGCAGACGGCGTCGTTAGCCTGAAGTGTGGGACAGTCTCTGATGGCTACATCCACATTCGAAACAGGCACCAGTCCTCCTGGGAGATCCAGAACTTGGGCGGATTGTTTTGGGATGACGATATGGTTTGGGCAACTTCCAGAGCCCTAATCGCCCCTGTCTCAGTGGTTAATCGTCCAGGCTCCAAAAGATGCTACACGACACCAATTCAAGTTTTTCGTCATGTAAACGGAGCAATTCAACTTGTAAAAACGTTCAACCCTACAGTCCTGGTGTCAACCAACAACAAGATTGTTATAACCTCAATCCCCACGACAAAATCCAGTTGTTGAAAACTGGCGATACCTTGGCACCATGGAATTTACATTCAATTGGACAACGTGGCCATTTGTCGAAATCGGAGACCTTGAAGACGGAGGCCTAAGAAGCCGACTAGATCCAGAACTAGTTACGGACTTGGAAGCTTGGTCACTTTTCATGTTGGAGAACTTCGATGAGAGAACCGGTTTTTCTAGTGAACAAGCTGAGCTGATAGCCAATGATCAGTATCAAGACTTGGCCAGACGACTCAGGGCTGAGAATTTGGCTTTCGACACTTGTGTCTGGTGGGGATAGTCAACCACTGAGCTTACAAATATTGCTCAAGAGCAGCCATCGCAGCATTGTGACCAGCCATGCCACTTACCGCTCCACCGCGCACTGCGGTTTAGCCACAGAGCTAGATGGTGGTATCCAGAATCTGCGCCCCAGCGGTCACCAGGGGTTTTTGGCACCGAGTTGGTTTCGAGATACGGCCGGCCTGCTCAGTGGTGCATGGAAGATGTTAACTCCTGTCAAGCCAAGGGCATCTTCTAGGTCCTGGGTCGTCTTAGTTTCAATTCAGGGTTTGCCATTGGCGTCAAATCAGAGGTCTCGAATCTCTTCGGTAAGCACCGAGTTAATTGAGTCAACAGCGGCATCCTCGAGAGCCTGACGCATCTGTAAGTGGTCGCGGCCGGTTAGCAGGGAGTGTGGGGTGTGTAGCGCGAAGACCGAAAGCGTTTGTGCCTCAGCTTTCCTCAGCTCTGGAACCAGAATGCTTTCGTCGGTTGGAGGAGAGCGAATTTCGGCGAAGGTCGGTGATCACTGGATCGTGATTCCAAGTGCATCGGCGAAATCTACCTGCTCACCCACTAGCTGGGTTTTAGTTCTATGCTGAGGCTATGAACTGCCCACACTGCAACGCAGCAATCCAAGAGTCTGAATTCACTTGCCCGAACTGCGATAAGCCAACCGCAAGAAGCCGCGAGGAACTCAAGCGAATCGACGTTGGCACTTCAAGGGGCGTAGCCCTGGCGCTAGTTGGCATGGGGTTGGCCGGTTACCTATTCGTCATCCTGAATAGCCAGACCGACTGGTTCTCGGCACTTGATTTTGTGGCTCCAACCGCCGTCTTGCTGGCGGGAGTTGCTGGACTTATTTGGGTGAAGCGAAACTCGTAGGGCGTTACCGGAAGCTAATCTTTTTCGCTTCCATGATTACCTTGATGCGAGCAATAGCAGACTTACCCATGCCGTGCATGGCGGTTAGTTCGGTCAAGGTAATCTTCCTCAGGTCTGAAACTTTGTAGAGTTTTGCATCAACCAGTGCCCTTCTAGCAGGGGCTGCCAGCCCAATCTTCTGCCACTCCTGATCGTGCAGTTCGTAGTCGTCTCGACCTGCTGCAACTGCTCGCTTGATTGCGCGCTGGGGTTTATGAGACATA
>JBDLUE010000137.1:0-3011 GCA_039805505.1 Actinomycetota bacterium
GGTGCCCAGAATCGTGAGCTCCGCCCCACGGGCTGCCTCGATCAGGTTCTCCTCGCGAGAAAGCTCAGGGGAGCGAGTGGCAAGTGGAGTAAGAGAGACCGGGTCGTGAACAGTGACCGTTGCGCCCAGCGCAGTTAGTCGCTGAGCAATTTCAAGGGCGGGGGAGTCTCTTAGGTCATCGCTATCTGGCTTAAAGGAGATGCCGAGCATGGTCACCAACTTGCCGGCTAGGTCACCTAGCTCTTGGTTGGCAAGCTCAACTACCTTGTCTCTTCTGCGAAGGTTGACCGCATCAACGTCTTTTAGAAACTCAACCGCAGAACCAACCCCTAGCTCTTCAGCACGAGCCACAAAGCCACGAATGTCCTTGGGGAGGCATCCGCCACCAAAGCCAATGCCGGTGCGCAGAAACTTGCTGCCGATTCGGTCGTCATAACCGATGGCTTTCGCAAGCGACACCGCATCCGCCCCAGAAACCTCAGCCACCTCGGCCATGGCGTTGATAAAGCTGATCTTGGTTGCCAAAAAAGCGTTGGCTGCAACTTTTACTAGCTCCGCGGTTGGAACATCTAGCTCTAGGAAAGGTGTGCCGGTTGCGATGATTGGCGCGTATACCTCTCTGAGCACAGCCACCGAGTGCTGACTCCAGGTGCCGACCACGATGCGGTCTGGACGAAGGGAATCCTCAAGGGCAGTTCCCTCGCGCAGGAACTCCGGGTTCCAAGCCAGGTTCACATCGAAACCGGCAATCTCATCCATGGCGGACTTTAGCTTTGCGGCAGTACCAACCGGGACGGTCGACTTACCTGCCATCACGGCAGTTGGCTTGATCCAAGCAGCTAGCTCTTTCGCGGCAGCAACTACATAAGAGGTATCGGCGGCATCGCTGCCTTTGGTCTGTGGTGTGCCGACACATATAAAGTGCAAATCGGCGCTCGCAGATTGCTCATCGTGATTCGCCTGAAAGGTGATGCGGTTCTCTTGCAAAACCTTGGTCAGCGCTTTGTCGAGGCCCGGTTCGTGGAATGGAAGAATCCCCTTTTTCAGAGAATCCAATTTTGAAAAGTCTGGCTCTATGCCAATTACTTCGTGCCCAAGTTCTGCCATGGCAACCGCGTGAGTTGCACCCAGATATCCAAGACCAATAACAGTTACCTTCACGAGCCCTGAGTTTACCCGTCAAACCTAAATACTCAGTGACCGTAACGCCTATTGACAGCCTGCGTATATTGATAGTGATGGCAAACGAAGATCTCTTCAGAGAAGATCCACTCGAGCAGCTCCTAGACGATGAGACTGACGAGGAGTTTGGCCTACCTGAATTCAAAGAGCATTTTGCCGACTCTTTGACCCCGGCAGTTCTAAAAGACTGGACCGCAAAAGACTTTGCCAGCATCTACGTGCGCTTTCGTCCACACCTAGAGCGTCACGCTCGTCGCTTCCTCACCAACCGCTCTCAGGTTGAAGAGGTGGTGCAGGATGCATTCCTATATCTAATGACCACACTGCCGGAGCTTGACTCTGAGGTTGGTGTGCTCAGGTTCCTGAAGTGGAAGACCAGACTCTTGGCGCTGGATGTGATTCGTGCCAATTCAAGGGCAAGCTTTGCTCCAATTGATGAGCAGCCAGAATTTGCAGCCAATCTTCCTGAAATGAGCGACTCTCTAGAGCAAGCCGACGATGCCGCAATCGTGAGCCTTGCTCTGGCAAAGTTGCAACCTCGTCAGCGTGAAGCTTTGATCGCAACTTTGTATGAGGAGAAGAGCAACGAGGTCGTAGCTGCTCAGATGAACCTCTCCGACAACGCCTTCCGTCAACTGCTATTCCGCTCGCGCGCTGCGTTCAAGAAGGCCCTGGTTGGCGAAGCCGAGACCGCAGGCAAGACCGTCTCGCAGATTTTGTCGATGGCAGCCCGCAAGGCAGCAGCCGAGAGTGGCAAGTACATCTCGGCCGCCGGAGCCTTCCTTCTGGTTTTGGCGATTGCAATTGGTGTGGTGCCAAACCTTTCAAGCGATGTAGTGAACGAGCAAGTTGCCCTGCCGGAACCAACCATCACCTCACCTGAGAGCCCAGTTGCTGAAGCTGAAGATGCTCAGCTACCAACCGAGGAGCCAGGTCCAGGTGCCGAGGTTGTTGTGGTTGATCAGGTTCTGACAACCGAGCAGACCCAGCTTGTGATTCAACCTGCCAGCGCAGTAACTCCAAAGCCTGCGCCAACCGCTGAGGCTTTGGCGCAGCAACAAACCGAAGTCGCAATGCGCAACGCTTTGAGTGTGAGCACGGTAAAGATGCTCAGCCGTGCCGGAGATGTCAGCGCCACAGCTGCTGTAAGTAACACAAACCAGGGCACTGTCTCCCTGTCTGGATCAAACGGTCTAAAGGCGATTATTTCTTACGACCTTGCAACGGTCGATGGCGTATCTGGCGCTTGGATCTCTTTCGATGTCTCGGGCACCAGCTTTGTTGCTGGCTCGAAGGTCGATCACTCCGAGAAGACGCTCAACGCAGATGGTTCGGTGACGCTTACCTACCTGGCCACCGATCTTCTAGTGGGCGACGCTTCCGGCACCTACGGCTACCTCGCAATCAGCAACACATATGTATCCAGCTCGGCCGTGAAAGTGGTAGTTACCCTTTCGCCAGAGGGCCAAATTACGTCCTCGAGCTTGAATTTCATTCCACGCAGCTAAAAACCTTCAAGTTGTAATTTAAAGAAACTTGCGTTTTGAGCGTAATGTCCGGACAACAAGTCCGTTACCCTTAACTAGAGAGTTTGTATCCTCCTGCTTGGTTGGTGGTTGCACGCTCTCAAACCAGGCGCTCCATATGGGTTCCTGGAAACCAAGAAGAAAGAGAACGAATGTTCAAGAACACGACTCGTAGGGGTCTTGCGATTGGTGCAGCTATTGCCGTTGCCTTCTCTGGTCTGGTGACTTCACCAGCTCAGGCTGCAGGCGAGGTAGTACTAGCTCCATCAGCAGGTACTTCTTACAACACGTTCGTGACTGAGG
>JBDLUE010000138.1:0-2993 GCA_039805505.1 Actinomycetota bacterium
ACTATGCGGTGACCGTTCTCGCATGCTGGCTCATTCGCCCGAGTGACGTGGATGGCGCACCTGAGATGCACGAGGCCTTGGCTTTCATCCTTGCCTTCGTTGGCGACGACCCGCTGGTGGCACACAATGCGCCGTTTGACATGGGAGTGCTGCGTAAAAGCGCTGAGCTGATTGAGTGGCCGCTACCTCAGTTGAACTACACCTGCTCACTCGCCATCTCTCGCAAGACCTACAACATAGAGAGCTATCGCCTAAATGCGGTGGCCTATGCAATCGGTCACGAAGAGTTCAATCACCACGACGCGCTGGCCGACTCGGATGCCTGTGCGCGCATCATCATTCATGCGGCCGATCGCCACGGTGCCGAGAACATGGATGAATTGCTCGCAGCGACCAAGCAAACCTGGAAGAAGTTAGTTCTCGAGGCCTGAGATTTTCGGCAGTTCGATGCCAAGTTCGGTTAGTCGCTTCACCCATTCGCCGATCATGCCCTGGCTGAAGGCCAATGAAATGTGTGAGTTGTCGCGATAGACATAAATGTCACCGATTTTCGCCGGGCACTTGCCGTTCTGGCAGTAGAGATCGGTGAAATCTAGGGTTACCGCACCAGGTGGGCTCGAGGCAGCCTTCTGAGCTAGGTCGGTGATGAACGCATCCTCTTGAGCCATCGAACACTGGCTGGCGTCGTAAACCGAGGTTTCCCAGCAGTGACGCATCTGCTTATCCATGTTCACACCGTCACGGATGGCGACAACGGTCGCTCCACGTTCCTGCAGCGGCGCCCAGGCAGCTTTGAACCCGGCAACGGTCTCGCCGATGCTCTGGCCTTCGATTTGGGTTGCGCGCACGGCTGTGTAGTGGCTAGCGAGCACCAAGTCGTAAGGCTTATCGGCCGCGAGCTGCTTCTGCAGGTCAATGTTCCACTGCTTGCAGGTCTTGCCGCGAGCAGAATCGCTGCGGTCTTCGAGGTTGAATGAACAACTGGCCTTGTATGCGAGGTTTAGTTCGAAACCGCCGTTTTCGGCCAGAACCTTCCAAGCTCCCAGGTGCATGGCAGCGTGAGAGTCGCCGACTAGAAGCACACGGTAATCAGCCCCAACGCGGCCATACTTGCAGAGTTTGATTTCAATCGACTCAGGCTCGGTCATGCACTTGTTGTCAGGGTCGGCGGTGTCGTTTTTCGCTTGGTCGAGGGTTTGGGTTTTGACCGTCGCGCTCGCGATTTGACCAGCCGTAATTGCGCCAGCGGCAAGACTGACGATGAGGATGATCGCCGAAACCGAGCCGGCTAGCGCAAAGGTAAATCGAGGTCTGCGCGAGGTTAGCGCTGGCAACTTGCGGAATCTATCCTCGACAAAGCGCTTGCTCAGGTAGGCCAGAACATAGGTAGCGATCAGAACGATGACAAGCTCCCAGGCGTGCGGCTGGTAGCCGGTCACCCAAGGCAGCAGGATGATCAGCGGCCAGTGCCAGAGATAGAGGCTGTAGCTGATTTCACCGGTGAACGAGATTGGCCGCAGGCCATACAAGCGGTCTAGCCAGCTCGGCAGCGATTTCAAACCGGCCAGGATGACCGCCGCGGTTCCCATAGCTGGGATGAGGGCAGCCCAACCGGGGAATGGCAGGTTTTCGCTGAGCAAAAGCGATGAACCAAGGATGGCGGCGAAACCGCTGAGGCTTAGAAGCGTCTTGCCGATTTCTGTCAGGCGAACGCGATGACCCGCAAACGCGATGAGTGCACCGAGCCCGAACTCCCAGACGCGACCGAAAGTGTTGAAGTAGGCCAAGGTTGGCTGCGCGAAGGTCAAGAAAAGCGAGTAGCCGAACGAGGCGAGCGAAATAGTGATGAGCAAAAACTTGAATGCCGTCTCGGACTTTCGCTTGGCGAAGTAGGCAACCAGGCCGAGCAAAAGCGGCCAGAACAGATAAAACTGCTCTTCAACGGCGAGTGACCAGTAGTGCTGGAACGGGCTTGGCTGGGCGGCAAAGTAATCGGTTGAAGAGGCCGCGAGCTGCCAGTTTTCGAAGTAAAAGGTGCTCGCAATCGCCTCGGCGAAGTAGCCCTGGCGTGTGAAAGTTGGCACGAAAATCAGAGACAAGATTGCCGTGATGGCGATAACTAGCAGTGCGGCCGGAAGCAGGCGGCGGATTCGCTTGGCCCAGAACGCGGCGAACCGGATGCGTCCGCGATCGGCAAGTTCGCTGAAAAGCGAGCCCGAGATGAGGAAACCGGAGATTACGAAGAACACGTCCACGCCGGCGAAACCGCCCGGCAGACGATTCGGCCACAGGTGAAAAATGACCACCATCAGCACTGCGGCGGCACGCAATGCTTGGATGTCTAACCTGATCGGACGCGAATTGCTCATTGTTGGTGAGTTTACCCTCCAATAAATGTCTGACCTTGGTGAAATACTCGGGGCATGGAGTCTTTTATCTTTCTCGGCATTGGTTTAGTTGTTGGCACACTCATCGGTTGGCTATTCGCTTCTCGCAAGAGCGCATCTGCTGGTGTTGCTGAAGATTCGCAAGATCTTCGTGTGAAGTTGGCGAGCGCCGAGGCAACAATTGCCGGCCTCAACGGGCAATTGGCTCAGAATGCGGCCGAGAAGCGTGACCGTGACGAACGCGATCGTGAAGAGAACAAGCTGCTCCAAGCACTTGCCCCGGTCAAGGTGCACCTAGAACAGATGCAGCAAACCGTTGCCACCCTAGAGAAGGAACGCACCGAGCAATTCGGTTCAATTCAGCAGCAATTGAAGTCAGCGATCGAGTCAGACGAACAGCTTCGCAAGCAGACTCAAGCTTTGTCTCAGGCTCTTACCTCTAATAACGTCCGCGGAGTATGGGGTGAGGCTCAGCTTCGCAAGCTGGTTGAACTTGCCGGTCTGATTAAGCACGCCGACTTCGATGAGCAGGCAACCATCAGCACCAACGCTGGTGCCGGCCGCGCCGACATGGTCATCAATTTGCCTGGCGGAAAATCTCTTGCC
>JBDLUE010000139.1:0-2965 GCA_039805505.1 Actinomycetota bacterium
TCAGCGCACCACCACTCTGGTCAAAGACGTGATGACCCCGATGCCTCTTATTACTGCGCCTCACGGAATCAACCCGGATGACGCAATCGCAATCTTCGCTCAGCACCGAATCGAGAAGTTGCCTCTGATTGATGGCAACAACAAGCTCAAGGGCCTGATCACGGTCAAGGACTTCGACAAGTCGGAGAAGTATCCGCTTGCTTCGAAGGATGCAAACGGTCGCCTACTCGTGGCTGCTGCAGTCGGTGTCGGCCAGGATGCCTGGGAGCGCTCAATGGCTCTTGTTGAATCCGGCGTAGACCTTCTTATTGTGGACACCGCTCACGGTCACAACCGTGCGGTTCTAGAAATGATCGCGAAGCTTAAGGCAGAGCCTTTCGCCAAGCACGTAGACATCATGGGTGGCAACGTGGCAACGCGTGCCGGCGCTCAGGCTCTGATCGATTCGGGTGCCGATGCAGTCAAGGTCGGTGTTGGCCCAGGTTCAATCTGCACCACTCGCGTGGTTGCCGGTGTTGGCGTGCCTCAGGTCACTGCCGTTTACGAGGCGTCACTTGCGGGCAAGCCTGCGGGCGTGCCAATCATCGCCGACGGTGGCCTTCAGTATTCGGGCGACATTGCAAAGGCTCTAGTCGCCGGAGCGAACGCCGTAATGCTTGGCTCACTTCTTGCAGGAACCGACGAGGCTCCCGGCGACATCACCTTCGTTGGCGGCAAGCAGTTCAAGACCTATCGCGGAATGGGATCGCTCGGTGCGATGCAGTCGCGCGGCCAGGCCAAGAGCTATTCAAAGGACCGCTACTTCCAGGATGACGTCCTGCGTGAAGACAAGCTTGTGCCAGAAGGCATCGAAGGTCGAGTCGCTTACCGCGGTTCGGTTGCATCGGTCACCCACCAGCTGATCGGCGGGCTTCGTGCCTCGATGGGCTACGTTGGTGCTGAAAACATCGTTGAGCTGCAGAAGCGTGGCAAGTTTGTTCGCATCACCGCGGCTGGTCTGAAAGAAAGCCACCCGCACGACATTCAGATGACTGTCGAAGCTCCAAACTACGGAACTCGCTAAGAGCGAGCAAGGGGACTAAATCACATGAGTGAAATCGAAATCGGTCGCGGCAAGCGCGGAAACCGTGCCTGGGCATTCGACGACATCGCAATCGTGCCGAGTCGTCGCACCCGCGACCCGCAGGATGTCTCGACCGCATGGAAGATCGACGCCTACAACTTTGAACTGCCGGTTCTTGGTGCGCCAATGGACTCAGTGGTTTCACCTGAGACCGCAGTTCAAATCGGCAAGCTTGGCGGTCTTGGCGTCCTAGACCTCGAGGGCCTCTGGACTCGCTACGAAGACCCAAGCCAGCAGCTGGCCGAAATCGCCAAGCTTGCACCTGAGCAGGCAACCCGTCGCATGCAAGAGATTTATGCAGAGCCAATCAAGCCGGAACTCATCCGTGACCGCATCGCGCAGATTCGTGCTGCCGGCGTGACCGTTGCTGGTGCGTTGTCACCGCAGCGCGCTGCAGAGTTCAGCGACACCGTGATCAAGGCTGGCGTTGACCTGTTCGTGATTCGCGGAACCACCGTTTCTGCCGAGCACGTTTCACGTTCACACGAACCACTGAACCTAAAGGAATTCATCTACAAACTGGATGTTCCGGTCATCGTCGGTGGGGCTGCCACCTACACCGCAGCCCTTCACCTGATGCGGACCGGAGCTGCCGGAGTTCTAGTTGGCTTCGGTGGCGGGGCGGCATCGACCACTCGCAAGGTTGTCGGCATCCACGCTCCGATGGCGACCGCAGTTGCCGATGTTGCCGGCGCTCGCCGCGACTACATGGATGAGTCTGGCGGCCGCTATGTTCACGTGATTGCCGATGGCGGTCTCGGAACCTCGGGCGACATCGTTAAGGCAATTTCGTGTGGCGCAGACGCAGTCATGCTCGGTTCTGTTCTTGCACGAGCAACCGAGGCTCCTGGTCACGGTTCGCACTGGGGTCAAGAGGCATTCCACGCAGAGCTACCTCGCGGTCACAAGGTCGAGGTTGGCACTTCGGGCAGCCTCGAAGAGATTCTCCTTGGCCCTTCATCTTCGGCCGATGGCACCACGAACCTAATGGGAGCTCTTCGCCGCGCGATGGCCACCACCGGCTATTCAGACGTCAAGGAGTTCCAGCGCGTTGACGTTGTGGTTGCTCCGTACCACGCATAGTCAGACCAAATAATGTCAAACAAGGCCCCGTCCTTCTTCAAGCTGGCAACCCAGCCGAAGTGGATCGGGGCTTTGTTTTTGGCGCTCATCGTGGCCGCCATTTTCGGAGCCCTGGGTCAGTGGCAGCTCGATCGCACATTTACCAAGGATGACCCGAAAACCAACACCTCGAATTCATCGCTGCCCATGGTCACCAAGCAGCTCTATCTCGACACCAAGAACACCTTCATCATCGATGGCCGCGTGCAGAATGGCACAACCGGTTATTGGCTGCTGATGAACGCCACGGATGAAAACCAGGTCAGCACAACCCTCGCACTCGGTTGGGTCGAGAAGCTTGAGGCCGCAGAGCAACTTCGCACCAACCTCATGGGCATGATTCAGGCCGAGGCGTTTCTAGACATCGCCGGTTATCCGCTGCCAACCGAAGGGCCGCAGCCAGCAGACCCGGCGAAGCCATACTTGCTGAAATCGGTTGCTCTTGGGCAGCTGATCAACCTCTATTCTCCTGATGCACCAATCAAGTCTTCCGCCGAGTATCTAGCGGTTTCCGCTGGCTCGGTGATGTTCAGCGATGGCAGCCTCGAGCCCATCCAAGTGACCTATCGAGATGTTGAACGGATCAACTGGCTAAGCGCTTTCTATTTCTTGGAATGGCTGCTCTTTGCGGGCTTCGCAATCTTCCTCTGGTGGCGATTGGTTCGTGACGAGCAGATTCGCCTGGCCGCCGAAGCCGCAGGCGACAAAAGGTAAACTAGA
>JBDLUE010000140.1:0-2951 GCA_039805505.1 Actinomycetota bacterium
CTCGGTGTGATTCAGTGGGCTGGATCGACCATAAACTCCGGAACAGGTTCTATCAAGATTGACGGCCGCTCCACTGCATCTTCAAGCACTTTCAACCGTCACGGTATCGAGCTTGGCTTCGATGGCACTGCCTCAACCTTGATAACTTCGGCGAAGACTTCTGCTGATGCAATTGAGATTAATGGGCAGACTTCTGGAACCAGCACAGATGGCAAGGGCCTCAATTTCTGGTCTGGCGCGGCCGCCACTTACGTCAAGGTCGCTGCTACCGGCTCGGGCGGAAACATCAAGTTGACCGGTTCTGCAAGCACCACCACAATGCCTGGCGTGAGCATCAACTGGGCCCGAATCCTGTCTTCCAGCGGAACCGTGACTATTGATTCTGGAACGAACCCAACCACCTTTGGCGCAAGCTCGACGAGCAGCGCGGTGCACATCGGTGCCGACACCGTGGGCGGCGCAACCGGGGACATTCACTTGAATGCGTCGGGCTTCACCTTCGCTGGAACGGCAAACTTTAGAACGACCGGTTCGCTTTCGTTCGATTCTGGAACCTCCCAGTCTTTCGCCTCAGCGCAGACTTTTGCAGCCGCCAACGTCGTTGTCAGTGAAATTGAGGACTTCCGCATTGGCACGGCTGGGACTGGAACCACCCAAAACAGTGCAAATGTGACGGTCAGTACGCCAATTACTGCCACCGGCGCCATCGAGGTTTATGGGGGCGAGGTTACTCTCAGCGCAAACCTAAACACCTCCACAGCAAGCCCAATCAAGCTGAAGGCGACTTCATACGTCTCCGTATTAGCGGGAACAAGCACCTCTGCTCGCCGCACTTTGACAACCGCTGGTGGCCCAATAACTCTTTGGTCAAACTCGGATGCCTCTGGCACAGGTGAGGTTTGGGTTGGAAACTACTCTGAACTCTCCAGTGGCGCTGGTGCGATTACTATTGCTGGTTCGGCAACCGCAAATGAAGTTTCACCGACAGGTTATGCCACGGCCGGCCCAGGAAACTGGGGTGTGGCAATTGGTTTGTCTGCGGTAGCCACCGACTCGACCAAGTTGACCACCACGTCTGGTGACATCACTATTCGAGGCAAAATTCAGTCAACCAACACCTCAGGAATTGGCGTTGCTGTTCTGTCAGGCGCAAACATCACTTCGGCGACTGGTGCGATCACTATCGATGGCGCAAGCTATCAGCCAACAGGCACAACTCAGGGTCATGCTACCTACCTGAACATGACCGGTGGATACACGACAACAATCACAACCGGTGCAGCGTCAAAGACAGCAATTTCAATCTCTGGAATCGTGACTTCAGGCTCTGGCTCTTCAACCAACGCCTATGGTGTGATTTCATGGGTTGCCTCGGGCGCCCTAAACATCCGGGCAACAGGCACGAACGGTGACATCGATATTGTTGGTGCGTCAGCAACCAACACCACTGATGCCTTGGCTTTCAACTCGACCAACATTTCTGCAACTTCAGGAGATATCAATCTCGATGCAGGCTCGCAGCGCGTGGCTTTCGGCCAACAAGGTGCCAACGTCATCGGTGGGGCCAGTGTGGCGGCAAACCACACCGGTGACATAAACATCTGCGCCGGCAACGTCGCATTCAGCTCGGGAAGCGTGCAGACGATTCGCACCGCAGGTGCACTCGTGATCGAGCCTTGCTCGGGATCATTCACCGTTGCGCAATCTTGGAGCAGCTCGTATGTCACCATGGCTGCTGGAAGCGTTCGATTTGGTAGAACAGGTAACACCGCAGGCATAACCGTTTCTGTTCCACTTACGACCACTGGCGATGTCGAAGTAATCGGTGGAGCTGTGACTTATAACGGCGTCGGTGTTACGACTAGCGGAGACGCAAGCGATGTGACGATTGCGGCATCTGGTGCTTACGTTGGCCCTGCAGCTTTCACTGCCGGCGGCAAGATTTCAATCACGGCCACGACGTTTGACGGAACGGGCGCACTAACCTCGGCTGGTGCAGGCGGCATCTCGGTCACCACGACAGCTGGAGACCTTGACACTGGCGCAAACATGACCGCGAACACTGCTGTGACTGCGCCAATCATATTGAAGGCGACTGGCAACATTTTTGTGGACCACAGTTTCATCACTGCGGGTGGACCTATTACTGTTTGGTCTGACTCAGATGACACCGCGGCGGGTGGAATTGTTACAGCAAATGCCTCGCGAATAGTGTCAAATGGCGGTGACGTGACACTAGCCGGCGGTGCTGACGTAACAACCGGCTATGCAAAAGCAACCACTTCAATAACCTCAGCGGCCAACGCCGCCTACTCGGGCATTCGAATGCTCGGTCGCATTTCTGCAGATGCCGGTGACGTCGTGCTCCGAGGTCAAGACAGCGCCAACGTTGGAGGCACCGGGCACAACTCGGGAATCGAAATTGAGAAATACTCTCTAATTACGACTACCACCGGCGACATCACGATCGATGGCAAGACTGCCGGTGGTTCAACTGGTTCCGGCAACCATTTCGGCACACTAATTGGTTGGGGCGGCACTGCTGGAACCGGCACTAACCTTATATCCTCGACCTCTGGCAACATCAACATTAGGGGTGATGCCTCGGGTTTGAACACATCCGTGTCTTATGGCATGAGTTTCTTCGCCACTTCGGTTTCATCTACGACCGGTGCGATTACGGTCGAAGGAATCGGTGCAAGCAATTCACCTGCTGATATCTATTGGATCGGTGCCGATGTCTCGAGCACTTCTGGTGAAATCACAGTTAAGACCGGAACGGCTGCTGGTTTGACGACGTTCCAAGATTCGACCGCCAAAATCTCAACTAACGGCGCAGTCACGCTTCAGCTGTTCAAGCCAAGCTTCACGGCTTTCGAATTGGCAGGAACCGGCGCAAAGACTCTCGAGCCGCCGACCGGCGCAACTTCCTTTGGTGCTGCTGTCTCGAC
>JBDLUE010000141.1:0-2950 GCA_039805505.1 Actinomycetota bacterium
GTGCCCGAAACCGGTGCGTCACCGCGCGACAAAAACATGCCGCTCGGGTCGCTGACCTGATTGATGCCCTCGCCAGTCATCTCGAAGCAACCAACTTCATCGGTTGGCCCAAAGCGATTCTTCAGCGATCGCACGAAACGAAGCGAAGTCTGGCGGTCACCCTCGAAGTGGCAAACCACGTCGACCAGGTGTTCCAATGCGCGTGGGCCGGCGATTGAGCCATCCTTGGTGACGTGACCAACCAGGATGACTGGCAGAGCACGTTCTTTGGCAACCCGAATTAAATTGGCGGCAACCTCGCGAATCTGGGAAGGCATTCCGGCAGCACCATCAATTTCGGAGGCGGCAATGGTCTGAACCGAGTCAACAACTAGCAACTCAGGCCCGACCGCGTCGATCTGACCGAGAACTGTGGATAGGTCGGTTTCGGCGGCCAGGTAGAGATTGTCGGTCAAAGCACCGGTGCGCTCGGCTCGCAAACGAACCTGCCCTACCGACTCTTCTCCGGTTACGTAGAGCACGCGCTTGCCCGACTTTGCGGTGTTGGCGGCAACTTCGAGCAGGAGCGTCGACTTGCCCACACCGGGTTCTCCGGAGAGCAAAACAACGGCACCGGGAACCAGCCCGCCGCCCAGCACGCGGTCAAACTCGCCAACCTGGGTAGACCAGGCGGCTACGCGCTCTGTCGAAACATCCGTGATTGGTTTTGCGGCAGAAGACTCAACCAGCTTCAAGGCGCGAACCTGCTTGGCCACACCGAGCCCGCGGCCTCCGCCGATCGCACCCTCTTGCATTGAATCCCAGGCCTGGCACTCGCCACATCGACCGACCCACTTCGGGGTCGACCAACCGCACTCGGTGCAAACAAAGGTTGATTTAGGGGAAGCCATGACTCAAAACTATCAACCACCACCGACAAAACCGCTCGCCTAAACTGATTAGGTGAATATCAATCGCATCGCAATCCTCGGCTCTGGTTCAATGGGCGGCGCAATCCTTGCCGGCTTGCTGAAGTCGGGTTTTGACCCAGCCAACATTTCGGTCAGCACTAAGACCGCGGCCAGTGCCGAAAAGCACATCGACGGGCTGGGCGTGCACGCCTTCGCACTCGAAAACGGTGCCGACGCAAACGCCATGGCCGTTGCCGGTGCCGATGTAGTTTTGGTTGGCGTGAAGCCGGCCTATGTCACCGAGGTTTTGGCCGAGATTGCCGACGCAATCAACGACAACGCCCTGGTGATCAGTGTTGCCGCCGGCGTCACCACCGCATCGATGGAGGCGGTCTTGCCCGAGGATGTCGGCGTGGTTCGAGCCATGCCAAACACCCCGGCTATCGTTGGCCGCGCAGTCACCGGAATCGCCGCGGGCGAGCGAGCAACCGACTGGGCCGTCGAGACCACGGTTCAACTGTTCGAAACCGTCGGCAAGACCATCGTGCTCGAAGAGTCGCGCATCGACGCATTGAGCACCATCTCGGGGTCTGGCCCGGCATATGTGTTCTACCTAATCGAGCAGCTGACCCTGGCCGCTAAGCACCACGGTTTCAATGACCAGGATGCCGCGCTGCTCGTGAACGAAACTTTCTTAGGCGCGTCCGAACTCTTGGCGGCATCAGGCAAGACTCCCGAGGCTCTGCGCAAGCAGGTAACCAGCCCTAATGGAACAACCGAGCGGGCGATTGCAAGGATGGGCGAGACCGATCTTGAGGCGATGTTTGTCGAGGCCACGGATGCTGCGCTTGCGCGCGCCCGTGAACTAGCCGCCGGCAAATAACTAACGCTAGAAGTTCGGCTGGTCTTTCAGCACGAATAGACCACCGAAGGCACTGATCATTGCGCGGTTCCATTCGAGGTCGCTGACCGGTGATGAGTCAATCTCGGCGACGATGCGCCCGTGAAGCATGCCAAGTGTCATAACCGCTGCCGCTCGAGGCGACAGGTGTGGTTTGAGCATCCCGCGTTCCTGAAGCAAAACCATAACCTCGGTGAGCTGTTCAGTGAGCTCGTGCTGAACCTCTGCCAAAGCCGCACGCAGCAGAGGTCGGCCGGTTGTGTTGCCAATAATGTTGGCCCGCTTGTCGGCTGGCACATGTTTGAAGTGCTCGACCAGAAACCGCAGCATTTCGTCGTAGTGCTCAGCAATTTCTTCGGTGCTGGTCATTTTGGCCATGAAGCGCTTGGCGCGGGCAATGTCTTGCTGGATGCTAGAGGCGAAGTTGTGCACGTAGGTCGCACGGATTAGACCATCTCGGTCGCCAAAGTGGTGATAGATCGAACCAATTGAGACGCCGGTCTGGGCAGACAACTCTTGGATGCGAACCGAGGATTCACCGCCGCCTTCGATGGCGCGATTGGTCGCGTCGATTACCAGCTGAACGGTGTCTTTAGCGCGATCCTGCTTGGGTTGCGGAACGCTCTTCGTTTTCGGTGCCATCGTAAACCTCCCCTGTTTCTAGAAAGTATGGCAGGAATATTCCAATTACCGAACTTTGTAGAGGGGGCAAATTGAGCCTAGGAACTAGAACTTAGCGTCGATTTCTGCAATCAGAGCTTCGATGTGCTGGCGGATCTTGTCGCGAATCGGTCGAACATCCTCGACGCCCTGGCCGGCAGGGTCATCCAAGACCCAGTCAAGGTAGGTTTTGCCCGGGAAGTAAGGGCAGGTGTCGCCACAACCCATGGTGATCACGTAGTCAGAAGCCTTCACGGCCTCGTCGCTCAAGACCTTCGGGGTGTTGGTGCTGATATCAATGCCTTCTTCGAGCATTGCTGCCACGGCCGAAGGGTTCACCTCGTTCTTTGGCTGGGTGCCAGCCGAGCGAACCTCAACGCGGTCGCCGGCTAGAGCCTGAAGGTAACCGGCGGCCATCTGAGAGCGGCCGGCGTTGTGAACACATACGAAAAGTACTGAGGCTTTAGTAGACATGTCTCGATTAAAGCAGAGAGCCCCG
>JBDLUE010000142.1:0-2947 GCA_039805505.1 Actinomycetota bacterium
TCGTTCATGTTGGCCCATGATTCAGGGCGAGGCTTGATGACGATGTTTAGGCCTTCATCCAAGATCTCTAGTTCAGAGTTGGTGATTACCACGGCAATCTCAACCAGGCAGTCGAGTTCGACGTTTAGGCCCGTCATCTCGCAGTCGATCCAAACTAGGTTGTCAGAAATCTCAATCACATTCCAAAAATAGGGCAAAAAGAAGGGGAGGCCTCCGACACTGTCGAAGACCTCCCAATTCTACCGCCGGGGCTAGCTTGCCTCTGCAGCCTTAGCCGGCTTCGCAGCCTTCACGCGCTTAGAAGCGCGCTTGCCACGAAGTGCCTTGCGCTCCTTGCGCCCCTCAACCAACCAGTAAAGAACCGGCACGATAACGAGGGTCAGGATGGTTGACGAGAACAGACCGCCGATAACGACAACCGCCAAAGGCTGCGAAATGAATCCGCCACCGCCAGTAAGGCCGAGGGCCATTGGGGTCAGAGCAAAGATGGTTGCCAAAGCGGTCATCAAGATCGGGCGCAGACGCTGACGCGCTCCATCCATGATTGCCTCTTGAGTCGGGCGACCCTCCTTGCGGTACTGGTTGATGAGGTCGATGAGCACAATCGCGTTAGTAACCACGATTCCGACCAGCAACAGCATTCCAATCAGGGCAGGAACACCAAGAGGTGTGTCGGTGGCAAGCAACATTACGAATGCACCGGTCGCTGCGAATGGAATCGAGATCAGCAGAATCAATGGCTGGATGATGCTCGAGAAGGTAGCCACCATGACGATGAATACGATTGCGACGGCTGCCAAGAGCGCAAGACCCAACTGGCCGAATGACTCAGCCTGAGACGCGCTGACACCGCCGATGGTTGCCGTGGTTCCGGTTGGAAGCTCAACGGTTGCCAAACGCTTGGTCACGTCAGCCGAGATAGCGCCCAGATTGTCTCCAGATGGAGTTAGAGAGACGTTTGCGGTGCGGTCACCCTTCTCGCTCTTGATGGCTACCGGAACCTCAACCTCTTCGATTTTTGCAATCGATGAGAGTCTGGTCAGGCCAGTGGCGCTCGGGATCTGAATGTTCTTGACCTTTGCAACGGTGTCAGGGATGTCGGTCTTCACAACGTAGATCGAAGTCTCGTTGCTGTCGATGTTCACCTTTCCGATGCTTGACGGTTTCATAGCTGCAGAAACCAATCCGCCAACGGTGATCTCAGTCAAACCCTTGCGAGCTGCTGCCTTGCGGTCAACAGTCACACGAAGGGTGCGCTGCTTGTCTGCGAGCGAGTTCGAGATTTCCGAAACGTCCTTGGTTCCCTTCATTGCTGCTTGAACAGCCGCGATGGCTTCGTTCAACTTCGCTTCGTCAGGGGCAACAACCTTGACATCGATGGTGCTCGATGAACCAAAGCCGCCTCCGCCAGAACCAAACTTTACGGTGCCCAGGCTCGCATCCGCCGCGAACGACTTCTCAAGCTTGGCCTGAAGTGCTGCCTGGTCAACGCCTTCCTTGGTGGTCACCTGGATGGCAATGCCACCGGCTGAAGCACCGAATGCTACGCGTCCATCGCCCGAAGAGCCGATGGTGGTCTGAACCACTTCGATTTCTTCTTCTTCAAGAAGGATTGCCTCGACCTTGGCTGCCGCTGCATCCTGCTGAGCGAGAGTCTTGCCGGCTGGCAGGGTCTGGTTGATCACGAAGCCGTTAGAGCCCGATGAGCCAATGAAGTCGGTCTTCAGCTGCGGGACCAAACCAAAGGTAATCAGCAAAATAGCGAAGGCAGAAACTAGGGTGGCGACAGGTCGCTTCTGGGTCCAGTTCAGAACCGGAATGTATCCGCGCTGAAGAATGCTCTTGCGCTCCTTAGCTTCTTCCTCCTCGCGAACCTTGCGCTCGTGGATGGCAGCTGCCTTGGCGTCTGCGTGTTCCACTTCGGCCGGAGCCTTCAAGAACCAGTAGGCGAGAACCGGCACGATGGTTAGCGAAACGAACAGCGAAGCAGCAAGTGCAATCGCGAAGGTGAAGGCGAATGGTCGGAATAGTTCGCCGACGAGCCCGCCTACCAGCGCGATTGGCAGGAATACGGCGATCGTGGTGATAGTTGCCGCGGTAATCGCACCAGAAACTTCACGAACCGAGCGCAGAATAGCTTCGCGCTTTGGCTCTCCATACGAGAGGTGGCGGTTGATGTTTTCAATGACCACAATCGAGTCGTCAACAACGCGCCCAATTGCGATGGTCAACGCGCTCAGGGTGAAAAGATTCAGCGAGTAACCGAAAGAACCCAAACCGATGAACGTGATCAGAACTGAGGTTGGAATCGAAATCGCGGTGACCAGTGTCGAGCGAACCGAGGCTAGGAACACCAGAATGATGATGATCGCGAACCCAAGACCAAGCAAACCCTCGGTGGTTAGGTTCTCAAGTGACTTCACTACGAACGGAGCTTGGTCGAAGATTGTGACGATGGTGACGTCGCCCAGCTTCTTTTCGAGCTCGACAATCTTCTCGTTGACGCCCTTCGAAACTGCAACGGTGTTTGCGTCCTGAGTTTTAGTGATCGAGATGGCAAGAGCTGCCTTGCCGTTGACACGGGCAATCGAGGTGACTGGTGCGTTTTCGAGCTTGACCGTCGCGACATCGGCGATGGTCAGTGCCGTGATCGAAGTCGTGGTGGTCGGTGCACTAGTTGTGGTTGTCGGAATCTTGAAGCCTGGAGGCAGCTGACCAGTCATACCCGATGGAATCTGTGGGGTCGCAGTGGTTGCCCCAGCGCTAACTGTGGTCTTGCTGCCGATTAGTGGTAGCGCCTTGAACGCAGCAAGTGAGTTGACCGGGGTGCCAACCTCAACCGAGATTGAACCCTTGTTGTCGTCGATGGTGCCAGCTGGGATAACGAAGCCATTGGCCTGGAGTGCGCTGGTGATCGACTGCGAGGTGAGGCCGTTAGCGGTCAATA
>JBDLUE010000143.1:0-2933 GCA_039805505.1 Actinomycetota bacterium
GAACCGGTGAAGAAGACGTGCTCATTGCCACGTGAAGTTGCAGCATAGGCGTCGAGCACGAAGCGATCCTGGGTGAAAACCAACGAGGCCAACTGGTGCGAGCGCTGCGTATAAAGGTGCTCGGCCGCACCTGGCCCCATCTCGTTCACCAACGGCAACGAGTAATAAGGCACGTATGCGATGCGCGTGAACTTGACCAACTCATCGGCGCGATAGGCCTTCTGATAGTTGCGCTGCCACGGATAGTTGATGAACACATAGTCAGGCGCCCACTCGCGCAGCTCGCTCGCATCGGCCGAGCCGATCACGTGGTCGATGCCCTGAGCGGCGAAGAAGTCAGAAACCCCGGCAGCGTCATCCCAGCTGGCATCACCGGTCAGCTTGCGGGGGATAGCAACAACCAGCACCTCGAAGCGCGGGTCATCGAGCATGCGCTCATAGACCTCAGCCAGGGAATCCCAGGCCTCGTAATAGAAGGTGACGAATGCCACGCGCTTGATGCTCATCCGATAAGGCTAACGCCGAAACCCACCGCTCGAAAAGCCCGCGGCTTAAATGGAAAAAGACCCGAGGCCCCGAATTCATGGGTCCCGAATCTTTTCCTTTGCGAAAGGCTTGGTTTCAATCGCAACCTCAAGTCTCTCACACGACCCTGTTAAAACTCTTAAGTTTCCTTAGGTTAAGGCAGTCAATTAAACATCTGCTCGGTTGCTTCAGCCAGAAAATACCCTCTGACGAATAGATTTGAAACATGAACTTCAAGCGCATGGCCGTTGCGGCCCTAACTTCTCTCGCCTTGCTCACCGGCACCGCCGCTGCAAACGCTGCCGTCTACTGGCCAACCGCAGCCGATAGCCTGACTAAGACCAGTTTCGCAGTCGGCTCTCAAGAGAACTTCGCCAGCAGCCAGGGCTTCAGCACACTGTTCAACGCCAAAGACCAGCTTTGTGAGACTCTGGGCGAGATTCCATGTGCAAACCTGACCACCGATGTCTTCAACGGTTCATACGTTCTTCCGGTGTGCACCACCGCGACCCAGATGCTTTGCCTCGAAGCCGTCAACATCTACAAGGGCACCAAGGCTGCGGCAACGCTCATCCGTGCCATTGATGCACCGACCGCCAAGGTCACCGCCGACGTTGCTGCCAAGGGCATCCCAGCTGGCGGTTCGACCACGCTGTGGACCGGGGCCGACGGTAAGACCTATGCCGTGAGCGTTGAGGTTCAGGTGCAGATCATCAAGGGCAAGCTGACCGCAAACACTTTCTCGGCAATCGTCAACCCTTACACCCAGACCGCTGGTGCGTACAGTGCGGCCAAGATCGTGAAGTCTGGTGGCAACACCTACATCGACGACCAGCGCGAGCTGAACTGCGCATGGGTTGAGACCAACGTCTGTGGCGAACTACAAGACTTCGACACCGCAACCCGCGTCGGCCTGAGCTTCAGAATGGGCAAGCCAACCGCACAGTTCATGTCTGGTCGCCTAGGTCAGCCAACCCTCGCTGTTGCTAAGGCTGCCGGCACCAACCAGATTTCATTGAGTGTTGACGCCGCCCCGGTTGCCGTTCAGCAGTTGAGCCTAAAGATTGCAACCAACAAGGTTCCTAAGGGCCTAAACGTTGGCGGCGCACCTCGCGGCGAGTTCGACTATTCGCTAGACACCACTGCCAACGTGACCGCACTGCGCACCACCGCTGCCAACAAGGCATCGGGTGTTCGCACCTTCTGGTCGGTCACCAACCAGGATGAATCTCGCATCACCCAGTCAACCAAGTGCAAGGCTGCCTCGGGCATCGCCGGTGTGGTTGCGACCGACGCAATGATCGCCGACAGCTTCACCGCGGCCAAGACCGGCACCGCAGTCAAGCAGACCATCAACGGAATGCTGAACAACCCAGATGGCAAGGCAGACTCAGGCTCACTTGACATCGTGATGGCCAGCGACTTTGCTCGATGCGTATTCGGCCTAGCGAAGACCGGAACCCTGAAGGTCAAGACCACCGGTGGCGTCGCAGCCAACAGCGTGGATGCCAACTGGGTTTCTGCTCGCCTGACTGGCATCAAGTATGCCGCGGCAAGCACGCCGACTGTTGTGGTTACTCGCTAATCACTAGCGCTTAAAGTTCAAGGCCCGGGTCACATGACCCGGGCCTCAAACTTTGCCTAAAAGACTACTGGTCTTCGCCTGACGCGATCTTCTCGGCGGTTGAATTCTTGATTAGCAACCATGAAGGCATCTCGGTGTTGGCCAGCTTTGTCGCTGACTGCTGAACTACGATTCCGTCACCGTTGAGGTTGACCAGCCCAACGCGAATGATGTACTTCACATCTTCAGGCAGCTCATTGATGTCGTAAGTTGAACCCTCGGCCAAAACCATCTTCTGCGAGGTTGGCTCGTCGAGCCAGAGCTGCGCAGCCATCGAGGTTTGGTGGTTGGTACCGATGATCATGATGTTCTTCTTGTCTTCGTCAGACAGGTTGTCGTGGGCGAAGCGAGAAGATTCGGTATACATGCCGACTATCGAACTAGGCACGGTCATGTTGGTGTAGCTGCTGATTGCATAAACCAGCAAAACCACCGGTGCAAACGCGAATAGCCAAACCTGGGCGCCAGTCTCGGGCTTGAACAGCCAGTAGGCGAGTATGCCCAAACCGGCAACACCGAAGATCACCAACGGGATACCCGACTTGATTGCCGAAGCCATCATCGATGAGTCGGTGAATAGAGCCGGGATGTACTGAGTCATGAACGGCATCGAGATGAACAACCAGGCTGCGGTGCCAACCAAAATCAAAGCCTTAGCTAGGTTGCCTAGCTTTGGAATGTGGTTGCCCAGCGGCAGCAGGGTTAGCGGCAAGAAAGGCAATAGGTATTCGTAGTAGCGAATCATTACACGGTTCTGCAAGGTCTCACCGAAGGCGCTTGAGTA
>JBDLUE010000144.1:0-2929 GCA_039805505.1 Actinomycetota bacterium
CTACATAAAGATTACCGAAAAGAGCCCAACTTGACTGACCGCCCACGCCTGACGCCGGCCATCGCCGATGTTCGTCGTGCGGTGCGCGAAAGCTGGGATGCCTCCGGCGTAGTTGCCGGTGACCTGGTGCTGGTTGCCTGTTCGGGTGGCCCGGATAGTTTGGCGCTCGCCGCAGCGGTTGCCTTTGAGGCGCCACGTGCCGGAGTTCGAGCAGGGGCAGTGATCGTCGAGCACGGTATCCAAGCTGTCACTCGCGAGGTTGCCGCTCGCACCGCTGAAGTTTTGCGCGAACTCGGATTGGACCCGGTCCAGGTGGTTCAAATTAAGGTGGGCTCCGAGGGTGGCCCAGAGGCCGCTGCTCGAACCGCGCGCTATGAGGCGCTTGACGAAGTTGCTGCAGCGCTGGACGCCAAGGCAGTCTTGCTCGGTCACACACTCGACGATCAGGCCGAAACTGTTTTGCTGGGGCTGGCTCGTGGTTCAGGCCCGCGCGCGATCAATGGAATGGCGGCTCACTCGGGGCGTTATCTTCGACCGCTGCTTGGCATCAAGCGCGAGACCACTCACGCCTTCTGCGCCGATTCAGGGCTCGAGCCATGGACAGACCCGCAGAATTCCGAAGACCGATTCAGCCGGGTGCGAGTGCGTCAAACCGTGTTGCCGTTGCTCGAAACCGAGCTTGGCCCGGGCATCGCTGAATCGCTTGCCCGCACCGCCGAACTGATTCGTGAAGACAGCGAATACCTGGACGCATTGGCGCTCGCCGAATACGAGCAGGTGGTGACGGCAGGGTCGACATCCTTGGCCTTGGATGTGGGCAAGCTCGAAGGTCTGGCCAAGCCGATCAGAAACCGCGTAATTTTGCGCGCGCTGGAGGTTTTTGGAGGCACATTTTCACGAGTTCACGTGCTGGCCGTGGCCGATCTGGTCGAGAACTGGCACGGGCAGAAAGAACTCACTCTTCCAGGGGTTAGAGTTGTACGCACGGGTTCGCAAATAACCCTAAAAACCACCAAAACCCTCAAATCAGGAGCCTGCTAAGTGGATCTGTCAAAGGTAAGCGACAAAATCACCAAGGTGCTAGTCACCGAAGAACAGATCGACGCGAAGGTTGCCGAACTTGCTGCCCAGGTCGACGCCAAGTATGAGGGCAAGGATGTTCTGCTGGTCGGCGTTCTGAAGGGCGCTGTCATGTTCATGGCGGACCTATCACGCGCGATTCAAATCCCGGTTCAGATGGACTGGATGGCTGTTTCTTCTTATGGTTCAGGCACCGTTTCATCCGGCGTGGTTCGCATTCTTAAAGACTTGGATGCCGACGTTCTCGGTCGCCACGTAATCATCGTCGAAGACATCATCGACTCGGGTCTAACCCTTTCGTGGTTGGTTTCAAACCTTGAGGCCCGCGGTGCTGCTTCGGTCGAAATCGTCGCTTTCCTTCGCAAGCCAGACGCAGCCAAGGTTGACGTCAAGGTGGCGATGGTCGGCTTCGACATCCCTAACGAGTTCGTGGTCGGTTACGGCCTCGACTATGCCGAGGATTACCGCACTCTAAAGGGCGTAGCCATCCTTGCGCCATCGGTTTACAACTAATCGCCTAGAGAGAACAGCAGTACTAGTTGTCGCAGGCATTCGATAGCCTTAAGCGGTGAACTTGAAAAAAATTCTTAGCGGTCCTTTTGTCTGGATCTTCGTTGCCGTAACCGTTCTGCTCATCGGTTCATCTTTGGTCAACACCTCAGGCGTCAAGCAGGTCGACACCCAGGTTGGTCTAGCGATGATCGCGGATGGCAAGGCCGACACCGTGAAGGTGCTTGATGGCGACCAGCGCGTCGATGTAACACTCACCAACGAAGACGCCAAGTATGGCAAGAAGGTGCAGTTCTTCTATGTCGCAGCTCGTGGTGGTCAGGTCGTTGAGACCGTGGCTAACGCCCAAATTGCCAACGGCTATAACGACGAGGTGCCAAACACGCCTTGGTATCTGGCGCTGCTCGGCAGCCTGATTCCGTTCGTCATCATTGGTGCCATTTTCTGGTTCCTAATGTCGGGCATGCAGGGCGGCAACAGCAAGGTCATGAACTTCGGAAAGTCACGCGCAAAGCTCGTGAACAAAGACACCCCAAAGGTCACCTTTGCTGACGTTGCAGGTGTCGACGAAGCGATTGAAGAACTCGAAGAAATCAAGGACTTCCTAAAGTCACCAGAGAAGTTCCAGGCGGTTGGCGCAAAGATCCCTCGCGGTGTCTTGCTTTACGGCCCTCCGGGAACCGGTAAGACCCTGGTTGCCAAGGCCGTTGCCGGCGAAGCCGGTGTGCCGTTCTTCACCATCTCTGGTTCAGACTTCGTTGAAATGTTTGTCGGTGTCGGTGCATCGCGTGTTCGCGACCTATTCGACCAGGCCAAGCAGAGCGCCCCAGCGATCATCTTTGTTGACGAAATTGATGCAGTTGGTCGTCAGCGCGGTGCCGGAATCGGTGGCGGCAATGACGAGCGCGAGCAGACTCTGAACCAGCTCTTGGTTGAGATGGACGGCTTCGACTCGAAGACCAACATCATCTTGATTGCGGCGACCAACCGCCCAGACATCCTTGACCCAGCATTGCTTCGCCCAGGCCGCTTCGACCGCCAGATTGGCGTCGGCGCACCTGACCTCATTGGTCGCGAGCAGATCCTTCGCGTTCACGCCAAGGGCAAGCCAATTGCTGATGACGTAGACCTCGCCTTGGTTGCTCGCCGCACCCCAGGCTTCACCGGTGCCGACCTGGCCAACGTTCTAAACGAGGCTGCATTGCTAACCGCTCGTCAGGGTGAGAAGCAGATCACTTCAGAAACCATGGATGAGTCAATCGACCGAGTCATCGGTGGGCCACAGAAGAAGTCTCGCTTGATGCAGGACAAAGAGCGTCTAAACACCGCTTATCACGAG
>JBDLUE010000145.1:0-2905 GCA_039805505.1 Actinomycetota bacterium
TGCTGGTTGTGATTTGGGCGCTCACAGTGCCACACATGGCGCTAACCGCCAGGCTCGACCTGAGGGCGCTAGGCTTCAAGTCCGGCAAGTCTCAGGCGCTTTAATCAAGCACCGAGTTTGATGGAGACCTCAAGCAGGTCGTCAACGGCCAACTTCAGCGGCAGCCGAACCTCGTTTTTGATCGGCAGGACATACGTGCCGTTTTTGCTGAACATCGAAGTTTTGAATTCTCGCCCTTGGATGGTTGCAACCACCGGGATCATGCCCCAGCCATAAGACAGCAAGCTGGCAGCGGTTTTGATTTCATCAGCCAGTTCAATCGGCAGCGACAGGAAATAGAAGGGTGCAGGCCCGCGCCATTCCCATAGTTCGGCTGTGAAGTTGAAATCCATGGCTACAGCCTAGTGATTGGCCAGGCGGCGACAAGTTGGCCAAGTGGTTAGCCCTAGGCTGGTGGGATGTCAATGTTCGAGCCAACCGCGCATCACCAGGATTTCAATAAGCGGGATGAAAAATACGATGAGTATCGCGCTGGACACGAGCTAATTGCTAAGAATTTGGCCGACTTGTTGCGAGCTGGCAAAGAGATTTCGGACCCGAATGTGCAGCACTGGATCGGCAAGCACTATGAGTACGTCTGCCAGTTCTGGACGCCAAACAAGATCGCCTACAAGTCGCTGGCCCTGACCTACATCATGGATCCAGCGTTCAACGCCACCTACGAGGCCTTCGAGCCTGGGCTGGCGAAGTTCATTCAGACCGCAATCAACATATGGGCAAACGAAAACCTCGAGTAACTGTTTCGCGGGCGAGGCTAGCGAAGAATCGAAGCCAGACTCTCGCTGATTGCGATTACCGCACCCTCTAGCTCTTCTTCGGTCGTGTCATGCGCCAAGCTGAAGCGAACGGCACTCTGAGCAATCTCTGGTTCAACTCCGATGGCCAGCAAAACGTGTGATGGTTCGTCACTTCCGGCGGCACAGGCAGACCCGCTTGAACAAATGATTCCGCGCTCTTCGAGCTTCACCAGGATGGTCTCACCGCTCACTCCAACGAAACAGAATGAGGCGATGCTGGCTAGCCGGTCAGTCGGGTGGCCGGTCGGAATCGCGTTCGGCGCGGCTTCCATGACCTGAAGTATGAATGCGTCGCGCAGTGCGGCAACTCGTCGAGATTCGAGTTCGACCTCAGGCAAGAGTTCAAGCGCGGTAGCCAAAGCAACCGCCCAGGCGACGTTCTCGGTGCCAGAGCGAAGCCCAGCCTCTTGACCGCCACCATGGATGATCGGCTCTGTCTTGGTGCGACCTCGCACATAGAGGGCTCCCGAACCTTTTGGCGCTCCATACTTGTGGCCCGAGATGCTTAGAGCATCGACCCCGAGATTCTTCACGTTTAGGTCAAGCCAGCCGACGGCCTGTACAGCATCCGTGTGAAAAAGGGCACCGACTTCGTGGGTGGCCGCGGCCAGGGCGGCGATCGGGTGAAGTGTGCCGATTTCGTTATTGCCCACCATCAGGCTGACCAGGGTGGTGTCTTGGCGAAGGGCGGCCTTGAGACCCGCAACGCCGTCTCTAATCGAACCGACCTCGTCTAGGTCGAGCCAGGTGACTTCGAAACCGTGGATGCGCTCTAGGAACTCGATGGCAGCCAATACCGCTTCGTGCTCGCTCTTGGCGCTGATCAGGTGTTTGCCTCGTGGGTTTGCCAAGGCCAGACCGATGATTCCCAGATTGTCGCTCTCGGTGCCGCCCGAGGTGAAGATGATTTCTGAGCCGCGGGCACCAAACCAGTGGGCGACGCGCTCGCGAGCGGCGTCGAGGGCAGTTGAGGCGCGACCGCCCAACTCGTGAGTGCTCGATGGGTTGCCGAATTCATTGGTCAGGTATGGCCAAGCGGCCTGAAGCGCCTCGGTTCGAACCGGGGTAGTGGCTGCGTTGTCCAGATAGATCATTTGGCGCGAGGTGCCGAGTGTGAAATCTTCACGTCGAGGCCAAGGTCCAGCGCGCGGGCGCTGTGAGTCAGAGCACCAACCGAGATGATGTCGACACCGGTGGCTGCAATCGCTGCAACGGTATCTAGATTCACGCCTCCCGATGCCTCGACAATAGCCTGGCCAGCAATCAGTGCAACACCAGCGCTCAGGTCATCCAAGTTGAAGTTGTCGAGCATGATGATGTCGACACCTGCTGCAAGCACCGCTGGAATCTGGTCGAGGCGGTCGACCTCAACCTCGAGCTTCATGGTGTGTGGCAGTTCGTTCTTCACTCGGCGAAGTTCGGTTGTTAGGTCTTTGCCGCCTGCGGTGAGAATCGCGAGGTGATTGTCTTTGGCCATCACGGCATCCGAGAGGCTGAAGCGGTGGTTGCGACCTCCGCCTGAGACAACCGCGTGACGCTCAAACGCGCGAAGTCCAGGGGTCGTCTTTCGGGTATCGACGATGCGGGCGTTGGTGCCGGTCACGGCCTCGACATACTTGGCAGTCAAGGTCGCGATGCCACACATGCGCTGCACAAAGTTGAGACCGATGCGTTCTGCGGTCAGCACGGCGCGTGCCGAACCGGTGACTACGCCGAGTTCTTGACCGGCCACGAAGGTGTCGCCATCCTCGAGAAACAGCTGAACATCGAGCGATGGGTCGGTCAGTAGGAAGGCTGCCGCGAAGACGTCCGCACCACTGAAGACGCCGGCCTCGCGAGCAGAAAGCTCAGCGGTTGCGGTTGCATTCGCTGGGATGAGGTGCTCGCTTGTTACATCGCCCCAAGGCGCATCTTCATTGAGGGCGCGCTGAACTACTTCTTCGATGATCTGGTTGGACAGCATTATTTTGCCTTTCGAACGATGGTGATTGGCTTGGCCATCGCCGGGTTGGTGTTCGGGAAGTCGAGTCGATAGTGGCCACCGCGTG
>JBDLUE010000146.1:0-2874 GCA_039805505.1 Actinomycetota bacterium
GAGCTAGAAGCAATCGATAATCTTCCTTCGGACACAATCCGCAAGGCGCTGCACGACATCCCTGAAGAATTTCGAATGGTTGTCTACTATGCCGTGGTTGATGGTCTGCCCTATGCAGACATCGCTGAAATCATGGACACCCCGATCGGCACCGTTATGAGCCGACTGCACCGAGGTAAGAAGATGCTGCGCAAAATGCTGGCGGAATACGCTGCCGAAGAAGGCTACGACGTTTCAAATAAGACTGGGGCTACCAATGACTAATCTCGACTGCCAAGAAACCAAGCGTCAGGTTCACGAATACTTGCACAACGAGTTGAACGAGTCGGAAATCGAAGACATCACCTCGCACCTCGCTAACTGCGACAGCTGCGAGACCGACTATGACATGGAGAACCTGATCAACGGTTCAATCAAAGAAGCCTGCGATGAGGTTCCGCCTGCGGAACTAGCTCAGCGCGTCATGTCTCAGATTCGCCTGATTCAGGCCAACGGTGGCCAGCACTAACTCGTTATTCGTCGACTAGCTTTCGACTAGTTGTCGACCGAAAGGCCGAGCCACTCATACCAGCCGCGGTTTAGCACCAACCACGCAATCAACCCGTGACCAATTTGGCCCGGCAGGTGGTTTTCGGCAAGCGAAATCTCTTCATTCCAGCCTTCGTGGTCTACCAGCGGGCGGAAGCAGTCAACAAACGGTATTCCGCGACGCGCGGCTACATCCTCGAAGCCTGAAGCCAGGTGTTCGATTTCGCTGTTTAGCTCAGGGTTTCGATGCGGTGTAGGGCCAACTAAAAATGACTCGATGCCAGCACGTTTTGCCTCATCAACAATCGTTGCGATGTTCAGACGGCTGCGTGAAATCGAAATTCCTGCCGCCGGGTCAGCATTGCTCAGAGCGATAACCAGCCGGTTCTCGGTGTCAGCGCTAAAGCGACGCTTCACCTCGTCTGTCCAACGCTCCGCCAACATACTGGTCGTTTCGTCAGGAGCTGGAAGCGTGAAGATGTCGATTCGAGGGCTGGTGGAAGGGGTCTTTGCGGTTACGCGACCGACCCATCCCATACCTTTAGGGTCACCGGCTGCCGAGACAAGACCATCGCCGAGAACGACGATGCGGATGTTGCGTCTTGCCTGGTCAGTCATCGGATCCGTTTAGCGAGCGAACGCGCGTGCGACTAGGTCAGCCTGCTCGGCTGCGTGACGCTTAGCCGAACCGGTAGCAGGTGAAGCACTAGCAGGACGCGAAACAAGCTTGGCAACCTGACCGTTCATGTAACGAGGGAGGAATAGACCGATGTAGGTCCATGGTCCCTGGTTAGCAGGCTCGTCCTGGACCCAGTAAAGCTCGGCGTTTGGATACTGGGCGTAGGTCGCCTTGATCTCGTCGACTGGGGTTGGGTAGAGCTGCTCAACTCGAACAATCGCGGTGGTCTTGTCGCCGGTCTTCTGAGCCTCGGCAAGAAGATCCCAATAGACCTTGCCTGAACAGAACAGCACGCGAGTGACGGCTGACTTTTCTAGACCCTGCTCGTCGTCGATCACCGGGCGGAAAGTGCCGTTGGTGAAGTCTTCAACCGAGCTCGAAGCTGCCTTCAAACGAAGCATTGACTTCGGAGTGAAAACGATCAGCGGGCGGCGTGGAGTCGAGTATGCCTGGCGGCGCAACAAGTGGAAGTGCGAAGCCGGAGTCGATGGCTGCGCAACGGTCATGTTGTTCTCT
Organism: Actinomycetota bacterium; assembly: GCA_039805505.1. Lineage (GTDB taxonomy): Bacteria > Actinomycetota > Actinomycetes > Actinomycetales > Microbacteriaceae > Rhodoluna. Next base: position 1,724 of record JBDLUE010000146.1, read on the forward strand.
GCACAGAGCTGTAGGTAACGCTCGATGCGTGCCGATGAGTGGTCAGGACCCTGACCCTCGTAGCCGTGTGGCAAGAGTAGAACTACACCTGAGTGCTGGCCCCACTTCTGCTCGGCAGAAGAGATGAACTCATCGATGATGGTCTGTGCACCATTGGCGAAGTCACCAAACTGGGCTTCCCAAAGAACGAGTGCGTTCTCGTTCTCAACCGAGTAGCCGTATTCGAAGCCCATGGCTGCATACTCGCTGAGTAGCGAGTCGTAGATGTAGAACTTCGCCTGGTCTTCGGAAAGGTTGCGCAGCGGCATCCACTCCTGGCCGTTCTCACGGTCGTGGAAGACTGCGTGACGCTGAACGAAGGTTCCGCGACGGCTGTCCTGGCCGGCCATGCGAACTGGCTTGCCTTCGATAACTAGAGAGCCGAGAGCCAGAAGCTCACCGAAGCCCCAGTCGATGCCACCCTGACGCGACATTTCGACGCGCTTAGTGAGCAACTGCTGCAACTTAGGGTGAACGTGGAAGCCTGGAGGCTGGTTGTTGTGAGCGTCGCCGATTAGTTCGACAACTTCACGTGAGATCGCGGTTTCGTGTGCCATGACCGGGTGGTCGCTGGCTGTGGTTCCGATGCCCTCTGGGCGTGGAACCAGTGAAACCGGCTGAGACATTGCCTCGTGAACTTCAATAAATGCACCCTCAAGGCGAGCCTGGAAGGCTGCGTTTGCCGCCTCGTACTCTTCGCGGGTGATGTCGCCACGGCCAACTAGAGACTCTAGGTAAAGGGTTCGAACTGAACGCTTTGCCTCAATCAGGTTGTACATCAACGGCTGGGTCATCGATGGGTCGTCACCTTCGTTGTGACCGCGGCGGCGGTAACAGATGATGTCGATTACGACGTCCTTCTTGAACTCCTGGCGGAATGCAAACGCCATCTGAGCTACGCGAACAACGGCCTCAGGGTCGTCACCGTTCACGTGGAAAATCGGGGCTTGGATGGCCTTCGCCACGTCGGTTGAGTAAACGGTCGAACGTGACTCTCCCGGAGGAGTGGTGAAACCAACCTGGTTGTTAATCACGATGTTGATGGTTCCGCCGACCTTGTAGCCGCGAAGCTGCGACATGTTCAAGACTTCAGGAACAACACCCTGACCAGC
>JBDLUE010000147.1:0-2852 GCA_039805505.1 Actinomycetota bacterium
GAAAGCCCGGTCTGGCACCGCAAAGAAGGTCAACTCGGGTGTGGTTATTGATCTCAAGGAAATCGCTGCCATAAAAGATGGCCAGCCGGTAACCAAATTCGGTGAGCGAGTTACTTTTCTGCAGTTCTCTTCTGAGTTCTGCAGCCAGTGTGCTCAAACTGCGAGGTTGTTTCACGACCTTGAAGCACAACACGATGACATCCTGCACATCGAGGTAGACATCACCAATCGCCTAGATTTGGCGAACAAGTTCAACATTTTGCAGACGCCGACCACGCTTGTTTTGGATAAAAACGGTACGGTTACTTCGCGCATCGGCGGAGCAGCAAAACCTCAAACTATCCAAGACGAAATAGGAAGCTTCCACATCTAATGAGCTCAGCCACTTCAAACCAGACTCCTGCCGGCATCGATCCACGCGGCCCGCGCTTTGGTGCCTCCATCACTTCGGTGCTGCTACTCGTGACAGTATTCCTCGCCCTTGACCCTGCAACCGCTAGCAGCGCATACGTGCTGCTGGCCGTCATCACGGGCCTCTTCGCTATTGGAGCAATCTTCGGCAACTCGAAGCACCCTTACGGTCTGATCTTCAAGAAGTTCGTCCGCCCGAGGTTGGCGGCTCCGAAGGAGTTGGAAGACCCACGTCCGCCACAGTTTGCGCAGTTGATCGGGTTCATTGTTGCCGCGACCGGCCTAGTGCTTGGTGCGCTGAACGTTCCCTATGGAGTTGCCGGAGCTGCTGCTGCAGCATTCATCGCAGCATTCCTAAATGCAGCCTTCGCATTCTGCCTGGGCTGCCAGATCTATGTTGGGCTTCAGCGAATCGGCCTAATCAAGAAGCACTAGTTGAAGCACTAGTTGCCTGTGGTTTGGCATTAGGCTAGACGCGTGTCAGACATCATTTTTCGCAGCGACGTAACCGTCGAACTTGTTCGTTCAAGCGCATCCGACTCAGACGTTCTGTTTGCGGCTCGCGTTTCAACCCAGGGTGAGCAGACTCTCGAGTCTGCCGCAGCACAAACCGAAGCCTCAGAAGATGAGAAGCGCAGCAAAGGCCTCATCAACTATCTGATGCGCGACCGTCACGGTTCACCATTCGAGCACAACTCAATGACCTTCTACGTTCAGGCGCCAATCTTCGTTTTCCGCGAGTTCCAGCGCCACCGCATCGCGAGCTACAACGAAGAATCAGGTCGTTACAAGGAGCTTTCACCGGTTTTCTATGTACCCGCAGAGGACCGCAACCTAGTCCAGGTCGGAAAGACCGGCGCCTACGAGTTCTTGCCAGGGTCGGCCGAGCAGATTGCATTGGTTGAGCAGGAGTCACGCACTTCATCTCAGCAGGCCTACGAGTCATACAAGCGCATGCTTGAGGCTGGTGTGGCTCGCGAGGTTGCTCGTATCGTGCTTCCGCTAAACATCTACTCGAGCATGTACGTGACTATGAACTCCCGTGCCCTAATGAATTTCTTGAGCCTGCGTACGTCACGCGAAGGAACCCACTTCCCATCATTCCCTCAGCGAGAAATCGAAATGTGCGCCGAGAAGATGGAAGAGTTCTGGGCCGAGCTAATGCCATACACCTACGAGGCGTTCAATAAGAACGGTCGCGTAGCTCCGTAGGGTTTTAGTCGCCGAGCGTTTCGGCTTCGTCGACAACTGGGTAGGTTCGGGAGATCCTGCCCAGTTTCGTTTTTCTCAGCAAGAGTGCTAAGGCCAGGCCCACAATCACACCCGAGATCAGATTCAAGGCAACTGTGGCGATGAAAGTCGCGACCATGACGATGGCGTCTAGCCAGCTAATCCTTGCAATGTGAAGCAGTTCACGCGGCTTGACCATACGGGCCGTGGTGGCCAAGAGGACTCCGGCCAATGCTGCCAGTGGAATTTTGGCAACCAGTGGAGCAGCCAGAAGCACGACAGCTGCCAACACCACAGCATGAATGAGCGCTGATGACTTGGCGGTGGCGCCGGCGCGGACATTCACCGCAGTTCGAGCGAGAGCGGCGGTAGCCGGAACGCCGCCGAAGAACGGAACGACCAGGTTTGCGATGCCCTGGCCAAAGAGTTCCTTGTTTGCGTCGTGTTGCTCGCCCCCGCCGCGCATTCGGTCGGCCACTTTTGCCGACAATAGGCTCTCCAAGGCGGCCAGGATAGTGACTGCGAGTGCAGATGGGATCAACTGCACCCACTGGCCTTGGTCGAGAAAGTCGATATTCCAGGTTCCGATGGTTGCCGGAATTTCACCTATCCGATCAAGGCTCATGCCCGTGACGTCGGCCATCAAGGTAGCCAGAATTACAAAGATGAAGGCCACTGGAAGTCGCGGCCAGAAGTGCTGTCCGATGAGAATCCCTGCGGTAACGGTGAGGCCAAATATTGCCTGCAGCCAGCCATCCAAGTATGGAAACTGCTGCAAGGTGATGATGACCGCAATGCCCGCAGTGAAGCCTTCGATGAGTGAGGTTGGCAGGCGGTGAACGTGTTCACCTATTTTCAGCAGAGCTATTAGAACTAGCAGCGCACCGGCGATCAAACCGACGAACAGCACTCCAGAAGCACCAAAGTCTTTGAAAATTGGCACCAGCACTACGGTCATTGCTCCAGTCGGCCCTGATACCTGGAGGCGGCTTCCACCAAAGATTGCCGCAAGCGCACCAGCGATGATTGCGGTTGTGATTCCAGCTTCGGCACCCATTCCGGAGGCTAATCCGAACGCTAGAGCGAGGGGGAGCGCGACGATTGCGACGGTAATTCCTGAGAGGAGGTTCTTGAGAGGTGCGGCTAGCGCATCATCCAAGTCAGCCTTCGTTGGCAATAGGTTCACATCGCCAGCCTAGCGACCCAACCGA
>JBDLUE010000148.1:0-2834 GCA_039805505.1 Actinomycetota bacterium
TCACCTGATACCGACTCAACCTCAAAGCCAAGTGACTGCATTAGCGCAGCCTCATCGGTGAACTCTTCCGAGGTCTGCGCAATCGCAGTCTTTAGCAACGCGGTTTTAAAGCCCTGCGGAGTTTGGGAAAGCCGCAGCGCGCTGCGATCCTCGGTGCCGAGAATCTTGGAACCTGAAACTCGCTTTACGGTGTCAGCAACCGGCATCACCGGGATCACAACGGCACTCTCACTCAACGCATTGGCAACATTACGAAATAGCTGCGCCGAAGCAAAGCAACGAGCGGCATCGTGAACCAAAACCAGATCTTCTGTCACTAGTGCCAAGCCATTTGCTACCGATCCCTGCCGGGAATTGCCGCCCGGTGCAATTGCAAAGCGGCCCTCGTAATTCGCGCTGACCTGCTCTTCAAACTCAGCCAGGTGATCTTCATGCGCGACTACCACCAGCTGTGCGGGATTGAATTCTTGAATCGAAATCAAGGCATGCTCAAGTAGCGATTTGCCACCGACTTCAACCAGTGCCTTGGGAATACCCGCACCGAGACGCTCGCCGTTGCCGGCGGCAACTAAAACCACCGCAACGTTCATGATTTAGCTGGCCAATACCTTGTCGAGTTCAGCTGAGGCCTTGACCTCATCAACCTTGCGAGCCAGCGCAAGCTCTGAAATTAGAATCTGGCGCGCCTTGGCTAGCATGCGCTTTTCACCAGCGGATAGACCGCGATCCTGATCGCGACGCCATAGGTCGCGAACTACCTCGGATACCTTTACGACATCTCCGGAAGCCAGCTTTTCGAGGTTTGCCTTGTAGCGACGAGACCAGTTGGTTGGCTCCTCCACAAACTCGGCACGAAGCACGTCGAAAACCTGCTGCACACCCTTTTTGTCGATGACATCGCGAACACCGACCTCGGTGACGCTGTCCTCTGGAACCTGAATGATTAGCTCCTGGCTTGGGCGATCAGGAGATGCCTCAGAGCCGGACTCAAGCTTGGAACCCTGAACGACGACGCGAAGGGTTAGATACTTCTTGGTTTCGCCGCGAATGGTCTTCTCGGAAACTTCGATAATTTCAGCAGCTCCGTGGTGTGGGTAGACAACGGTTTCGCCAACTTCAAATTTCATACGCTTCTTTCGGCTCCAAAACCGCAAGTTTACCACAGAACAGGGCTAATTCCTAGGCTAGACTTGGGCCAATACGTCCTTTGGAGAGCTTCGTGAACGTAAAGAAATTCGCTTCTTTGTCCCTTATGGCCCTGGCCACCCTGTCGCTTGCTGGCTGCTCGTTGACCAACAACGTTGCGTCGCTTGAGCCATACGCCCCGAGCGACGGCGTTCAGGTAGATGCTCAGTCACTGAAGGCTCGTAACGTTCTTTTGATTCAGGGCGAGAGCGGCAAGGCAGTTTTGATCGGCTCGTTCGTGAACTCATCCACGCAAGACCTAATGGCAAGCGTCCAGACCAAGGACTCTGCCGGGCAGGATGTCCGCGTTGAATTTGCGGTCAAGGCGGGAACCAAGTTTGACCTTGGCTATAACGGCACCGAGCCGATTACCTTCAAGCTTGATGGCGTGCCAGGCCAGCTTCACGAGGTTGCGGTTTCCGGTGGCGGAGACCCATACGTGCTAGAGGTTCCAGTAATGGACGGCTCGCTTGCGGAATACCGCGGCTATGCCGAGGCGCTGAACTAAATCTCGAACTTGTAACCCAACCCACGCACCGTCAGTAGGTGACGAGGTCGGGCAGGATCTTCTTCAATCTTCGAGCGAATTCGCTTGACGTGAACATCCAGGGTTTTGGTGTCGCCAAAGTAGTTTGAACCCCAAACTCGATCAATAATCTGACCTCGGGTCAGCACACGATTGACGTTCTCCATCAAAAGCTCAAGCAGCTCGAATTCCTTCAGTGGCATCTGCACCTTTTCACCATTCACAGTCACAACGTGGCGCTCGATATCCATAACCACCGGCCCAGCCTTCAACAGCCCTTGCTCCGGGGCCTGCGGCTCCGCGCCTCTGCGCAACACAGCCTTCATTCGAGCAAGCAGCTCTCTGGTTGAGTATGGCTTTGTGACGTAGTCATCGGCACCGATTTCTAGGCCAACCACCTTGTCGATCTCGGTGTCCTTGGCGGTCACCATGATTACCGGAACGCTGCTCTCCGCCCTAATAGCTCGGCACACCTCATTACCGGAGAGTCCCGGCAGCATCAGATCCAATAGCACCAGATCGGCACCGTGACTGCGGAAAACCTCCAGTGCAGTGTTGCCATCCTCGGCCTCCACCACGTCGTAGCCCTCACGCTGCAGCAAGAAAACCAGTGGCTCCCTGAGGTTCTTTTCATCCTCAACTACAAGTACTCGAGTCATTGCATCTCCTGGGTGTCAATAGGGAGTCGAAGAGTAAAAGTTGAACCAACGCCGGGCTGCGAAAACAGCTTCACTTCTCCGCCGTGGTTGGCGGCGACGTGCTTCACGATCGAAAGACCAAGACCAGTGCCGCCGGTCTCGCGAGATCTTGAAGGGTCCACGCGATAAAAGCGCTCAAAGATGCGCTTCTGATCGCTCTCCGAGATGCCAATACCAGAATCGGTGACCGCAATCTCCGCGACGCCATTTACCACCTTGAGCCCGATGCCGACCTGGCTGGCTGGGTTGGAATAGACGATGGCATTTTCGATGAGGTTTCTGACTGCAGTGACCAACATCTCGTAGTCACCCAAAACCACGGTGCCAGGCTCAGCATTGGAAACCACACGTATGTTGCGCTGCTCGGCAAGTAGCAGATTTCGATCCACCGCATCGGTTATCACCGCTGCGAGGTCCACCTCGCT
>JBDLUE010000149.1:0-2825 GCA_039805505.1 Actinomycetota bacterium
CGCCGTAACGAAAACGCCTGTGTCCTGAGTCGCTTCGATGAGGTTGTCTGCAACGACAAAGTCGTGTTCGCAAAGGTCGCTCAGATGACGGCAAACCGCTTGGGCGTAACCATCAGGGGTGTTCAACTGAGTTCCGATTGCCGTGCCGCCGAGGTTGATTTCGCTCAATAGTTTGATCGCCTCGCGTAGGCGTGATTCGTCTTCAGAGATGGTCACCCCGTATGCCGTGAATTCTTGCCCCAAGGTCATCGGAACCGCATCCTGCAGCTGTGTGCGACCCATCTTTATGACACTCGCGAACTCGACGCCCTTAGCCTCGAAGGCCGCACGAAGTCGATCCAGTTCTTTCAAAAGCGCCAGGATTTCAATGATCAAAGTGACCTTGATAGCCGTCGGGTAGACATCGTTGGTCGACTGCGACATGTTGACGTGGTTCAAAGGGTGGATGTGCTCATACTGGCCCTTGTCGAAGCCCGCGATTTCGAGCGCTCGATTGGCAATAACTTCATTTGCATTCATGTTGGTGCTGGTGCCGGCACCACCTTGGATGGCATCCACGACGAACTCGCCATCGAACTTGCCGTCTCGCACCTCGATGCTGGCAGCCCTGATTGGTTCGAATATTTCTCGAGGAAGTTCGCCAAGTTCAAAGTTTGCTGCGGCCGAAGCCTCTTTGATGTACCCGAGAGCCCTGACTAGTGATCGGTAGTGACCGATGGGAACACCTGAGATTCCAAAGTTCTCGACGGCTCTTGCGGTGTGAACACCCCAGTATGCGGAATCGGGAACCTCAAGTTCACCCAAAAGATCGTGTTCTAGCCTCATTGCTAACCCATCTCTACTTTGAAACTGGGCGCCCCCGGCAGGAATCGAACCTGCGACCAAGAGATTAGAAGGCTCTTGCTCTATCCACTGAGCTACGAGGGCATGGCCTTACAACTGCGGCCGAGACAAGTTTACCTCGCCGGTACGAAGGGTCGCTTCGCGTCGAGCATGTGACTTAGGCCAAAAATTGCCCGCTGGTTTCTGCCATACTTGGGGGCAAGCCGCGCGAAATAAAAGCGAAACATGAATGTGATGGGCTTATCCAACTGCTACAAAAAGACTCCCGAAAGGTACATTATTTAATGCTCAAGTCAATTCGAAAGATTGCAGTTGCGGCCATCGCCGCGGCAGCCCTAACCCTCAGCGCCTGTGCTCCAGCAGCAGAGACCACTGAAAACCAGTCATTTGGCGACCTAAACGTTCAGCTCAGCTGGATCAAGAACTCAGAGTTTGCCGGCGAATTCTTCGCTGACACCAACGGTTACTACACCGAAGCTGGCTTCAGCTCAGTCAACCTAATCGCTGGCCCAGCAGCCACCGAGGCCGAAGTTCTAAACGGCAACGTACTTGTTGGAATTGCAAACCCGATCTCAGTTGCTCCAGTCATCATCAACGAGGGTGCCGAGCTAAAGATCATCGGCACCACCTACCAGAAGAACCCATTCACCATCCTTTCTCTAAAGGACGGCGCAAACATCAAGACCGCTAAGGACTTGATTGGCAAGAAGATTGGTGTTCAGGCAGGCCCGAACGAGACTCTGTTCGACGCTTTGCTAAAGGCAAACGGCATCGACGCTTCTAAGGTGACCAAGGTTCCAGTTCAGTACGACCCAGCCCCGCTAGTAAACGGCGAGGTTGATGGCTTCTTGGCATACGTGACCAACGAGTCATTCACCGTCGCACAGCAGGGTTACGAAGTGACCAACTTGCTATTCGCTGACAACGGTTTGCCATTCGTCACCGAGAGCTTCGTGGTCACCCAGGACTCAATCACCAACAACCGTGCAGCACTAAAGGCGTTCCTAGTTGCAACCATCCGTGGATGGAAGGACTCGATCGCCAACTCTGCAGAGGGTGCACGTTTGGCTCTAGAGGTTTACGGCAAGGACCTAGGTCTAGCCAAGGACAAGGAAGAGTACCAGTCAAAGACTCAGAACGAGATCTTGGTTCAGACCGATGAGACTCGTGCAAACGGCCTATTCACCATCAGCGACGCAATGATCGCTCAGAATATTGCGACTCTAAAGGCCGCTGGTTTTGACATCACCGCTGACCAGCTGTTCGACATGAGCCTCTTGGCTGAGGTCTACGAAGAGAACCCAGAACTCAAGTAATATAGCGACATGAGTTTGAACGATGCCGCTGCCCTCTCACCCGAGCTGGGCAGCGGCATCAACATTTCTGGGCTAACCAAGAAGTTCAAGATTGGCCGCGAAACCCTCACCGCGCTAGACGGTGCGACTCTGCACAGCGATCGCGGAAGTTTCCTCTCGCTGCTCGGCCCATCCGGCTGCGGTAAGTCGACCATTCTGAGAATCTTGGCCGGTCTCGAGACCGCAACTGAAGGTTCGGCGACGGTAGACGGCAAGAGCCCAACCGAACTGAGAAAGAACCACGAACTCGGAATCGCATTCCAAGATTCTGCACTCATGCCCTGGCGATCGGTTCTCGACAACATTCGCCTTCCTCTAGAACTTTCAGGCACTAAGCCTGACCCAAGGCAAATCGCAGATTTGATTTCACTCGTTGGCCTTCAGGGGTTCGAAAACGCCAAGCCTGCGCAGTTGTCTGGCGGTATGCGCCAGAGAGTTTCAATTGCTCGCGCTCTAGTTGTTCAGCCTTCAGTTCTTCTTCTTGACGAGCCATTCGGCGCGCTGGATGATATGACCCGTCAACGACTAAACCTTGAGCTGCTTCGAATCTGGACAGAGAAGCCAGCGACCACGCTTATGGTGACTCACGGAATCAGCGAAGCAATCTTCCTGAGCGACCAGGTAGCC
>JBDLUE010000150.1:0-2823 GCA_039805505.1 Actinomycetota bacterium
AAGAGCTTCGTCGATGGCAAGCCTTACCCATCGGGCAAGGAATACCGCATCGAAGGCGAGCTGAAGAACGGCATCGACCAAGAGCAGGCCAAGAAGATTTCAAAGATCATTCGCGAAGAGGGCCCAAAGAGCGTTAAGTCTCAGATTCAGGGTGACGAACTTCGCGTTCAGAGCAAGTCTCGCGACGACCTTCAGGAGGTCATGGCGTTGCTCAAGGGCAAGGACTTGGACATCGACATTCAGTTCGGCAACTTTAGATAAGTCTTCCGTTAGGAAGTTTTAGAAAGACCTCGCTTCGGCGGGGTCTTTTTATTTGTCTGAAGCGATTATTCCGATTGGCCCGGTCATCGGGAAGGCATCCTCGATCGCAGCCTTTTCGGCCTCTGCTCGCTTGGCCATTGCTCCGGCAATCAGACCAGCGATGCAGAACAGCGCCGTAGGCAACATGAATGCGGCAACCAGGTTTACATCCTGGGCGATTGCACCCATCACGAACTTGCCACCCATGAATAGGACCGAGCTGATTAGGCTCATCCGAGCGAGCGCCTGGGCTGTGGTTAGACCCTTGACGTAGCCGGCAGCTGACATGAATGATGGCGACATCGGGCCTAGGCCCAAACCGGCCAAGAACCAAAGGATTGACGTCGCGGTCAGGCCGAGAATCGCATCTTGTGCAGCAAGTGCCGGACCAAGCAAGGCTCCCGCCCCCATCGCGACAGAACCGAACAGCCCACCCCAAAATGAGACAACACCAACGTGACGGTTGCGGGTTAGTCGGCCGATCGAGAGTCGAGAAATGATCATCGCGCCGATGAAGACTGTGTAAGGAACGGCGCTCAAACCGGCGTCGAGGCCAAGGACCTTTTTGCCAAATACGGCAGACCAGTCCATGATGGCCGCTTCAGGGAAAACACCGGCGAAGAGTCCGGCAGACAACAACCAGAGCTGGGATGGCGCCTTCCAGAAAGGCGACTTCTTCTCTGGCTTGCGCTCGCTCGATTTGCCGATTTCGTCGGCGGTTAGCGTGCGGGTTGATGCGACATAAAGAATCACCGCGGCGATTCCCGGAATCAGTGAGAAGTGCAACCACATCGGCATGAAGGTTGCGAGCACTGCGTTGAGTGCGGCCGAGCTGGCTGCGCCGATGCTCCAACCGGCATGGAACTTGCCGATGATTGTTCGCTTCAAAATCTTTTGCAAGACCACGCCCTGCATGTTCAAAGCAATGTTGAAACAGGAACCGGTGAACGCCATCGCGGCTTGCACAAGGAAGAAAATCCAGGCATTTGTGATGAACGGCAGCGAGACCAACAGGAGAGCCGAAGCCACCGAGGTTACTTCGAGAACACGCCTCGAGCCGAAGCGCACGATGTAGCGATTGGCATACATGAGCCCGACTAGCGCACCCAAACCAGAGAAACCAAGGATGGCACCCCACGCCGTGAAGTTCACGTCGATCTGTTCGATCAGTTCTGGCACGCGTGGAATCATGACGGTGCCGAGAGCGCCCTGCAAGAAGAATATTGCGGTTAGTGCTGTGCGGACTGACTTGACGCGTTCGGCTTTGATGCTCAATGGAACCTACTGCTGACGGTCGACTACAGCCTGAGCAAACATCGCCAGCGCGTCACGAATAGAGCCAGCTGGCAGAACCTGGATGGCTTCGACAGCTTCGTCGGCCCATCGCTTTGCTTCGTTATAAGCCTGCTCGGCAACGGCGTGCTCGCGAAGTCGCTTGACCACATAGGCCAGGACGCTGTCTTCGCTTAGGTCGCCATCGATGAGGGTTAGTAGGTCGGTTGCCGACTTGTCGCCAGCTGCTGCAGCCTTGCGAAGCAAGAGCACCGGCATGGTCGGAACTCCGGCACGAAGGTCGGTGCCCGGGGTCTTGCCTGAAGGGCCGGCGTCCGAGATGTCGATCACGTCGTCGATGAGCTGGAAGGCAACGCCAACCTTTTCGCCGAACACGCGCATTGGCTCTTCATACTCGGCTGGAGCACCCGAAAGCATGATGCCGAGGCGTGCAGATGCCGCAATCAACGAACCGGTCTTGTCGGCGAGCACCTGGACGTAGTGCTCGATAGGCTCTTGGCCTTCGCTTGGCCCAACTGTCTCGTGCAACTGGCCGAGGCATAGGCGCTCGAAGGTGTCTGCCTGAAGCGTCAGGGATGCCTGGCCGAGGTTCGAACCAACCTGTGATGCGCGGGCGAAAAGAAGGTCTCCGGTTAGGATGGCGACCGAGTTACCCCATACGTGCTGGGCAGTTGGAACACCGCGGCGGGTAGGGGCGTCATCCATGACATCGTCGTGATATAGGGTCGCGAGGTGAGTGAGCTCGACCACAACGGCAGCGTCATAGACTGCCTGGCGAGTTGGGTCACCGAACTGGGCAGCGAGCAAAACTAGAGCCGGGCGGATGCGCTTTCCACCGGCGTCTACCAAGTGGCGGGCAGGGTTTTTGGCAACAGAGTCAGCGTAGGTGGTTGCTGACTTGAGCTGAACCTCGACGGTCTCAAGGCCGGCTTCTAGACTCCTGAGCAGCGCGCGGTCTGAAACCTTGCGGAGCTGTTTTGGAAGAGAAATCGGGCTCACTGGGCAGCTTTCTTAGCGCGTGGTTTTGCGGCAGCGGCGCGTGGCTTTAGCCCTCGGTGCACGGCAACGATGCCGAAGGTCAGGTTGCGATATGCGACCGACTCATAGCCGGCCTTAGAAATCTTGAGGCCAAGTTCCTGCTGGTTTGGCCAGGCCAAAATCGATTCAGACAGGTATGAATAGGCCTCCGGAGTCTTGCTCGCGATGCGCGAGAAGCCCGGCAAAATCTTG
>JBDLUE010000151.1:0-2816 GCA_039805505.1 Actinomycetota bacterium
CTGAATCGCGGTGATGAAGTCACGGGTACCGGCAACCTTGAAGTCCATGTCGCCAAGAGCGTCTTCGGCACCAAGGATGTCGGTGATCGCAGCGTACTGGATCTTGCCATCAACGGTGTCTGAGATCAGACCCATAGCGATACCGGCTACTGGTGCACGAAGTGGAACACCTGCGCCTAGTAGCGACAGAGTCGAAGCACAAACAGAACCCATTGAGGTTGAACCGTTTGAACCAAGAGCCTCTGAAACCTGACGGATTGCGTATGGGAAGTCTTCACGCTTTGGAAGAACTGGAACCAACGCACGCTCTGCAAGAGCACCGTGACCGATTTCGCGGCGCTTAGGGGTGCCAACACGACCGACCTCACCAGTTGAGTAAGGAGGGAAGTTGTAGTTGTGCATGTAGCGCTTCGAGGTCACTGGGCTCAGTGAGTCGATCTGCTGTTCCATCTTCAACATGTTCAGAGTGGTAACACCAAGGATCTGGGTTTCGCCGCGCTGGAAGATTGCAGAACCGTGAACGCGTGGAAGCGGGTGGGTTTCTGCAGTGATCTGGCGGATGTCCTTCAGGCCACGACCGTCAATGCGGATGCCTTCCTTGAGAACGCGGGTACGCATGATCTTCTTGGTTACTGACTTGTAAGCAGCTGAGAACTGAGCCATCTGAGCTTCGTCAAGCTTTGACTCAAGAGCTGCCTTGGTCTCTGCCTTCAGTGCGTCGTCAGCATCCTGGCGCTCAACCTTGTCAGCGATCTGGTAGACCTTGGCAAGCTGTGCGCCTGCTGCAGACTCAACCGCTGCGTATACCTCGTCGGTGTAAGGCAAGAAGGTTGGGTAGTCTGCGGTTGGCTTTGCAGCAACAGCAGCTAGGTCGGCCTGAGCCTTGACTAGAGCCTTGATGAATGGCTTTGCAGCTTCAAGCCCCTCTGACACTACGTCCTCTGACGGAGCCTTAGCGCCTGCAGCGATTAGGTCCATTGAGTTCTCTGACGCTTCGGCCTCAACCATCATGATTGCAACGTCTTCGACGCCGTTCTCAACGATTACGCGACCAGCAACAACCATGTTGAACACGGCGCGCTCTAGCTGTGAGTGCTTAGGGAATGCAACCCACTGACCGTCGATAAGTGCAACACGCACACCGCCGATTGGGCCTGAGAATGGCAGACCAGCAAGCTGGGTTGACATCGATGCAGCGTTGATGGCTACAACGTCGTATAGCTCGTCAGGCTCGATAGCCCAAACGGTAACTACGACCTGGATTTCGTTGCGGAGACCGTCAACGAATGAAGGACGTAGTGGACGGTCGATCAAACGGCAGGCAAGAATTGCCTCGGTTGATGGGCGACCTTCGCGACGGAAGAAGCTTCCTGGGATGCGGCCTGCCGCATACATGCGCTCTTCAACGTCGATGGTTAGCGGGAAGAAGTCGAACTGGTCTTTTGGCTGCTTGCTTGCAGTGGTAGCCGAGAACAGCATGGTCTCTTCGTCGATGTAAACAGCTGCGGCACCCTGTGCCTGCTGAGCCAAACGACCGGTTTCGAAACGGATTACGCGCTTGCCGTATTTTCCGTTGTCGATGATTGCTTCTGTTGCTTTGATTTCTGGACCTTCCATGGTCCCTCCTCTTTTTCCTCTGTGCACGAGAATGCCAGGGCCAAATGAAATCGGCCTAGAACTGGATGTTTCGTGCGTGAGCGTTCGCGGCAAGTTAACTTGCCCACATTGGAGGGATGCCCTGGTCTGCAGTAGAAAATCTTGAACCCATCAAGGAGTTATCAAGACCCACAACCGAAGACCAGCAAACCTGCCACGTCGCTCTAGTTAAAGGCTAACAGACACGGCCGACAAAGGCTAGGAGCGCGATGGTGAACATCCGGTTAAAGCAAATCGCCCGGACTATAGCCCGGGCGATTTGGGAAGACTTTCGTCGGAGACGAAATTAGCGGCGCAGTCCTAGGCGCTCTAGGAGCTCGCGGTAACGCTTGATGTCAACCTTCTGCAAGTAACCGAGAAGACGACGGCGCTGACCAACAAGGATAAGTAGGCCACGACGTGAGTGGTGGTCGTGCTTGTGGTCCTTTAGGTGCTCGGTTAGGTCCTTGATTCGCTTGGTTAGAACAGCGATCTGAACTTCTGGAGAACCAGTGTCGCCTGGGTGAGTTGCGTACTCGTTGATAATTGCGGTCTTCACTGCTGCATCTAGTGCCATAGTGGGTTCCCCTTTCGGTTTCCTAACTGCGCGGCGCTAATGACGGAATGTCTTAGCTCTCTTTATCCGCGGCCGATACACGGCAACCTCAAGAGTCTAGCCGAATTTACTCGGAGGCGCTAGTTTCCGTTTCGGCAGCAGGCGCATACTTGTTGCCTTGGGCCCTTGATTTGCTCGGCATCAGGTTCACCACGAACTGGAATACTCCGACTGCGATGGCAGTCAAAATGGACGGGCCGATTGCGACCGCGTAAGCGGTTATGTCTGCTTCGCTCGAGGTATCGGTCAAAGGAGGCAGTTCAGCCAGACCGAGGCCACCGCCAAAGAAAAAGACTAGAACCGGCAGAGCCCAGAGGAACAGCCACTTTCCTGAGACTCCGACATCGCGGAAGCGACGGACAGCGAGGCTGAGGTTAGGCAAAACCAAGGCGATGCCGGTCAATAGATAGAGAGGACCCGCGCCGGCCATTGCCGCGCCACTGAGGTCTGAGCCAGGAGCGATAATGCTATCCAACGTGGTGGTGACCATGTTTAGAAGCACGGTGAAAAGGTAGAAGTACCAAAACTCGGTGCGAGTCGCGGTGCCTTTGAAATTGGCCCAGTT
>JBDLUE010000152.1:0-2811 GCA_039805505.1 Actinomycetota bacterium
CCTGGGTCGAGCTCTCGGCCGAGCACGGCCTCGTAGACCTCTCGCAACTGTGCGAGGGTGAATGATGCGCTCAAGAACACGTGAGCGATGCGGCTGTATTCGAGCTTGTTGCGAAGGCGACCAAGCGCATACTGGACAATCTGGTTGTGATCGAATGCGAGGCTAGGCAATTCATCGGCCCAGAACCACTGAACGTTCTCGCTGTCGATGGCGCGCTCGGCTTCGTCGGCGCCGACCAAAGCCCAGTAAACGATTGAGACCACGCGCTCGGCGAGAGCGCCACCAGCACGGTCGACACTGCCGAAGGCATAGAGCTGCTCAAGGTAGCGCGGCTCGAGGCCGGTTGTATCGCGAAGGGTGTGTGAGGCAGAGGTAGCCAAATCTTCGTTGACCTGAAGTGGGCCGCCAGGCAGCGCCCATTGACCTTCAAAAGGGGCCCGGATGCGTCGCACAAGGGGAGTGGCAAGCTGAAGTGCGCCCGACTCATTTGGGCGAAGGGTGAAGATAACCGTTGAAACGGCTAGCGTTGGCGTCTCGGTGGAGCGCGCTGTTGCGATGCTCAAATCACGGCCAATCGACTAGTAAGAGTCTGAATGACTCTAAGTAAGATTTATCTTAGTGTCAATTTGACTCAAAGGCTAATCCTGAGCGTGCTTGTATGGTTGAAAACGAAATGACATCCCCGCAAGAACTCTCGACAGCACCCCTTCAAGGTGTGCTGGTCAATCTTGTGCAGCTTGATGCTTCGGTGCTCGAGCCTTATCTTGAGATGCTGAGCGACCCCGAGGGTCGACGATTGACAGCAACCAAAGAGGTTTTCTCAAGAACCCAAATAGTTGAGTGGTTGACCTCGCGCCCGAGTGCTCTGGGCCGCAGCGATTGGGCCATTATCGAGAAAACCACTGGCGAGTTTGCCGGCGAGCTAGTGCTGAACGAATTCGATGAGAAGAAGAATTCGATGAATCTTCGCATTGCATTGCGAGGCCCAGCGTGGTTCGGCCGCGGCCTTGGCGGCGAGGCAATTCAACTAGTGCTCGAACATGTCTTCAACGAGACCAAACTCACGAAAGTCACCCTTGAGGTGCTGACCGAAAACGCCAGAGCTATTGGTGCATACGAAAAATCAGGCTTCCAACCCGGTCGCGAATTCAGCGAGGGCAAGAGCCGCTTTCTTCGTATGTCATGCGACCGCTATGACTTCATCCGAGCCTTGGCCGAACGCAAAATGGCGGAACACATCGATCTAGAGAACTGGCAGTTCGGTTTTGACAGTGCAAAACGTCGCGCCGGGCTTTGCAACTACACGAATAAAACCATCACCATCTCGCGCTATCTGGTTGACATCCACACCATCGACGAATCGATGCAGGTTGTTCTCCACGAAGTTGCACACGCTATGTGTGGCAAACGCGAGGGCCACAACAAGAAGTGGCTGGCGACGGCAAAGTCGATTGGCTACCGAGCGGAACGTTTCACCGGCACCGAGATTGCTCAGGAGACTGCATCCTGGGTGGGAACCTGCAAGAACGGCCACACCCACTATCGCTATCGTCAACCGAGTCGACCTCTTGCTTGCGGTTTGTGTGGTCGAGGTTTCAGTCGGTCAAACCTGATTGTTTGGCAACACCGAGATGAACTTGAAGGCTAGCCAGCTGTTTTAAATCCAGGCGAGGGTTACTACTGCTCCGGCGAAGAAGTTCAACCAGATGAACAGCTTCCAACCGCGGTTGGCATCTTCGCAGGTCACATCCGTGATGTTCCAGTGTCGGCCAACAATCACCAAGTATGGAACGGCAGCCCAAAGCAGATTCGGCATCCCCGCAAGCGCAACCAAACCCGCGGCCACAAGATAAGCGACAAATGCGAATCGCACGGTGTTTCTCGCACCAATCACTGTGGCTATCGACGCGATTCCACCTTCGCGGTCAGCTCGAACATCCTGAACCGCACCGAAGGCGTGTGAGGCGACACCCCAGAGAGTAAAGGCGCCAAAGTAAGGCAGCAAAGCTGGGTCGGCTAGGTTTGCTCCGGCCAAAGACAGCCCGAACACTGCTGGGCCAACGAAGTGGCTAGCCGAGGTTAGTGAGTCGAGAAAAGGCTTCTCTTTGAATCGAAGCCCGCGAGCGCTGTAGGCAATAACGGTAAACAGAAACAGATAAAGCCAACCAGTTGACTCTGAGGTTCCGACAAAGGTCAGATAGAGGATGAATGGCACACAGCTAGCAACGGCCGAAACCACCGTGAGTCTGTGAAACCTCGGTTCGAGAAGTGAACCTTCAATGCCACCCTTGCGCGGGTTTCGCAGGTCGCTTTCATAGTCAAAGACATCGTTGATTCCATACATGAGCAGGTTGTAGGGGATCAAGAAAAACAGGGTGCCAACGACCAGAGTTACATCGATCGAGCCGGTGGTCAATAAGTAGGCAACGGCGAAAGGGTAGGCGGTGTTGATCCAAGAAATCGGTCGCGACGCCCAGAACAGCGTCTTGATGCTCTCAATCACTTCTTCTCCGCCTGCTTTTGTTTGCGTTTAGTCATGACCGACCAAACCGAGGGAACAATCAGCACTGCCGCAATCGTATAGGCGAAGTCCTCGATTGGCGCTAAGCCGATGAAGAGCCCCGAGATTTTGCTTGCGTCATAGGCAACGATGCCAGAGGCGATAATCAGGTTGTCGAACACGGCAGTGAGTGCCAACATCGGCAACATCGCAATCAGGTATGCCGGCCAGCGGTTTCTTGGCACCAGCAAAAGCGCAAGCAAAGCCACCGCTATAAACACAGCATTTAGAACTAGATAGGTCATCGCTTG
>JBDLUE010000153.1:0-2805 GCA_039805505.1 Actinomycetota bacterium
TTGCTTGCCATCGCAGCAATCGGCATCTCATTGATCTTCGGAACCACAGGTTTGAACAACTTCGCACACGGTGAAATGGTCACCCTGGGCGCTTTGTTCATGTGGGTCTTCTACCAGGGCTTCGGCTTGAACATCCTTGTCTCAGCTCTAGGCGCTGTCGTAGTCGTCGCCGCCTTTGGTTGGGCTCAGGATGCCGGTCTCTGGAAGCCACTGCGCAAGCGTCGTATGGGCTTGAACCAGATGATGATCGTCTCGATTGGTTTCTCAATCGTGGCCCGCTACATCTTGCTTCTAGTGTTCGGTGGCGACACCAAGGACATCGGTGGCGGTGGAAACATCATCCAGCTTGGCCCGATCTACACCAGCGACATCGCTCTAGTCAGCCTCGTTATCTGTGTAGTTATCCTGGCCGGCGTCGCACTATTCCTAACCAGAACTCGCATCGGTAAGGCAACCCGCGCAGTGAGCGACAACCCTTCACTAGCAGCCGCAACTGGAATCGACGTTGAGCGCATCATCCGCATCGTCTGGATCGTTGCTGCAGCGCTAACCGGTCTTGCCGGCGTGCTTTACGGCTTGCAGTTCCAGGCCAACTGGCTCACCGGTTTCGACATCCTGTTGCTCTTGTTCGCAGCCGTGACCCTTGGTGGTCTTGGAACCGCTCTAGGTGCAACCGTTGGTGCCCTCATCATCGGTATGGTCGTCGAGGTTTCTTCGATGTTCATCCCGAACGAGCTCAAGTATGCAGCCGCCTTGGTTGTTCTAATCGTGATTTTGATCGTGCGCCCTCAGGGTGTTCTCGGTAAAAAGCAGAGAATCGGCTAAGGAGTAGACGATGGATTGGCTAAATATTCTCAACCTCACCGGCGGTGAGTTGATTGGTGCCTACACAGCTGCATACGTGCTCTGTGCTCTAGGTCTCGCAATGCACTTCGGTTTCACCGGTTTGCTCAACTTCGGCCAGGCAGCGTTTGCTGCTCTGGGCGCATACGGCTACGCGATCGCCACCCTCAGCTTTGGCTGGAACATGTGGGGCTCGGTTGCATTCGGTCTGCTTTGCTCGGCTGCCTTCGCAGTTGTGCTCGGTATTCCTACCCTGCGACTTCGCGCCGACTACCTGGCAATCGTGACAATCGCAGCCGCTCAGGCGCTGCGCTTTGCTTTCGCCACCTCGGCTTATGACGAGGTCACCGGTGGTGCTAACGGTCTGAGCCAGTTCGGTGAAGACTTCTACAGCTACAACCCAATCCCAGAGGGTCGCTACCCTCTTGGTGCGCTTGAGTTCTCTGAAAAGGAACTTTGGATTCGCATCGTCGGATGGTCTCTTGTTGCAGTTGCTGCCTTGGTTATGTTGCTTCTAACTCGCAGCCCATGGGGTCGCGTGCTCAAGGGCATCCGCGAAGACGAAGATGCGGCTCGCGCTCTAGGCAAGAACGTGTTCTCTTACAAGATCCAGTCTCTAGTCATCGGTGGAAGCATCGCCAGCCTCGGTGGAATGTTGTTCGTGATGTCATCACAGACCAACCAGCCACAGACCTGGGGAACCAACTTCACCTTCATGATTTGGACCATCCTGTTGCTTGGTGGCGCGGCTACCATCCTGGGCCCGATTGTCGGCGGTATGACCTTCTTCGCCCTCTTGATGTTCACCCAGAGCCTGATGGAAGGCCTAGTAACCCTTGGTTGGTTGCCGTTCCTCGACATCGCTCAGGTTGGCCAGATTCGTTTCTTGCTCGTCGGCCTCGTGCTGATGTTGCTAGTGATCTTCCGCCCTCAGGGCATCTTCGGAAACAAGAAGGAGTTGCAGTTCAATGGCTAATCAGATTTCTGTTGGCGAACCAGCACCAGGCTGCAAGAAGGTTGACCCGATCCTTGTTGCCTCAAACGTAACTCGTCAGTTCGGCGGTCTAACCGCTGTCAACGTCGAGCACATGGAGATTCCACGCGGGCAGATCACCGCACTTATCGGCCCAAACGGTGCCGGTAAGACCACGATGTTCAACCTTTTGACTGGCTTCGACAAGCCAAACACCGGCGAATGGGTCTTTGACGGCCACAAGCTTGCCGGCGTTGCGTCCTACAAGGTTGCCCGCCTAGGCATGATCCGCACCTTCCAGCTCACCAAGGCCCTGAGCCTTTTGACCGTCATTGACAACATGCGTCTAGGCGACCAGAAGAACCCGGGTGAAGGTTTCCTGGCTTCATTCCTTCGCCCAGCATGGAAGCGTCACGAGGCAAAGATCACCGCGAAGGCGGATGAGCTTCTAAAGCGCTTCAAGCTGGATGCAAAACGTGAAGACTACGCAGCTGCCCTTTCGGGTGGTCAGCGCAAGCTTCTCGAGATGGCCCGTGCGCTCATGAGCGACCCTAAGTTGGTCATGCTCGACGAGCCGATGGCTGGTGTTAACCCGGCTCTAACTCAGAGCCTGCTAGAGCACATCAAGGGTCTAAAGGACAACGGCACCACCGTGCTATTCGTTGAACACGACATGCACATGGTTCGTCACATCTCTGACTGGGTCATCGTTATGGCTGAAGGCAAGGTTGTGGCAGAAGGCCCACCGGCCGAGGTCATGAAGAACCCAGCCGTTATCGACGCTTACCTTGGCGCTCACGCAAACAGCGACCTTGGCGATGTCACCATGGGTGATGCAAAGGAAGGCAACTAATGTCTCAAACTCCAGTTGTATACGCCGAGAACCTAGTTGCCGGCTACCTGCCTGGCATCAACATTCTGAACGACTGTTCTTTGGTCGCCAACCAGGGTGAACTCATCGGAATCATCGGCCCTAACGGTGCCGGCAA
>JBDLUE010000154.1:0-2794 GCA_039805505.1 Actinomycetota bacterium
CGGCCGCCACGGCCGTCTTCCTTTGACTTAAAGTTTTTGCCAGCGGCACCCTTAGGCGCGCGCGACGGAGTTTTGCCATATCCAGGCATAGTTGTATTTCCTTCTTCAATTGTGTTGGTTCTAACAGGGAGTAGCTGTTCTGAACCGATGGGCTAGTCGAACAGCGCTAAACCCACACACAAGAAGTACATCCGCAATACGGCGGATTCTCATTTAGAGGAAAAGACTGGCAGATCTCAGAGGCGGCACTTTGGTGGCCACATGATTCAAATGATCTGCTGCAAACGACTACTGTTACGAATGCGTAACGTTCATAGCCTACTTGAAGGTTCGAGTTTTGGCTAGAGCTATCTGCTAAAAACTAGGCGAACCTGTTTTGCGGCAGCGCTCGAACTCTTCAACTTAACCTTCGTGACCTTTACGCGGCCGGCTTTGTATATGGTCTTCAGATACTTGCAGGCCAGGTAAATCGGCTTGGTGAGCCCGCGGCATTCAACCAGTTTGTATTTGCCAACAGACTTCACGAAAGCCTTGAGCGCGGCTTTCTGCGATTTGGTTAGAACGGTTTGGTTGGCCTTAAAGCCCTTCAAGATTTTCGTAACCGGCTTCAAGACAACCGGTGCAGCCAGATACTTCACGGCTTCCTCATAAGACTTCTCGCCCCCAGCACCCTTCAACTTGATGGTCTGCAAACCGACCAAGGATGCCTTCGGCAACTCAAGCTCAATCTCGGCGTCCGTGCTCTTGATGATCTTCACCAAGATGTTGTCGCCAACAAAAACCTGCTCGATCGCAAGAAGATTGCGACCCTTGAACACCATGAGGCCTCCGGTTGCGGCCTGCACATCTTTGGCATCGAGCGAAGGCTTCAACTTCTTGGTCGCAACTTCATCCAAGATGAAAACGATGTCACCCGAGTTGGTCGTCGGGCCGGGAATGCTAGGAGAAATCGGAGTGACCGAAGTCGGTGCTTCCGGTGCTGAAGGAGCCGCCGGCAACGCGGTCACCCAAACACTTTGGTTCACACTGGTTGCCGGCGCAAAAATCGAGGTTCCGCGAGCGCTGAGAAGCACTGTGCAAGGGCCGACCGTGATGCCGGTCACCACTCCTCTTGAAGTCACCGAGCAATTCGGGGTTCCCAACGAAATGACGGAATACTGAAGCGCTAACCCAGCAGATGAGGTGGCAGTGATTTGCCCGGTGCTGCCGACTTGAACATAGAGTGCCGGGGCGGCGGTAATGACTTGTTGCGCGCCTTCAACGGTGATCGAAACGCTTACCGGCGGGGCCGCAGCATAGGTTGCATCGCCCGCTTGTTCGAAGGTAATCACGCAGGTGCCAGCCGCTTCGACCACGAAGAAGGAACTTGAAGAGGCGTTACAAACATTGGCTGGTGAACCCGAAACGGTGATTTCCACCGGCAACCCCGAGCTGGCGGTTGCGCTCATTCCGAACGACTGATTGATTTGGGCCGTGCTTGGCAGTGGGCCGGGGGTGATGGTCTGTGCGGTCGCCCCAGCGGCCTGAGCGCTGGAAACTACTGCTGGCCCAACGCCGAAACTCGCCAATGCGATCGCGAGGAGACTCGAGACAAACGTTCTACCGATACGCGTACGCATCTTTATCGACCACGATTTCTAAACTGAGAGGCTAAGCCAGCCTTGAGTTCAGAGTACTCTCGGTCGCGGACAATTTTTAAATGTCCTAAATCAGCCCTCGTTCGGCGAGCGCTGCCTGCAAGTCAACATCCGAAGGCTCAACCAGAAACGCGCCATCCTTGAATTGAATAACCGGGATGTTCTTGCGCCCAGCGATCGACTCTGCCTTGGCTGCGAGCTCTGCGCTCTCTTCAACATTGTTCTCGACGAACTCAACGTTGTGTTTGAGCATGAACGCCTTTGAGCGGCGGCAGTCAACGCACCAGTCGGCACCGTAATAAGTTACTTCAGCCATTGTCGGCTCCTTCAGATTGGTGAGACCGACTAGCGGAGTCGGTTCTTGTCTGGGATGAACAAGACTTCACCGTCGAAAGTTATTCCGGTGAGGTCTCGAACCACGATGTCGGCCTCGGTCGCAAGTGCGAACTCTGACACGCCAACCACGAGCCCAACGCCCGCCTCTAGGGCAGCCTGAGCGCCGGCGACGGCATCCTCGAAGACCACACAATCGGCTGGGTCGAAGCCCAACCGCTCGGCGCCGAGCAAGTATGGGTCTGGGTGCGGCTTGCCGCGCTCAACGTGGTTCGCGGTCACCAGATGCTTTGGCACCGGCAGCCCAGCCGCCTCGAGACGAGCCCGACCAAGGTTGGTGTTTGCCGAGGTGCACACGGTCCAGATGTCATCGACGATCGAGTGTAAAAGGTCGACGGCTCCGGCGAGCGCGATAGTGGCGTGGGCCGACTCTTGTTCGAGCTGGTTGATGCGATCGTTTGCCTGCTCGAAAAGATCTGGCGAGGCAATCCAGCGACGAACTAGGTCCTCGGCACGCTGCCCAGCGTTGGCCGGGTCGTTCCAGTTAACGTGTGGAGCGAACTCTGAAGCCCAGAGACCCCAGGCCTCGACGGCCGCGCTGTGCGAATCTACGAGCACGCCATCGTTGTCGAAGAGCAGCCCACTAGCGAAATACTTCAAGCGTTTACCTCTTTATTGCGCGAGATGATGGTCCAATAGATTCCGACAACCGCAAGACCGAGCAAGACCAGCGCTGGCAAAAGTTCGTTGATTGCCCAGGTGATAGTGACTGGCTCAAGTGTGATTTGGTCCGAGCCAATCAGCTTTCCCTCGTTGTCATACTC
>JBDLUE010000155.1:0-2738 GCA_039805505.1 Actinomycetota bacterium
TCTGGATGGACCGAAGATGAACGTCGTGATGTTCTCGAGTACCGCTGGTGGAGTCTCACCGAATTAATCGAAACAAGTGAGCAGGTTGGCCCGCACGGGCTGACCGAGTTGATTCGCAACCACTTCCCAGCCTGAACCCCTAACGCCGATAATGAACATTATGTCAAGTAATGTTTATAAGCCACTCCCGCCCGAGTTCTGTTCGGTGCGTTTCTGGCCTGAGACTTGTGAGCTGCGCGTTAGAGCTGCGTTGCGGCGATCCACTTGGTGAGTCTCGCCTGCGCGGCTCCCGAATCCAAGGCGTTGGTAACTCGCAAGATTGCGTCCTCGAATCTCACGACTAATTCGACCTCAGCTCGCGAGGCATCCTTGGCAAGTTCGTATGCCACTACCCCGCCAGCCGCGTTCAAAATCACGATGTCACGGATGGCCGAAAGGTTGCCTGCAGTTTCCCCTGCAAACAGTCGATTGGCGGTCTCGGCGTTCGCTTGAGCGTCGCCACCGATCAGCTGTTCGATTGACGCACGCTTGATGCCAAAATCGCTCGGGTCGAGGGTAAATTCCCGCACCTCTCCCCCGGACACCTGCCAAATTTGACTAGTTCCGGTCGTGGTGAGCTCATCAAGGCCGTCTTCGCCCCTAAAAACCAGCGCAGTGCGCCCGCGAGCAGCCATTTCTGCAGCCATCAGCGGTGCTACGACCTGGTTTGCGACACCCAACGAGGTTGCAATCGGCTGTGCCGGGTTAGCCAAAGGACCCAGGAAATTGAAAGTGGTTGGCACGCCAAGCTGCTTGCGAATCGGCGCCACGTGGCGCATGGCCGGGTGAAACACAGGTGCAAAGAAAAAGGTGATGCCGCATTCCTTGAAGATTTCGGTAACGCGAATCGGTGACAGATCTAGGCGAACACCCAGAACTTCAAGCATCTCCGAAGAGCCCGTCTTTCCCGAAGCCGACCTGGAACCGTGCTTCATAACTGGGATGCCTGCACTTGCGGTGAGGATAGAAGCCATGCTCGAGATGTTGACGGTTCCGTGCAGGTCACCGCCGGTGCCGACGATATCGACGGCATCGGGTCCGGTGCTCAGGATGACCGCGTTCTGCAGCATGATGTCGACTAAACCGGATAGTTCGGCAACCGTTTCACCCTTGGCGCGGAGGGCCATCATGAATGCTCCGACCTGTGCCTCAGTTGCGTCGCCGGCCATAATTTCGCGCATGGCCCAGTTGGCCTCGACACGCTCAAGGTCATTCTTGAGCAGTAGTTTGCCGAGAATCGAGGGCCAGTTCAATGCGCTAGTCATGACATCAAGTTTATTGCCCGAAATTGCCGAGGAAAACGGCGTTTTTTGAACGATTGACTGCCCTCGCGGGGTTAGTATTTAAGCATGTCTTCGACTACTTTGACGCAGCCTGCAATCAATCGCCCTAGTTCCACTTCGGTAGGAACAATCGTTTGGCTTGGCAGCGAGGTGATGTTCTTTGCGGCCCTGTTCGCAATGTACTTCAGCCTACGCGCCAACTCTCCAGAGATTTGGGCCCACGACACCGCGATTCTGAACGTCCCGTTCGCACTCGTTAACACCCTGATTCTGGTGGCGTCTTCGTTCACCGCTCAGTTTGGTGTTTTCGCTGCCGAGCGACTTCAGCCTCGAGCAACCGGCCTCTCCCCTGTCAAGTGGGGAATGGTTGAGTGGTTCTTCCTGAGCTACCTACTCGGCGCGGTCTTCGTTGCAGGTCAGGTTTGGGAGTACGCGACTCTGATTTCTGAGGGTGTTGCACTGGATGCAAACTCTTACGGCAGCGCCTTCTACATCACCACCGGCTTCCACGCACTTCACGTGACCGGCGGTCTGATTGCATTCTTGATCATCATTGGCCGAACCTATGCAGCCAAGAAATTTGGTCACTTTGAGGCAACCAGCGCGATTGTTGTGTCTTACTACTGGCACTTCGTTGACGTGGTCTGGATCGGCCTATTCCTAATCGTTTACGTATTGAAATAAACAACGGAGAACTTAGTTATGGCTTTTATGAAGCGAAACGCTAACGGTGCACGTCGTCACCCAATGGCAGCAATCCTGGTCATCGCGGCCGGTCTAGCCGTCAGCGGTGGTGGCTATGCAGCTGCAACCGCAGCAGTTGAGAACGTCGCTCCAGCAACCGCAGCAGCAAGCGCCGCGCAGATTGACGAAGGGCGCAAGCTCTTCCTGTCTAACTGTGCGAGTTGCCACGGCAAGAACGCCGAGGGCTCAGTCAACGCTCCAAGCCTCATTGGAGTAGGCGCCGCTTCGGTGGCTTTCCAGGTTGAGACCGGACGTATGCCTGGCCAGGCCTCTGGCCCACAGCTCATGGTTAAGCCGGTTCAGTTCACCCAGGAGCAGTCAGACGCCATGGCGGCGTACGTTGCCTCGCTAGCCCCCGGCCCAGCAATCCCTACCGCTGCACAGATTGCTGCAGACGGTGACTCAGAGCGCGGTGGCGAGCTCTTCCGCATCAACTGTGCCATGTGTCACAACGCCGTTGGTGCCGGTGGCGCACTAACTCAGGGCAAGTATGCCCCGAGCCTGATGAAGGTCAAGGCCGAGCACATCTACGAAGCGATGCTTACCGGGCCACAGAACATGCCTGTTTTCAATGATGCCAACCTGACTCCGACTGACAAGAAGGACATCATCACCTACCTGACCTACGTTCAGACCAACAAATCAGCGGGTGGTTACGAGCTAGCCGGTCTA
>JBDLUE010000156.1:0-2734 GCA_039805505.1 Actinomycetota bacterium
CAGCACGGTTGCCGGCCTTCCAAAGCCACAGATTGCTGCGCTGGTCGCCATCCTGGATGGAAAGCAACCAGACGATGTTGCAGCCGAGCGCCTGCAACGGATGATGCTCATCGACCGAAACGCCGATGGCGCGTATGAACTTTTCGATTCCACCGCTGCTTGTCTTCAAGCTTTAGCGCTCGATAACAAACCTGTTCACGGCGACGCAGTCGACGAAGTCGCACCCAGCCAAGCTGAGGTCGACCGGGATGCGGGCATCGCCGCGTTTGAATCAAGCCAGGCACTCACCGAGCTCGTGTTCGATGTTGAGCAAAGATTCATTCGTGAAGTCGGCAAGAAGAATGTGGGCTTGCCAGACATCAAGCGACTGGCTCAGCACTTGCGTCAAACCAACGAATTTGCCCGCGAAATTTACGAATTGGCTAACCATGCCGACCTAATCGGTCTGGCAAATGGGCGCTGGCAACTCGGCCCTCAGGCATTGACCTGGCTCGACTGGCAGCCAGAACGCCGCAACCAACACCTGATGCAAGTCTGGCTGCTGCTGCTCGGCGCAAGTTCAGCGACCGACTTACTCGAGAGCATCAAGGGCAATCAGGCGATGGCCATGGTGTCACTCAAGCGTGAACTGCGCGAGAACTACCCCTATGCAGATGGCGCGGTGAGTTCACGGATCAGCCGTGTCGTCTCGTTCGCCGAACGAATCGGACTGTCGCACAATGGCTGGCTAAGCAGCTGGGCGCTAACGGCGCTGGCGGGCAACCTCGATGTTGCGGCGAGCGCCGCGAACGGTTTTCTGCCGACGCCTCAGCGAAGACTCATCTGCCAGGCCGATCTGTCGTTGATTGCACCGGGGCCGCTGCCGACCGATGTTGAGATTGCCGTGCGCCGCTTTGCCGACACCGAGCAAATTGGTATGGCTTCGACTTACCGAATGTCGGCGCTCAGCATCAGCCACGGCCTCGAAACAGGCCTGAGCGAGGAAGACATCCGTGCTTGGCTTCTTGAACTGACCGGCAAGCCGCTGCCACAGCCGGTGGACTACTTGATTCGCGAGGCTGCCCAACGATTCGGACGTTTGACCGTGGGCGCCGGTGAGCTCGAAACCAAGAGCGTAATTAAATCGCTTGACTCGATTTTGCTTGCCCAAATCCTGAACGAATCAAAATTGAAACCCTTCGCCATGTATGCGCTGCCCGATGGTTCGATCGGCTGTCGCTTCGAACCTGAGATGGTTTATTTCGGCCTCCGAGAGGCGGGGTTCAGTGCCGTTCGAGTTGACTCCAAGGGAGTCATCGTTTCGCCTCGGACTCCACTGGGAACCAGCGAGCAGTCGGCAAACCCCACCACCGTCGATGCCGACATTCAACGCCTGCGCGAGCAAGAAGAGAAGTTGGGCTCAGAGCCGGATGGCGACGACCTGGTTCGCTCGATTCAGCTGGCAATCAAAAACAAATCCATCATCGTCATTGGGGTTATTACCAACACCGGTGCAGAGCTTGAGTTCACTCTGGAACCAATTGGTTTCGCAAACGGTCGCCTTCGTGCCAAGGACAAAAAAGCAGACATTGAACGTACGCTTCCGCTGGCTAGCATCACAAGAGTCTCGCTGGGCTAATAGGCTATAAGGATGACCATGGGACCGTTGATTGTTCAGAGCGATAAGACTGCTCTGCTCGAAGTCGACCACCCGGATGCTGCCGACGCACGCCACGACCTGGCAATTTTTGCCGAACTAGAGCGGGCTCCTGAGCATATCCACACCTACCGCATTACGCGCCTCGGCCTTTGGAATGCACGTGCCGCGGGTCACGATTCAGATTTCGTAATCGGCGTGCTCGACAAGTATGCAAAGTTCCCGATTCCATCAACGGTTCGCCAGGACATCACAGAAACGATGTCTCGCTATGGACGCCTATCAATTCGCCGCGGCGAGAACGACCAACTCGAACTATTCTCAACTGACCGAGCCGTGCTGCTCGAGGCTAGCCGCAACCGCAAAATCTCACTGCTGCTCGATGGCCCGGTTGGCAACGAGGCATTCAAGATTCAGGACTGGGCGCGAGGTCAGGTCAAGCAGGAACTTTTGAAGCTGGGTTGGCCGGCCGAAGACTTTGCAGGCTACGCCGAGGGAACCCCTCACGAGATTGACCTGTCGAGCTCGGATGACTGGAAGATTCGCGACTACCAAACCCAAGCCGTCGAGAAGTTCTGGGCTGGCGGCTCTGGCGTTGTCGTGCTCCCCTGTGGTGCCGGAAAGACGATTGTCGGCGCAGCGGCGATGGCTACGGCTAAAACCAACACTCTCATCCTGGTTACCAACACCGTATCTGCCCGCCAGTGGAAAAACGAACTGCTTCGTCGCACCACCTTGACCGAGGATGAAATCGGCGAGTACTCGGGGTCAGTAAAAGAGATTAAGCCGGTAACCATCGCGACGTATCAGATTCTGACCACGAAGCGAAAGAACGAGTATGCCCACCTGGCACTGCTAAATGCCAACGACTGGGGCCTTATCGTTTATGACGAAGTGCACCTGCTGCCGGCCCCAATTTTCAAGATGAGCGCAGATCTTCAGGCACGCCGACGCCTCGGTTTGACTGCAACCCTCGTGCGCGAAGACGGCAAAGAGGGCGACGTATTCTCACTCATCGGCCCCAAGCGTTTCGATGCACCTTGGAAGGAAATCGAAGCCCAGGGTTACATCGCCCCTGCAGCTTGTTTCGAAGTGCGC
>JBDLUE010000157.1:0-2712 GCA_039805505.1 Actinomycetota bacterium
ATCGTTGTCGACCCAAATGCCGAATAGGCCAGAGAGACCGAGGTTTTCGTATTCACCAAGCAACTTGGTGGCGTCGTCGATCTGACGCACCTGCTCGATCAGCTTTAGGTCGGCGGCGATTGGTGCGGCACCGAGTTCGTTGGCGCGCTCTTCATCCAAGAAAGAGGCATAGAGGTCACCGATCTGCTGGCTAACACCAGGCAGTGGGTTGGCGGCGGCTTCTTCGAGGACCTCGCGAACCGCGGCTTCAGAGTCATCGGCGAGCATCGCGAACGCACCGTAGATTGCCTTGTCTTCAGGGATTTCCACCTCGGCGAACCACTTGCCATTCACATGTCGGAACAGGTCATCCTGTGGGCGGATTGATGGGTTGAGATCGTTGGCGTCAATGCCTGGTTTCATGCTCATTCCTTTATCCTAAATCGCCCCG
Source organism: Actinomycetota bacterium (assembly GCA_039805505.1). GTDB lineage: Bacteria > Actinomycetota > Actinomycetes > Actinomycetales > Microbacteriaceae > Rhodoluna. Next base: position 431 of record JBDLUE010000157.1, read on the forward strand.
CCGACATAAATGGGTGCGGGTTTAGAATGGGATTGTGGATCTACAAAAAATCATCTTGTATTACGGCTTTGCCCCAGTGGCAGACCCGGTTGCCCTAAAGCTTTGGCAGAAGACTCTTTGTGAGTCGCTCGGCCTAAAGGGTCGCATCATCGTTTCTGAGCACGGCATTAACGGCACCCTTGGTGGCGACATGATGGCGCTGAAGAAGTATGTGCGCCAGACTCGCGAGTATCCGGGCTTCGGCAAGATCGATTTCAAGTGGTCAGACGGCACCGGCAACGACTTCCCTCGCCTTTCGGTCAAGAACCGCCCTGAGCTAGTTGCATTCAGAGCCCCGGATGAAGTGAAGGTAGACAAGTCGGGCGTCACCAACGGCGGCAAGCACCTAAAGCCAGCCCAGGTAAACAAGCTTGTTGAAGAGCGCGGCGACGAGGTCGTCTTCTTCGATGGCCGCAACGCGTTCGAGGCCAAGATCGGCAAGTTCAAGAACGCCATCGTGCCCGACGTAGAAACTTCACACGACTTCATTGCCGAACTTGAATCTGGCAAGTATGACCACATCAAGGACAAGCCGATCGTGACCTATTGCACGGGCGGAATCCGTTGCGAGATTTTGTCAGCCGTCATGATCAAGCGCGGCTTTAAAGAGGTCTACCAAATTGATGGCGGCATCGTTCGCTATGGCGAGACCTTCAAAGACAAGGGCCTCTGGGAAGGCTCGCTTTACATCTTTGATGACCGCATGGTTCAAGACTTCAGCGATGAGGCCAAGGTCATCGGCGAGTGTGAAAACTGCGGTGGCGGTACCAACTCTTTCCGCAACTGCGCGAACGTTGGCTGCAAGGATCTAGTTCTGCTTTGCGACACCTGCTATGCAGACCCATCGCACTCTGAGCACAAAGACACTCACACCCGCGGAAAGCGTCACGCCGAACAGGTTGGCTAGCGCGACACAGGTCGCTTGATTTTCTGGGGTAACCCCCTAATTTAGGCCTGTCTTTAGTCCGGTTATTGGTTTCATATTGCCTATGACTAGTTCAATCTCTCTTAAAAAAATTGTCTCTATTGGCGCAGCCATGCTGCTTGCCGTTGGCGGAAACCTTGTGGCTTCTGAACCTGCCTTCGCGGCTACCTCTATCACCTGGGATGCTGGCACCGGCGGAACCATGAGCTCAAATAGCCAACAGACACTAACTGAATCTGTGACCACCGGCAACACGATCGCGTCTGCACAAGTCGCGACCAAGCCAGGCTGCACCTTTGTTCAGTGGCAGGAGTGGCGAGGCGGAATCATGTTCAGCAACGTCAGTTTTCCATACACACCTTACGGTGCGTCTCTCGACCTTCGCGCACGATGGGAATGCCCAGATGTGCTAACAACCGCGCCTACAATCGCGCTTTCTGGTTCGACGGTCACTGCAACCACCGGAGTTTGGGCGGTCGGTAGCCCGTCAGGTGAATGGCTGATTTGTGGTCAAAGCGTTAGCGCCGCATCAAACATGAACGGTTACTTCAACCCGAGCGCATTTGCATGCGAAAACCTGCACTCTCTGTCAGTAGGTCAGTCTCGAGTAAGCACCAACCCTCTAAACCTAAGCAACACTTACTACCGCTTCGGCGGCTCTAGCAACACTGTGGCAAACCTTGCCGGTTCGAAACTTGTTTGGATTGAGCGTGGCACGGGTAACGTGAGTTCCTATGCGGTGACTGCGTCTGTATCAATCCCAATGGTTATCTCGGGAAGCTCCTCGCAGAACAATTCCACTCCGGCGCTAAGCGCAGAGCAGGCTCGCAACATGTTGAAGCCTGTTCCAGCTGCAGTTCAGCCTTTGGTTCCAGCGTTCTTGGCATTGAACAAGCCAATGGCTTCACTTGGCGGTAGCGTTGCGCTATCAGCTGGTGACTTCACCGGTTTGGTATCTGCAAAAATCGCAAACAAGTCAATCGACTTCATCCTGGGCAAGACCGGTCAGATCACCATGACCGTTCCTCAGGGCGAAGCAGGCAAGACCGCTGACCTAGTGTTGACCTTCAACACCGGCTCGATCATCCTTCAGGACGCCATCAAGTATGTTGCTCCGGTTGTTGTTGCCAATGTTCCAGTTCGACCTGTAGCAATCAAGGCCGGCGCTAAGTCAATCTCTGAGTCAGCAGCTGACGAGATTCGTCACGCGGCTCTAGCAAACCTAAAGAACGACACCATCCAGTGTGTTGCCTACTCGGCAAGCAACTCGGCCGCAGCTAAGGCAGCAGCTCAGTTGACCGCTGTTCAGGCCTGTGGC
>JBDLUE010000158.1:0-2708 GCA_039805505.1 Actinomycetota bacterium
TGCACCAGCGAAAACGGCGTGTTGATCAACCCTGAGTCTGGCCGACGCATCGCAGCGATTTCACCGATGCACACGCTCGGTCACCCGGTCAAGATCGAAGAGATCTGTGCGATTGCCGCCGAGTATGGCGTGCCGGTTGTCGAAGACTCAGCCGAATCACTCGGTTCATTCGTGACGAACTCGGCCGGCGAGCTTCAGCACACCGGAACCTTCGGCCTCACCAGCATGATTTCGTTCAACGGCAACAAGATCGTGACCACCGGCGGTGGCGGCGTGATCTTGACCAACGATGACGAAATCGGTCGTCGCGCCAAGCACGTCACCACGACTGCCAAGTTGCCGCACAAGTGGGAGTTCGAGCACGACGAGATCGCCTGGAACTATCGCATGCCGAACCTAAACGCCGCACTAGGCATGGCTCAGCTCGACAAGTACCCACGCTTCCTAGAGCAGAAGCGCCAGCTCGCCTTGGCCTATGGCGAGGCGTTCGCAGACATCGAAGGTTTGAAGTTTGTATTCGAACCTGAGGGCACCGTTTCGAACTACTGGTTGTGTGCAGTTCAGCTCGACGAGCCTTCACTCGAAAGGCGCGACGAACTAATGCAGGCCTGCCACGATGCCGGCCTAATGGTTCGCCCAATGTGGAACCTACTTCACAAGCAGCGCATGTATGCCTCGGCTCCGGTTGGCGATGTTTCAACTGCAACCGCGTTGCACGCATCCTTGATTTGCTTGCCTTCAACCCCTCGCTTGGCGCAGGGCCTCTAGGGTTTAGTCGATGGCTGACCTGGCGCGCAAGATCGCGGTGATGACCGGCACCCGTGCCGATTATGGCCTGTTGCGGCCGCTGATTGCCGAGCTTTCGGCAGCCTCCGAGGGCGACAACCCGACGGTTGACCTGCAGTTGATTGTCACTGGAACCCACCTATCCGAAGAGCACGGGCGCACCATCGAAGAGATCGTGCGCGATGGTTATGCACCGGCTGCCGAGGTAGACATCTGGGCCGCCGAACCGACCAAAGACCTGCTCGGTGAAGAGGGTTCTGCCTCGCTAACCGCAGCGGTTGAAACCGGCGAAGCCGTTGCCAAGTTCTCACTGATTTTGAATCACTTAAAGCCTGACGTAGTAGTCGTTCTAGGCGACCGCCTCGAAGCATTTGCGATGGCGACGGCTGCAACGATTCTGTTGATTCCGGTCGCTCACATCCACGGGGGCGAACTGACCCTTGGCGCCATGGATGACTCGCTGCGCCACTCAATCACCAAGCTTTCCTACCTGCACCTAACCACCACCGAAGAACACCGCGCACGTGTGCTGCAGCTCGGTGAAGAGCCGGGTCGCGTGTTCAACTTCGGTGCTCCGGTGCTCGACGCAATCAATGACCTTCAGCTCATGTCTCGCGAAGAGCTTGAGCACAAGTTCGGCATTCGCTTTGGCGCGAAGAACATCTTGATGACCTTCCACCCGGCGGCCTTCGATGTTGCTTCGGCTAAGTTCATGATCGACGAACTGCTTGCAGCGATGGAGGCAGCGACCGCCGCCGACGGCCACGTTCAGCTGATCATCACCGGCACCAACAACGACATTGGGTCAGATGACGTGCGCGCTTCAATTGCCGCTTTTACCGAGGCACACCCAGACCACGTTTCATACGTCGAATCATTCGGCCAGCTCGGCTATCTCTCGGTAATGCGTGAGGTCGATGTGGTCACCGGCAACTCATCCTCGACGGTTCTCGAAGCACCAATTTTTGGCAAGGCTTCGGTCTTGATTGGCAACCGCCAAGAGGGTCGCCCAATGGGTGCCGGTGTGATCAAGGTCGACGGCATCGAGTCAGGCATCTTCAACCGCAACGAGATTCTTGCTGGTCTACAAAAGGCGCTAACCCCCGAATTCAAGGCTCTTGCCGCCTCGGCCCCATCACCGTTCGGCACCGCCGGTTTCGCAAAGAAGGCCGCCGAACTGCTGACCAAGTTTGACCTACCAAGCCCACCAAAGAAGAGATTTAGAGACCAAGCATGAGCGAAAAAGTTCTGATCATTGCCGAAGCCGGAGTGAACCACAACGGTTCTGTCGAGCGCGCCATCGAGATGATCGACGTTGCACTTGAGGCCGGCGCCGACATCATCAAGTTCCAGACCTTCTCGGCCGACAAGCTTGCCCGCAAGGATGCCCAGCTCGCCGAATACCAGAAGAAGGGCGACGGCGACACCCGTTCGCAGTGGGATCTCCTGAAGGGCCTAGAGCTTTCACACGAAGAGTTTGCTCGCCTTCGCGACCACGCCAAGGCCAAGAACATCGGCTTCCTGTCTACCGGTTTCGATCTCGACGAACTCGCCTTCCTAATCGACGAACTACACATCCCGCTGGTCAAGGTTGCCTCTGGCGACCTAACCTTCGCACCGATGCTCGTCGAGGCTGGCCTTTCGAACCTGCCAGTGATTCTTTCGACCGGTATGGCCAACATCCCAGAGATTGAGCAGTCGCTGAAATTCATCGCCTTCGGTTTTGCTAAGGCCAACGGCATCATCGGTGCCGACGCCTACCCATCGGCCGCCGAGCTAGACCGCTACTGGGATGACCCGCGCGTTCAGCAGATCATGAAGCAGAAGTGCACCATCCTGCACTGCACCACTCAGTATCCTGCTGAGCTAGACATCTTGAACCTCAAGGCAATCAAGCTGATCGCCGACAAGTTTGGCCTGCC
>JBDLUE010000159.1:0-2640 GCA_039805505.1 Actinomycetota bacterium
GATGAGTGTGTTGACTGTGGCGCGTGCGAGCCGGTTTGCCCGGTTGAAGCCATCTACTACGAGGATGACCTGCCATCGCAGTGGTCCGAGTACTACAAGGCAAACGTTGAGTTCTTCGACGACCTAGGTTCGCCTGGTGGCGCCGCCAAGGTAGGCAAGGTCGCAAAGGACCACGCCGTCATTTCAGCTCTGCCTCCACAGGCCTAACCGAGCCTGCACCAGACTTCATGTTTGATCGCCTCCCGGAATACCCTTGGGAACAGCTAAAGCCTTATGCGGCTAAGGCTGCCCTTCATCCGGGCGGGGCAGTGGACCTTTCGGTTGGTTCACCGGTCGATCCGACCCCAAGCATCATCCAGGATGCGCTAAACGCATCCTCAAACGCCCCCGGCTATCCGTCTACCGGCGGTTCTGCCGAGTTCAAGGCAGCGGTTGTCGAGTGGTTTGGTCGCCGACGCGGTGTGCCTGGTCTCAAGCCAGAGCAGGTCATGCCAACCATCGGTTCAAAAGAACTGATTAGCTGGCTTCCACTCCTGATGGGTCTCGGCCCGGGCGATGTTGTTGTTCAACCGAAGGTCGCTTACACGGCTTACGTTGTCGGCGCTGCCCTCTGCGGCGCAGAGATCGTCTCCGAGGATGACCCAGCAAAGTGGCCTTCGAATGCGAAACTGATTTGGATCAATTCACCAGGAAACCCTGATGGCCGCGTCATGGATGTTGCTGAGATGAAGGCTGCAGTGGATCGCGCCCGTGAACTCGGTGCGTTATTGGCCAGCGACGAATGCTACGCCGAACTCGGCTGGAACGAATGGTCAGACAAGCTGATCCCGTCGGTTTTGGACCCTCGCGTTTGCGGCGACAGCCACGCAGGTGTCATGGCGGTTTACTCGCTGAGTAAGCAATCAAACATGGCCGGCTATCGTGCAGCGTTTGCCGTGGGCGAAGCATCCTTGATCAAGGGTTTGGTAAACCTGCGCCTGCACTCAGGTCTAAACACGCCGCTTCCCGTCCAGCGTGCCATGGTGGTTGCGCTCGGCGACGAAGAGCACGTGGCAATCGAAAAAGAGATCTACCGAGAGCGCCGTGAGGTTCTGCTTGGCGCAGTGCGTGATTACGGCTTCCAGCTGGCAGACAGTGAGGCCGGTCTATACCTTTGGGCCACGCTTGGCGAAGACTGCTTCAAGACCGTTGACCGCATGGCTGACCTGGGCATCGTTGTCGTGCCAGGTACTTTCTATGGCGACTTCAGCACCCAATACGTGCGCTTTTCGATCACAGCAACAGATGACAAAATTGCCGAAGGTGCGCGTCGACTTCGCGATGCCATAGGCTTGGTTTAGCCCAAACAAGGGGCGCTAGAGAGACACAGGAGCTTCGATGACCTCGAGCGACAAAGTTACCGTCACGTATGGTGAAGTCACCGCCGAATTCCCAGTAATCCAGGCAGTAGATGGCCCATCCGCCGTAGACATTTCTAAGTTGACTGCAATCACAGGTTTGACTGCATATGACCAGGGTTTCGTAAACACTGCTTCGACCAAGTCAGCCATCACCTTCATCGATGGTGGCGCCGGCATTTTGCGTCACCGTGGCTACCCGATCGAGCAGCTGGCTGGCAGCAAGTCATTCCTAGAGACCTCGTTCCTTTTGATTTACGGGGAGCTTCCAACCCCCGCCGAGTTGGCCAAGTTCGAAGAGAAGATTCGTCGCCACACTTTGGTTCACGAAGACCTCAAGAATTTGTTCCAGGCAATGCCTCAGAACGCGCACCCGATGGCTGTTCTTGCCGCCGGCGTTTCAGCCCTTTCAACCTTCTACCAGGACTCCCTGGACCCTAACGACCCTGAGCAGGTTGAGCTTTCAACCATTCGTTTGCTCGCAAAGTTGCCAGTCTTGGCTGCCTACGCCAACAAGAACAGCTTGGGCCAGGCGCTGCTTTACCCAGACAACAGCCTGAGCTATGTAGAGAACTTCCTCCGCATGAACTTTGGCAACATGGCGGAAGCCTATGTTCAGAACCCCGTTGTGACTCAGGCTCTAGAGACCCTGTTGGTGTTGCACGCTGACCACGAACAGAACTGCTCGACCTCGACCGTTCGTTTGGTCGGTTCAAGCCAGGCAAACATGTTCGCCTCGATATCTTCTGGCATCAACGCATTGTTCGGCCCGCTTCACGGTGGCGCAAATGAGGCTGTTCTTGAGATGCTTACCGAGATTCAGAACTCAGGCCAGTCGGTTCAGCACTTTGTAAACCGAGTGAAGAGCAAGGAAGACGGAATCCGTCTCATGGGCTTCGGCCACCGCGTGTACAAGAACCTCGACCCTCGTGCTCGCATCGTGAAGGCAACCGCTGACAAGGTTCTTGCTGAGCTTGGTGTGAAGGATCCACTACTGGACATTGCGAAGGAGCTTGAGGCAGCAGCGTTGTCCGACAGCTACTTCATCGAGCGCAAGTTGTACCCAAACGTCGACTTCTACACCGGGGTTATCTACAAGGCACTTGGTTTCCCGCCTCGCATGTTCACCGCGTTGTTCGCACTCGGTCGCCTTCCAGGATGGATTGCTCACTGGCGCGAAATGAACATGGATGCTGCCACCAAGATTGGCCGCCCACAGCAGATTTACATCGGCGAAGAAGAG
>JBDLUE010000160.1:0-2637 GCA_039805505.1 Actinomycetota bacterium
AGCCATAAGACAGCAAGCTGGCAGCGGTTTTGATTTCGTCAGCCAGTTCAATCGGCAGCGACAAGAAATAGAAGGGCGCAGGCCCGCGCCATTCCCAGAGTTCGGCTGTGAAGTTGAAATCCATGGCTAAAGCCTAGCGATTGGCTAGGCGGCGACAAGTTGGCCAAGTGGTTAGCCCTAGGCTGGTGGGATGTCAATGTTCGAGCCAACCGCGCATCACCAGGATTTCAATAAGCGGGATGAGAAATACGATGAATACCGCGCTGGTCACGAGCTGATTGCGAAGAATCTGGCCGATCTTTTGCGCGCTGGCAAAGACATTTCAGACTCGGATGTGCAGCACTGGATTGGCAAACACTATGAGTTTGTCTGCCAGTTTTGGACCCCGAATAAGGTTGCCTACAAATCCTTGGCCCTGACTTACATCATGGATCCAGCGTTCAACGCCACCTACGAGGCTTTCGAGCCCGGCTTGGCGAAGTTCATTCAGACCGCAATCAATATTTGGGCGAACGAAAACCTCGAATAGTTGGCTCGCTGGCGAAGTTATCGAAGGATAGAAGCCAGACTCTCGCTGATTGCGATTACCCCACCCTCTAGTTCTTCATCGGTTGTGTCATGCGCCAGGCTGAAGCGAACGGCGCTTTGAGCTACCTCTGGTTCAACCCCAATCGCAAGCAAAACGTGTGACGGTTCGTCGCTTCCGGCGGCACACGCAGACCCACTCGAGCAAATGATTCCGCGCTCTTCGAGCTTCACCAGGATGGATTCTCCGCTGACTCCCACGAAGCAGAATGATGCGATGCTGGCCAATCGGTCGGTCGGGTGACCGGTTGGAATCGCGTTCGGCGCTGCTTCCATGACCTGAAGGATGAAAGCGTCGCGCAGTGCGGCAACTCGGCGTGACTCGGCCTCGGCTTCCGGCAGCAGTTCAAGCGCAGTAGCCAAAGCAACCGCCCAAGCGACGTTCTCGGTGCCAGAGCGAAGCCCAGCCTCTTGACCGCCACCATGGATGATTGGCTCGGTCTTGGTGCGACCTCTCACATAGAGCGCTCCCGAGCCCTTTGGTGCGCCAAACTTGTGGCCCGAGATGCTTAGAGCATCGACTCCGAGAGACTTCACGTTTAGGTCAACCCAGCCCACGGCCTGCACGGCATCCGTGTGGAAAAGGGCACCGACTTCGTGGGCGGCCGCGGCCAGCGCGGCGATCGGGTGAAGTGTGCCGATTTCGTTGTTGCCGACCATCAGGCTGACCAGGGTGGTGTCTGGGCGAAGAGCGGCCTTGAGGCCCGCAACGCCGTCTCGAATCGAACCGACCTCGTCTAGATCGAGCCAGGTGACTTCAAAGCCATGGACGCGCTCAAGGAACTCGAGGGCTGCCAAAACCGCCTCGTGCTCGCTCTTGGCGCTGAGCAGGTGTTTGCCTCGTGGGTTTGCCAAGGCCAGACCGATGATTCCTAAGTTGTCGCTCTCGGTGCCGCCAGAGGTGAAGATGATTTCGGAACCGCGGGCGCCAAACCAGTGGGCGACGCGCTCGCGAGCGCCATCCAAGGCATTCGAGGCACGACCACCGAGTTCATGGGTGCTCGAAGGGTTGCCGAATTCATTGGTCAGGTATGGCCAGGCGGCCTGAAGCGCCTCGGTTCGAACCGGGGTAGTGGCTGCGTTGTCCAGATAGATCATTTGGCGCGAGGTGCCTAGTGTGAAATCTTCACGTCGAGGCCAAGGTCCAGGGCGCGTGCGCTGTGAGTCAGTGCGCCAACCGAGATGATGTCGACGCCGGTGGCTGCAATCGCTGCAACGGTTTCTAGGTTCACGCCTCCCGATGCCTCGACGATAGCCTTGCCGGTAATCAGTGCAACTCCTGCGCGCAGGTCATCCAAGTTGAAGTTGTCGAGCATGATGATGTCGACGCCTGCGGCCAAAACGGCCGGGATTTGGTCCAGGCGGTCAACCTCAACCTCGAGCTTCATGGTGTGTGGCAGTTCGTTCCTCACGCGGCGAAGTTCGGTGGTTAGGTCCTTGCCGCCGGCTGTGAGAATCGCAAGGTGGTTGTCCTTGGCCATCACGGCATCGGACAGGCTGAAGCGGTGGTTGCGACCTCCGCCTGAGACAACCGCGTGACGCTCAAACGCGCGAAGGCCAGGGGTAGTCTTGCGGGTGTCGACGATGCGGGCTTTGGTGCCGGCAACGGCGTCGACATACTTGGCGGTCAGGGTGGCGATGCCGCTCATGCGCTGCACAAAGTTGAGGCCGATTCGTTCTGCGGTCAACACCGAGCGCGCTGAACCGGTGACTACGCCGAGTTCTTGGCCGGCAACGAAGGTGTCGCCGTCCTCAAGGAACAGCTGAACATCGAGCGATGGGTCGGTCAGCAAAAACGCTGCGGCGAATACGTCTGCACCACTGAAGACGCCAGCCTCGCGGGCTGACAACTCGGCCGTTGCGGTTGCTTTCGCCGGGATGAGGTGTTCGCTGGTTACGTCGCCCCATGGCGCATCCTCATTGAGAGCGCGCTGAACTACTTCTTCGATGATTTGGTTGGACAGCATTATTTTGCCTTTCGAACGATGGTGATTGGCTTGGCCATCGCCGGGTTGGTGTTCGGGAAGTCGAGTCGATAGTGGCCACCGCGTG
>JBDLUE010000161.1:0-3979 GCA_039805505.1 Actinomycetota bacterium
GCTATGCGTGCCCGTGGTGCTCAGGTCACCGACCTTGCCATCCTTGTGGTTGCAGCCGATGACGGCGTTATGCCTCAGACGGTTGAAGCCTTGAACCACGCTCAGTCTGCCGGTGTGCCGATTGTGGTCGCGGTTAACAAGACCGATAAGGAAGGCGCTAACCCAGCCAAGATTCGTCAGCAGCTGACCGAGTTCAACCTCGTTGCTGAAGAGTATGGTGGCGATGTCATGTTCGTCGACGTTTCTGCTTTGACCGGCAAGGGAATTCCGGAGCTTCTGGACGCAGTTCTTCTGACTGCTGACGCTGCTCTAGACATGCGTGCCAACCCGAACAAGGATGCCCGCGGTGTTGCCATCGAAGCCAACCTTGACAAGGGTCGCGGTTCGGTTGCTACCGTTCTTATCCAGTCTGGAACACTACGTGTAGGTGACTCAATCGTTGCCGGTGCAGCTCACGGACGTGTTCGTGCAATGTTCGACGAAAACGGTGGAACCGTAACCGAAGCTTTCCCAAGCCGCCCGGTTCAGGTTCTCGGTCTTCAGTCTGTTCCTCGTGCAGGTGACACCTTCGTGGTCACCGACGACGAGCGTCAGGCCCGCCAGATCGCTGAGAAGCGTGAAGCTGCCGACCGTAACGCGCTGCTTGCTAAAACTCGCAAGCGCGTCAGCCTCGAAGACTTCACCAAGGCACTCGAAGACGGCAAGGTTGAGTCACTCAACTTGGTCATCAAGGGTGACGTTTCTGGTGCGGTTGAAGCTCTTGAAGACTCACTCCTCAAGATTGAAGTTGACGATTCAGTTCAGCTACGCATCATCCACCGCGGTGTTGGTGCGATTACCGAATCTGACGTCAACCTTGCAACCGTTGACAACGCAATCATCATTGGTTTCAATGTCAAGCCAGACAACAAGGCCAAGGAGCGTGCCGACCGCGAGGGCGTCGACGTTCGTCAGTACTCGGTCATTTATGCCGTGCTCGACGACATCGAGAAGGCTCTCAAGGGCATGCTCAAGCCAGAGTACGAAGAGGCTCAGCTTGGCACCGCAGAGGTTCGCGAACTGTTCAAGTCTTCGAAGGTCGGAACCATTGCTGGTTCGATCGTTCGTTCAGGCTCGATCAAGCGAAACTCTTTGGCGCGTGTTCTTCGCGCCGGCAAGGTTATCGCTGACAACCTCAAGATCGAATCGCTAAAGCGCTTCAAGGATGACGCCACCGAGGTCAAGACTGACTTCGAGTGTGGTATCGGACTTCAGGGCTTCAACGACCTAGAGCTTGAAGACATCATCGAGACCTTCGAGATGCGCGAAAAGCCTCGCGTCTAAGGGTTCGTAAATGGTTGATCACGCTCGAGCTCGAAAGCTCGCCGAACGCATCAAGGTGTTGGTGGCAGAGGCGCTTGAACGCGCCGTAAAGGACCCAGATTTGGGTTTTGTCACCATCACCGAGGTCAAGGTAACCCCTGACCTTCAACACGCCAGCATTTTCTACACCGTGTATGGCACCCCTGCAGAGAAGAAACTTTCTGCAGAAATCATTGAGAAGAATCGCGGTTTGGTTCGTCGCGAGGTTGGTCACAACCTTTCGATTCGCCTAACCCCGACCATCGAATTCATCCCGGATGAAATCCCCGAGACAGCTGCAGCCATGAATGACCTTCTGGCTGAGGCTCGTGCTCGCGACGAGCAGGTTGCCAAGCTGGCTGCCGAAGCTCACTGGGCCGGCGAAGAAAACCCTTATAAAGAGCCACGCAAGATCGAGGATGAAGAGGAAGAAGACTAAATGTCTTCTGGCCTTGTTCTAATCGACAAGCCGTCTGGCTGGACCAGTCACGATGTGGTTGCTCGCCTTCGCAAGTTGGCGGGCACCCGTCGGGTCGGTCACGCAGGAACCCTTGATCCAATGGCCACCGGCCTGTTGCTAATCGGCGTCAACTCGGCAACCAAACTGCTGACTTTTCTGGTTGGCGAAAACAAAACTTACGAAGCCACTATTCGCCTCGGCGCTGCCACCATCACGGACGACAAAGAGTCAGAGTTCACCACCGTTGCCAACTCGGATGAAGTCAAGGCCCTAACCCTCACCGAGATTGAAACTGTTTTGGCTACCCTTCGCGGACCCATTGAGCAGGTGCCAAGTTCGGTCAGCGCAATCAAGGTCGATGGCGAACGTGCCTATGCCAAGGTTCGCTCGGGTGACGAGGTTAAGCTCAAGGCCCGCCCGGTCACCATTCACCGCTTCGAAGTAATCGGCGAACCGCGATTGGTCACCGACGGCGACAATACTTTCTATGACTTTGACGCGATCATCGATTGCTCTTCTGGCACTTACATCCGTGCATTGGCTCGCGACCTCGGTGCTGCGCTAGGGGTTGGAGGTCACTTGACCGCGCTACGCCGCACCAAGATCGGCAGCTATTCCATCGACCAGGCCCAAAACCTAGATGGTCTGACTGCCGAAACCCTCAGCGTTTTGCCAATCGAACTTGCGGCTACTCAGCAGTTCAAGGTCCGCTCACTAAGTGACCAGGATGTGATTGATCTCCGCCATGGCAAGAGGCTGCGGGTGATCGACGAGACAGAGACTGCGCCCACAGCCCCCACAGCCGCCATTGATTCGAATGGCAAGTTGATAGCGATGTTGACTAAATCCGGGAATGCGGCCAAGTCACTCGTCGTTTTTGCTTTTGACCAATCAGGAGAGGATGACTGATGTTGGAAATCTTTTTTCAGGTTCAAGCCTGGGCTGCGTTTGCGGTCGGAGTCATTTTGCTCGGTTTCGGAATGGCCAAGCGCAAGCCGAGCCTGATCTCACTGGGCGCTCTCGCCTTCGTTGAAGTTGGGTTGCTAGTTCAACTAATCTCGTCGATCGTAATGGTTGTCGGCGGAGCACGGGCAAAAACCGACACCGTTGAGTTCTTCGCGTACCTACTGGTTGCTCTAATCGTTCCTGTGGGTGCAGCTTTCTGGGCTCTAATCGAACGGACTCGCTGGTCAACATTCGTTCTAGCAGTAGGCTCGCTAACCGTTGCCATCATGCTGGTTCGAATGCACCAAATATGGGTCGGTTAGGCTTGTCGAATGGCTAAATCATCATTGGGTATCGGGCGTTTACTAATTGCCGCCTACGCGGTTTTGGCGCTGGCAGCAACTGGTCGCGCTGGGTATGAATTGGTCGCGAAGTTCGATCAGGCACCACTGCCTTATGCGCTTTCGGCTGCCTCCGCGCTCATTTACATCGTGGCGACGATCGCCTTGGCTAAGTCAACTATTGCTTGGCGCCGAGTGGCATACGTTGCCGTGATTATCGAGTTAACCGGGGTCTTGGTTATCGGAGCGGCCAGCTTCATCTGGCCCGATTTCTTCATGTATGACGGCAAGCAGGTTAGAACTGTGTGGTCATACTTTGGCATCGCCTATGGCTGTGTCCCACTCGTTTTGCCCATTCTTGGTCTGATCTGGTTGGGTAAGTCGAAGCAAAGCTAATGCTGTCATTCAGTTCACTCGAAGAAGCCCGAAAGCTGGCTTCTACCGCCGTTACCATCGGCAAGTTCGATGGCATTCACCGGGGTCACCTAGCTTTGATATCGGCGTTAAAAAAAGCCGCCGATGAGCACAATCTCAAAAGTGTCTTGGTCACCTTCGACCGCCACCCGGATGCTCTGCTGAACCCAGGCAATTTGAAATGGCCGCTCATCGGTCCGAAGCAAAAAGCGGCCCTGGTCGCAGAGGCTGGGCTCGATGCCCTTCTGACACTGACTTTCGACGAAGTTCTAGCACAGCAGTCAGCTCAGGACTTCGTCCGAGAGACCCTTGTTGATGGTCTTCAAGCGAAATTAGTGATTGTTGGCGAGGATTTTCGTTTTGGTGCCGGGGGAGCGGGAGATGTCTCACTTCTGCAAGATCTAGGCCAACAGTTCGGGTTTGAAGTTCGAGTTATTCCAAGTGCTACTGAAGCTGGTATGAAGGTTTCCACCTCAGC
>JBDLUE010000162.1:0-2778 GCA_039805505.1 Actinomycetota bacterium
CGCAACCCGATCGAAGAAAACATCGTCGAGGTCGAACTTTTGGCCGATGCTTTCTGCCACAACATGGTGCGCTCAATCGTCGGAGCCCTTATCGCTGCTGGGGAAGGCAAGGCGTCACCGGATGACGTTGCCGAAAAGTTAGCCAAGCGCACGCGCGTTGGTTCATACAAGGTTCAGCCGGCGCAGGGCCTAACCTTGATCGAAATCGGCTACCCAGCGGACGACGAACTAGAGGCTCAGGCCGAAAGAGCGCGAAATATGCGCACCTTGGATGAAAACTAGGGTTTGACCAGCGAGGCATCTACCGTCTAGACTTGACCTTTGGTATTGGTCGTCAGTCTTGACGCCAATGTGAAAAGTTTGAATCCCGAGAAGTTTCTCTTCTGGTGTGGATTCATTTCAATCCGACATAGAAGTAGAAGGCAATTTAGCGTGCGTACTTATTCACCAAAGGCTCACGAGCTGAGCAACGAGTGGCTCATCATTGACGCCACCGACGTAGTTCTTGGCCGTCTGGCAACCCACGCCGCAACTCTGTTGCGCGGCAAGCACAAGGCGACCTTTGCTCCACACATGGACAACGGCGACTTCGTCATCATCATCAACGCAGACAAGGTAGCCCTAACCGGTTCGAAGCTGCTCCAGAAGAAGGCTTACCGCCACTCTGGTTACCCAGGCGGTCTAACTGCTACTACCTATGCTGAGCTTCTAGAGAAGTCACCAGAGAAGGCAGTGGAGAAGGCCATCAAGGGCATGCTTCCTCACAACAAGCTTGGTGCAGACCAGCTTTCAAAGCTTAAGGTTTACCGCGGTGCAGAGCACCCACACGCTGCGCAGCAGCCAAAGCCTTTCATCATCGACCAGGTAGCTCAGTAAGGACTCCCAGCATGGCTAAAGACATCGTAGAGGCAGTAGCTTCAGAAGAAGTAGCTCCAACCAGCTACAGCACCGAGACTCCAGCAGCGAAGGCTGCACCGGCTAAGTCACGTGGCCCACTAACCACCCCAGGCGCAGGTCTAGGTCGTCGCAAGCAGGCTATTGCTCGCGTACGCATCGTTCCAGGCACCGGAGTTATCAAGGTCAACGGCCGTGCGCTCGAAGACTACTTCCCAAACAAGCTTCACCAGCAGCTAATCACTGACCCATTCACCGTTCTTGACCTAAAGGGTGCTTACGACGTAATCGCTCGTATCTCAGGTGGTGGCTCAGCTGGTCAGGCTGGCGCACTTCGTCTAGGCATCGCTCGTTCATTGAACGAGATCGACCGCGACAACAACCGTGCAACCCTGAAGAAGAACGGCTTCCTAAAGCGCGACCCTCGTGTCATCGAGCGCAAGAAGGCTGGTCTTAAGAAGGCTCGTAAGGCATCTCAGTTCTCGAAGCGTTAATCCGCTTCTCTCAAGAACGCGCAGTTCACGGCTATGGCTCGTCTTTTTGGCACCGATGGTGTTAGAGGCCTAGCCAACCGTGATCTCACTCTTGAATTGTCAATTCAGCTAGCGCAAGCAGCAGCGATTGTCATGGGTGAGGAAGCTCGTTCACGAGGAATCAAACCAAAAGCCGTTATCGGCCGCGACCCCCGAATCTCTGGGGAGTTCATTGCAGCAGCAGTTGCAGCAGGACTCTCGAGTTCGGGGGTTGACGTTTTTGATGCTGGTGTCCTCCCGACTCCGGCAACCGCGTTCCTAACCGCAGACCTCGACGCCGACTTTGGTGTCATGATCTCGGCTTCGCACAACGCAGCACCAGACAACGGCATCAAGTTCTTCGCCCGTGGAGGCCACAAGCTTGATGACGCCATCGAGGATGCAATCGAAGCCGCTATGACCGGGGCAAAGCTGGCACCGGTTGGAGCCGGCGTGGGGCACATCACCCGCTTTGCAGACGCAGAAGATCGTTACATCGTTCACCTGCTTGGCTCACTTCCTAACCGCCTCGACGGTCTGAAGGTCGTCGTTGACTGTGCTCACGGTGCAGCTGCTGGCGTCTCGCCACAGGTGTTCAAGGATGCCGGTGCCGAGGTTATCGTGATTGGGGCTGACCCAGACGGTCTCAACATCAATGACGGTTATGGATCCACCCACCTAAGCGCACTTCAGGCTGCAGTGCTCGAGCATGGCGCTGACCTGGGCGTTGCCCACGATGGCGATGCCGACCGTTGCCTTGCAGTTGATGCCGCCGGTGCGATTATCGATGGCGACCAGATCATGGCCATCCTTGCCCTTTCGATGAAGGAGCGCGGCCAGTTGGCTCGCAACACCCTCGTCGCCACCGTGATGTCGAACCTCGGTTTGAAGATTGCGATGAAGGAAAACGGCATCGACATGATCGAGACTAAGGTGGGCGACCGCTATGTTCTCGAGGAGATTCGCGCCAAGGGTTACACCCTAGGAGGCGAGCAGTCCGGTCACGTCATTTTCAGCCAGTATGCCACCACCGGCGACGGAATTCTCACCGGCCTAAAGATTGCCGCCGAGATGAACCGCAAGGGCAAGTCACTCGCTGAGTTGGCAGCCGTGATGCAGGTGTACCCACAGATTTTGATCAACGTTCCTGGCGTTGACAAGACCCGCACCGACACCGAAGTTCAGGCCATGGTTCGCGAGTGCGAGACCGACCTGCACGGCACCGGCCGCGTTTTGCTTCGTGCTTCGGGCACCGAGCAGCTCGTTCGCGTAATGGTCGAGGCGGCAGACGAAGGCACCGCCAAGAGCTGGGCGGAGCGCATCGCGCGCGTTGTCGAGCAGCGCCTAGGTCTCAAATAACCCAATCCTTAGA
>JBDLUE010000163.1:0-2579 GCA_039805505.1 Actinomycetota bacterium
TCGGAAAGATCTTTAGCCAAGATGGTGTATTGCTCGCCACAGTGGCTCAAGAAGGCATGATTCGCGTTCCTGAGGTGGCAAACTAATCTCATGATTGACCGTAATCGCCTAGCCGAATTGAACGCCATTGAGCTCGAAACTTTCGCTGCTCGAAACCCTAAATCCAAGGCAGCTTATGCCAAGGCCGACCACCTTTTTGGTCGGGTGCCAATGACTTGGATGAACAAAAAGGCCGGTGGATTTCCGGTTTACTTTGATCGTGCCGTAGGCAACCGGATTTGGGACATCGACGGTAACGAGTACATCGACTTTGCCCTTGGGGACACCGGCGCTATGGCTGGCCACTCTGCACCGGTTGTGGTCGACGCAATCACCAAGCGAGTCAAAGATCTTGGCGGCATGACGACTATGTTGCCGACCGAAGATGCCGAATGGGTGGCAGCGAACCTCAGCGAACGCTTCGGCATGTCTAAGTGGAGCTTCTCGTTGACCGCGACGGACGCAAACCGCTGGGCGATTCGACTGGTGCGAGCAATCACCGGCAAGCCAAAGATTCTATTCAATGCCTACTGCTACCACGGTTCAGTCGACGAGGCCCTGATCGTTGTCGGCCCAGACGGCGAAGGCATGAGCCGCCCAGGAAACGTCGGGTCACCTGTAGACGTCACCGAAACCTCACGCGTAGCCGAGTTCAACGACCTTGAGGGGCTTGAACGCCAGCTCAAGAATGGTGATGTCGCCGCCGTTCTAATGGAACCCGCGATGACAAACATCGGAATCGTCCTTCCCGAGCCTGGCTACCTTGCAGGCGTGCGCGAGCTAACCCGCAAGTATGACGCCCTTTTGATCATCGATGAAACCCACACGTTCTCGGCCGGATACGGCGGAATGACCAAACGTGATGGTCTCGAACCAGACCTATTCGTGATCGGTAAGGCCATTGCCGGCGGCATCCCGACCGGCACATATGGTCTGAGCGAGAGCTTCGCCGCAAAGGTCCTAGAGCGCACCGACCTAGACCTCGTCGACATGGGTGGCGTGGGCGGCACACTGGCTGGAAACCCACTACAGGTAGCCGCTATGCGCGCCACTCTCGAGCATGTCCTCACCGAGGATGCCTTCACCAAGATGATTGACCTTTGCACCTACTTCACGGATGGCGTGAACGCTCTTTTCGAGAAGTACAACCTGCCTTGGGCGATTAACCAACTTGGTGCACGTGCGGAATATCGATTCGCTAAGCCGTATCCACTCACCGGCACTGCCGCCTATGAGTCGGCAGATGCGGAGTTGGAGGATTTCTTGCACCTCTACTTGGCGAACAGAGGAGTGCTACTAACCCCGTTCCACAACATGGCACTCATGTGCCCGACCACCACGAAGGCCGACGTCGACCGCCACCAAGCGGTGTTCGAAGAGGCAATCAGTGCTCTGGTTGGATAGCGCTGTTTCATACCCTAGCTAAACGAAAAGACCCCGCACTCGGCGGGGTCTTTTCGTTTACAGAGGTTTTAGTCGCGAGTTAGGCGACGGTAGGTCGAACGGTGAGGCTTCGCGGCGTCTGCACCGAGGCGAGCAATCTTGTTCTCCTCGTAAGACTCGAAGTTGCCCTCGAACCAGTACCACTGGTCTGGGTTTTCATCCGTGCCCTCGTAGGCCAAGATGTGCGATGCAACGCGGTCGAGGAACCAACGGTCGTGTGTGATGACCACGGCACAACCAGGGAACTCAAGCAGCGCATTTTCGAGGCTGCCCAGGGTCTCAACGTCCAAGTCGTTTGTTGGCTCATCGAGAAGCAACAGGTTGCCACCCTCCTTGAGAGTCAAGGCGAGGTTTAGACGGTTTCGTTCACCACCAGAGAGAACGCCGGCGGCCTTCTGCTGGTCTGGACCCTTGAAGCCGAACGCTGCCACATAGGCGCGCGAAGGCATTTCTTGGTTTCCGACCTGGATGAAGTCCATGCCGCCCGACACAACTTCCCAAAGGCTCTTGGTTGGGTCGATGCCGCCGCGCGACTGGTCAACGTATGAGATCTTCACGGTTTCACCGATCTTGAGGTCACCGCCGTCCAGCTTCTCGAGACCAACGATGGTCTTGAACAAGGTTGACTTTCCGACACCGTTCGGACCGATCACGCCAACGATGCCGTTGCGAGGGAGGCTGAAGCTCAAGCCGTTGATTAGCGAACGGCCATCGAAACCCTTCTGCAGGTTCTTGGCCTCGATGACAATGTCGCCAAGACGTGGACCCATAGGAATCTGGATTTCCTCAAAGTCCAGCTTTCTGGTGCGATCCGCCTCAGCAGCCATCTCTTCATACTTGGCCAGACGAGCCTTTGACTTGGTCTGACGAGCTTTAGGGCTCGAGCGAACCCAATCGAGCTCTTCGCTTAGGCGCTTAGCAAGCTTTGCGTCCTTCTTGCCTTGAACCTCTAGACGCTCGCGCTTCTTCTCAAGGTAGGTCGAGTAGTTTCCCTCGTATGGGTAGGCGCGACCGCGGTCAAGCTCCAAAATCCACTCTGCGACGTTGTCGAGGAAGTAACGATCGTGTGTCACGGCTAGAACTGCGCCAGGGTACTT
>JBDLUE010000164.1:0-2570 GCA_039805505.1 Actinomycetota bacterium
GCGCGATTTAGTGGGTCAATTCCGAACTCAAACTTTGTGTCGGCAAGAATCAGCCCAGCGTGCTCGGCAAGCTCACTTGCCTGCTTGAAGACCTTGAGGCTGAGGTCGCGAATCTTCACCGCGTTCTCTTCGCCAACGAGTTCGATCACGCGTTGGTACGTGATGTTCTCGTCGTGCTCGCCCATCGGGGCCTTCCAAGCCGGGGTGAAAATCGGCTCAGGCAGCTTGGCGCCAAATGTCAAACCCTCGGGCAACTTGATGCCGCAAATCTCGCCGGTGGCCTGGTATTCCTGCCAGCCCGAACCGCTGATGTATCCGCGAACTACACACTCAACAGGGAACATCTCGAGCTTCTTCGCGATGGTCGCACGACCGGCAACCTCGGCCGGAACCGGTACTTCCCCATCCAAGTGATTTGGCACATCGAGGCGGTCAAACCACCAGTTGGTCAGCGCGGTGAGGTGCTTGCCCTTGCCTGTGATGGCCGGTTCAAGGATGTGGTCAAACGCGCTAACGCGATCAGATGCAACCACCAGGATGAGGTGGCTAAGGCTCGCATCCTCGCTCTCGTAGAGGTCGCGGACCTTGCCAGAGTAAACGTGCTTCCAGCCTGGAATTTCGATCGGTGCGCCGAGGTCGCTCATTAGTTGGCAACCCTTGCCGCGATGTCCTTGCGATAGTGCGAGCCCTCGAGCTGAATCTTTTCGATGCCTGCGTAGGCCTGCGCACGGGCGGCATTGAAATCAAGCCCGGTGGCAACCACGCTCAGCACACGACCGCCGGTCGCAATCAAAACTTCTTCGCCGGTGTCATCGATACCGGCTGCGGTTGCAGCATGGCAGATCTCGATGCCGGTTTCTTCGGCCTCGGCCAAACCAGAAATCGGGCGATTCGGCGCTGAAGTGTCTGGGTAGCCCTCGCTGGCAAGCACTACGGTGATCGCAACATCCCTGCTGAAATCTGGGGTGATCTCGCCATTGAGCTGGCCGGTCGAAGCCTTGTAAAGCAGGTTGCTGAGCGAACTGGTCAGGCGGCGAAGCACAACCTGAGTCTCTGGGTCGCCGAAGCGAGCGTTGAATTCGATCACTCGGATGCCGCGCTCGGTCACAATCAGACCGCAGTAAAGCAGGCCGACGAACGGGGTGCCAAGTTTCGCCATCTCATCGACGGTTGGCTGAGCAACATCGCGCTGAACCTCTTCGACGAAGCCTTCAGGTAGCCAAGGCAGTGGGCTGTAGGCACCCATTCCGCCGGTGTTCGGGCCCTCGTCGTTGTCATAAGCGCGCTTGAAATCTTGTGCAGGGCTCAACGGAACAACGGTCTTGCCGTCGGCCAAGAAGAACAGGCTGACCTCTTGGCCGGCCAAGAACTCTTCGACCAGGATGCCGATGTCCATGAACTTCTCTGCGTGCGCCAAGGCAGCATCGCGGTCGTTTGTGACGATGACCCCCTTGCCGGCAGCGAGGCCGTCGGCTTTGATGACGTATGGAGCGCCGAACTCATCCATGGCGTCAGCCACTTCTTCGATGGTTGAGCACTCGCGGGCCATGCCGGTTGGCACGCCAGCGGCAGCCATGACTTCTTTGGCAAAAGACTTTGAGCCCTCAAGCTGGGCGGCTGCCTGGCTCGGGCCGAAAACTGCGATGCCCTCTGAGCGAAGTGCATCCGAAACGCCAGCAACAAGAGGAGCCTCTGGGCCGATGATGGCCAGTTCGATGCCGTGCTCGAGCGCAAACTTGGTCACATCAAGCGGCATGGTTGGGTTGAGAGAAGGTTCGGTTTGTGCGTCTAGTGCGATGCCGGCGTTGCCCGGGGCGACGATTAGGTCATCCTTGGCGGTACCGGTGCGCAGTAGCGCCTTAACAATTGCATGCTCGCGGGCGCCCGCGCCCAAAACTAGAATCTTCACGCCCTAAGTTTACCCTTCGGCCGAATCGTCGGTTCGGGTCGCAGCATTGAGGTAAACCTCGTCGTTGTGCCGCCTTCCGATAGCGACGACATAGACCATCACTTTGTCGCCTAAGACTTTATAGACGATTCGAATCTTCTTCTTGCCGACAACCAGAGATCTAAAACCAGAAAGGTTGCCACGCAACGGGTATCCTCGCAGTCTGGGGTTAGCGGTCAGCTTTTCAAGTGCACCGTCTACGGACGCAGCAACCGAGTGGTCGAGACTGTCGTAGTCTCTAGACGCCGCCGGCGATAAACGAACTGACCATATAGGCGTCACTTCTTCTTAGCCTTTTTTGCGGTCTTTTCAGCCTTGAGTCTGGTTAGACGCTCAGCTTTGACCTGTTCCCATGGAATGCCAACGCCGTCATCGTTCGCGATGCGTTCGAGAATCAACTTCTCCCAATACTGTTCCTCAGCGATGCCGTCGAGATAGTTGAACAGCTTGATGTCCATCAGAACGGCAACAGGCTTGTTGTTCTTCATGATGATGATCGGCTCATCTTCGGCCTGCACGCGCTTGATTGCGCCGGATGCGTTTTGACTCAATTCGGTTACAGACAAGGTTTGCCCAAACACTTTCTTGTTTTTCATTTCACCTCCTTCGATCGTTATCTACT
>JBDLUE010000165.1:0-2546 GCA_039805505.1 Actinomycetota bacterium
AGTCGAAGGTAGACGCCCTGGCCAGTAGGCAGGTTTGACAGAGTCAAAGCGACGGTGTCTCCGGCGGCCTTCAGGTTTGAGGTCTTGTCTGCGGTGACTGTGAAGTCTGCAGCCTGTGCCGGGGTGGTGGCGGTTAGAGCTGCGACTGCGGTTAGAGCCGCAATTGCCATGGATGAAATACGGATTTTGTTCATGTTTCTCCTTGTTTGGGGTGGGGTCTATTTGAAGCTGACTGGGATGACCACGTCGGCCTTGCGGTAGTCAGAACGGGTGTGGTCGGCGCGGGTGACGATCGCGCACTTGACCACCGTGCAGTCTTTATCGCCGATCATCTTGCTGACCGGAACCTGAACGTTGAAGCTGCCAGTGGTGACCTTTTTGTTCTTTACTTTCTTGGTCACCTTGTCGAAGGGCTTGGCGAGCAACGCCGCATAGAAGGGTGCGTTTGATGAAATCCAAACGGCTTGATTGTTCTGACCGGTGATGTCGAAGTGGCCGCATGACTCTGGCTTCTTGCCCTTTTCGGGAAGCACGCAGAACGTCGCATAAATGCCAACTTTAAGGTCATAACCGCGACCTTTGACGGTGATCTGCTGGCCGTCTTCAAGCAGCTGGGATGCATCGACAGTTAACACCTGGCCGGTCGGACCGGTTGCCGATTTTGGAGTTGCGGCTGCCGGAGCAGCCGGCGCTGCCGCCACTGGTGCGGCCACCGTGAGAACCAGGGCAAGCGCAATCAAACCACCGAGTATTTTTTGCATGCGGCAAAACTAACCCGATGCGATTTTTGAAACCTGACGCCGTGTCAGTTTTAGTTCGGGTTCGACCCTTGTGCTGGCTTTTTGAATGGCTTTCCGAATGCAGCGTAAGCCACCGAACGGTGCCTGACATCCGCCACGAGAATTACAAGTTTTTGATTCTGAATCTCATAAATGATGCGGTAGTCACTGATGCGAGCTGTGTAAAAGCCGCCGAACTCACGCGACAATCTCTTTCCAAGGCGCTGAGGGTTATCACTCAATCGATGCGTGACGTATTCAACAACCGCGGTGGCTATTTTCTCGGGCAGGTTGTGGTTCAACGCCCGCCGGGCTGCAGGCCCCCACTCAACTTCATAGCGCGGCAATTATTTGGTGTCCGAATTGATTTGGGCTTGAATTTCCTGGAGTTCTGCAGCTTCACGGATTCGCCTGGCCTCCAAGTCCGCGAGTATTTGGTCGTTCGTATAGGTCACTTGGTTTGGATCATTCAGATAATCCATGAGGGCTGCGTAGGTCTCTGAATCAGATAAGACGTCGATGGTTTCGTTCATGGACTCATACTCATCGATGCTCAACAACACGGCCACGGGTTCACCATTTTTGGTGATAACTACTTTCTCTTCACGTTTTGTGGAGAGTTCCAGCAGGCTAGCGAACTTGGCACGAGCCTCAGCGACAGAAAAATACCTCATGTACACAAGTATGTACATGAGGTATTTCCAAAGCAAGAACTAGTCGTTGCAGGTGCAGCGCTGGTCCTGAGGCACGCCCTCTAGGGCTTCCTCAATGTGACCGCCACAACCGGTCCAAGTTACTTTGCTGCACTGTGGGCATAGAGCTGGTGAGCACATGTTTTCTTCCTTACTTTTTCTTACCAAATAGACGTGCGAAGAAGCCAGGCTCCTTCGGGTCGTTTGCGTGGCCCTGGCACTGCTGTGACTTCGGGATTCCGCGCATAACTTCATTAACGTGCTGGCCGCAGCCAGACCATGATGCTTTGCCGCACTTGCGGCAGGTTGTCTTCATACACATGTTGATTCTTCTTTCTTGGCTACTTATTTAGTTGATTGTTGAAAGCGCGTAGGTGGTTCTCTGAACCGCGGCGAAGGTTTTCCATCATCGCGATGACATCGGCATCCTTGGCGGTTGCGAGCATCTTGGTCAGGTCGTCAATGTCGAGAACTTCGATGGCAACACCAACCTCGTATGCATCGACAGCCGACTTCGAACCCTTAGCAATCAGCTCGTCATAGAGCTTCTGCAGGTCGGCGTTCTTGAAGACGCCCTCCTGACTGCTGCGTGGGTCAGCAATGTCGCGAGTCGCCATCACGGTGAGCACCTGGCTCTGGTGTGACTCTTCGCTGTTGAGGATGTTGCCGAAAACCTTCGAACCCCAAAGTTCAAACATCTTGCTGTAGACGTCGTGTGCCAGCTTCTCTTCTTCGATCAGATAGACGAGCTGTTCGGCAGTTGCATCCGCGGTTGCGATTCCCTTGTCAACCACCGGGGCTTTCGGCTGGGTGGTCACCTCTGGCGCGGTTGCTGGCTCGGATGAGTTTGCCGCCGCATCCTTGCTCGCACTTGCCGACGTGCTCGGGGCAGGGCTTGCAGTTTCGGTTTCAGAGGTGCAACCGGTGAGTGAAATTAGGGCGATTGATGCGCCTGCCGCTAGGGCTGCGAACTTGATCATCAGTTGATCGCCAAGCCAGTAGTAACGGCTGCGTCGGCGAGTGAGCCCGCGTTGGTGAGGGTTCCGGTGAAGCCGTTTTCGGTCATCCAGTCGAT
>JBDLUE010000166.1:0-2540 GCA_039805505.1 Actinomycetota bacterium
TTTTCGATGACCACAATCGAGTCGTCAACAACGCGCCCAATTGCGATGGTCAACGCGCTCAGGGTGAAAAGGTTCAGCGAGTAACCGAACGAACCCAAACCGATGAACGTGATCAGAACTGAGGTTGGGATCGAAATCGCGGTGACCAGTGTCGAGCGTACTGAGGCTAGGAACACCAGGATGATGATGATCGCAAACCCAAGACCGAGAAGACCTTCGGTGGTTAGGTTCTCGAGTGACTTCACGACGAATGGAGCTTGGTCGAAGATCGTGACGATGGTCACGTCGCCAAGCTTCTTTTCGAGCTCAACAATCTTCTCGTTGACGCCCTTCGAAACTGCAACAGTGTTTGCGTCCTGAGTCTTAGTGATCGAGATGGCAAGAGCTGCCTTGCCGTTTACGCGAGCGATCGAGGTGACAGGTGCGTTTTCGAGCTTGACCGTCGCGACGTCCGCGATGGTCAGGGCCGTGATCGAAGTCGTGGTGGTCGGTGCACTAGAAGTGGTGGTCGGAATCTTGAAGCCTGGAGGCAACTGACCAGTCATACCCGATGGAATCTGAGGGGTCGCAGTGGTTGCCCCGGCGCTCACCGTGGTCTTGCTGCCGATTAGTGGAAGCGCTTTGAACGCAGCCAGTGAGTTGATCGGGGTGCCAACCTCAACCGAGATTGAACCCTTGTTGTCATCGATGGTGCCAGCTGGGATAACGAAGCCATTGGCCTGAAGTGCGCTGGTAATCGACTGAGAGGTCAGGCCGTTAGCGGTCAAGACAGACTGCTTCAAGGTGAGGTTTATTCGCTTCTCGGTGACACCAGAAACGGTCACATCGCGAACGCCAGGTACGGATGCAAGTAGGGGAGCAGCGGTGTCTTCGAGGACCTTGCCGATTGCTTCGTTGTCGCCGCTGTTTGCAGAGACGCCGAGTGCGATAACAGGAACAGAGTCAAAGCTTCCAGAGATCACTCGTGCGGATGCTTCACTAGGCAAACTCAGAGTCGCCAAGGCAGCGTTTAGGTTTTCTTTGACCTTGGATGTGCTGGTTCCATAATCGAACTCGACTCGAACCACCGAAACGTTGCTCTGCGAGGTAGATGATGAAGTCACCAGGCCGTCTAGAGCGCGCACTGCAGACTCGATTGGCTGGCTAACCTGCTTGTCGATCACCTCGGGAGAGGCTCCCGGATAGGTGGTTACAATCGCTGCCTGCGGAGTCTCGAAACTAGGAATCAACTCCTGCTTCAGACCACCCACTGAAATCATGCCGAAGATGGCGATGATGATGGTGATTAGAGCAACTACCGAGCGATTAGCAAGGCTGAGTTTTGCGAGACGGTGCACAGGATTCCCCTTTGAAGACGGTATTACCTAGGCTAACCCAGTAAACCGCCTCGAGATTCCTGAGCGGTCTACTTCTCCTGAGACTTCGCTGAGACTTTGATCTTCACAGCACTGGCAATCGCAGCCACAACAATGGCCGAAACAATCACTGCCAATGAGGTGTTAGTTGAGATCTCTGGCGCCCATTCGATTGCCTTGCCGCCGTTGATGAACGGTAGCTCATTGACGTGCATAGCGTGCGCAACCAGCTTGACTCCGATGAAAGCCAAGATGAAGGCGATTCCATACTTGAGGTATTCAAGCTTGTCGAGCAAGCCGCCAAGTAGGAAGTAGAGCTGACGCAGACCCATCAGAGCAAACACGTTCGCGGTAAAGACGATGAACGGGTCGGTAGTGATACCGAAGATTGCCGGGATTGAGTCGAAGGCGAACATCACGTCGGTCATCGCGATAGCCGCAAAAACCACAATCATCGGGGTGAAGACCTTCTTGCCGTTGACCAAGGTGCGAACCTTTGCGCCGTCGTAGTTGTCTGAAACCTGGATGCGCTTGCGCAACCAAACAATCAGCTTGCTCTCGGTCTCTTCGTCGTCGCTCTCTGAACGGAACGCCTGGTGGTAGGCGGTGTAGATCAAGAATGCGCCGAATAGGTAGAAGATTGCGCTGAACGATTCGATCAGTGCGGCACCGGCCACGATGAAGATTCCGCGGAGGATTAGCGCCATGATGACACCGACCATTAGGACTTCCTGCTGGTACTTACGCGGCACAGCGAAACGAGTCATGATGATGACGAACACGAACAGGTTGTCAACACTGAGGCTGTACTCGGTGAGCCAACCCGCGTAGAACTGGCTCGCAGCTTCGGCGTTGCCGAGCCAACCGATGATGCCACCGAAGGCGATAGCCAAGAGTGCATAGAAGACAACCCAGGCGGTCGATTCCTTTGCGCTTGGGATGTGAGGGCGCTTGAAAATCATCAATACGTCGGCGATGAGAATCAAGGTCAAGACCACCATCGAGATGATTTCGAACTGTAGAGGTAGAGCCACGTGCTCGGCCGTTGAGGTAGCCGCTGCGAAAATGTTCACTTGCTGTCCTGTCTTCTGTTTACGCTAGTTCGAATTGGCCGCCCTCGATTTGTCCCTGCTTGCGGTACATATCGAGTTTCTGGCGTGTGTCTGCAATGTCTAGGTTTCGCAT
>JBDLUE010000167.1:0-2527 GCA_039805505.1 Actinomycetota bacterium
CTGGAGCAAACCACCGGCACCACCTCCACCAGCGTGACGCGATCCACCACCACCACCACCGGCGACTACGAGAAGGTCAACAGAAGAGACTCCGCCTGGGCGAGTCCAGGTGTAACTGATGCCGGTTGACTTGAATGCAACGTAGCAAAACTTGCCTGATTCGAGAACTGAAACACCAGAACTGTTGTTCACATCCACTGAACACTTACCCGAGCTCACGGTCACAGCAGAGGCTGGCATCGGAATCGAAACGAAGCCAGTAGCGACCATCAGGGATGCAGAAATCAATGCGACGTTGCGTCGCAGATTTCTGAACGGTGACTGCACTTTTCTCGGGGCCTCGGATTCTAGGTCATCACCTTCCAGTATCGGTGAATATCCCTTGATTCACAAGGCAAAGCGCCGTCATTGGGGAGGCTAGATAACCCCGGCCAACTTGAGCGTGACAACCAACATCAAGACTCCACCGATTCGGTAGATCCAAACGTTGCGCTGAGCCGGCTTCAAGTCATCTTCGTCGCGACCGTGACGACCGAACATTCCTAGCAAGCTCAGCACCAGAAGCGGCAACGGCAGAATCACAAACGACCAGGATGCAAGCTCTGGCACTGCGCCCACAATCGCACCGGTTGCTGCCGTGGTAACGGTAGCCACGATGAGGCTCAGGGCTAGGCCAGGCACACCGCTCGGAATCAGACGCCAGATAACCGGATAGTTAGGGAACTTGTCTTGGAACCAACCGATAACGGTCGGCACTAGGAACAGCGCTGAACCGACCCAAAGCTGCCAACCTTCGCCAATCAGGGCGCCACCGACGATGATCCAGACGGCGAACTTGATTGCAAGCGAGACAACCATCTGGGCCATAGGCGGCTCAGGAAGGTGATCTGGATTGATGGCGTTGAGGCGAGCTGGGTAATAGCGTGCCGCGAACTCTTCGAAGCCGACGCGAACCAGCGCAGCAGCTGCGATGGCAAGTGCGAAGTCTTGAACGTGGTTCGCCACCGGCAAGGTCAATCCGGCAAGGGCAGGCAGACCGCTAACCATCGCAAAGGTTGACCAACCGGCCATGAATGGGGCCACGGCTAGGTCGGTTAGGCGCTCCCACCAAGACTTGGCATCGTTGGCCGGGTGCTTGCGCAGCTTGCGGAACGCGGTGGTCAACATGGCTGGGCCGATGCTCAACAGCATGATGCCAAACATCAAGCGAACATCGCTGATGTCGATTGCGACTCCCTTGGCCAAAGCGAGGAATACGCTCACCGTGATGAATAGGCTCGCGGCGGTGAAGCCCGCAGCGGCATCAAAAATACCCAGGATGGCGATGGCCAGAAGTGCCTGCCACACCGGAGTCAACATGACACCGTCGTTAGCAATCGCGCCCGAAACACCCAGCACGGCACCCGCCAGCGACAACAGGATCGTCGGGCTTCCCATGATTGCGCGAAGGTATGACCCGTCGTTCACCAACTTGGCAAATAGCGGGCTAAACGGTGCGAGCTTGAGGCTTAGGTTGTGGGTCAGCTTATCCAAGGCTCTCATGCCAGGGATGGCGAACCAGGCCAGCCTGTCGCCCCACTCGGATTTCTCGATTTCGAAGTCTTCTTGGACCACATCCAGTGAACCGATGTCTGCCGACTCGGATTCGGCGTTTGACGAACCAGATGAGTTCGAAGAAGAGCTGCTTCCACCAGCGCTCGAGCCAGCTGACGCACCAGCGGACGCGCCCGCTGCTGCTCCGGCGGCGGCACCTGCTGCAGCTCCTGCTGCGGCAGCTGCGGCGGCGGCAGCCGCTACAGAACTTGCCACCACAACAGCGGTTGCTGCGGTCTCGGTTACGGCAGCGATTGCCTCTGGTGATCCGAGAGGATCGAACGCTACAGGTGGAGCTGAGTCATCTCCGGTGGCACCGATGGCAGGGTTAGCAATCGGTTCGCCAGGGTTGATCTCAGGGATAGAAATTGTTGGGCTGAGTGCGGCCGCAGCGGCGTTGATCACAGGAGGTGCAGCACTCGGCTCCGGCGTAACCGACGGGGCAGGCGAGGCCGAAGGGCTGGCGGTTGGCTTGACCACTGGGGCGGCAGATGCAGATGCGGTAGCTGATGGCTTAGGGGCCGGCGAAACAGTAGCGGTCGGCTTCGGAGTTGGCTTAGGGGTCGGCTTCGCCGTAGGTGCCGGAGTTGGCGAGACGGTAGGAGCTGGGGTTGGCTTAGGAGTCGGCAAGGCGGTCGGCGCAGGAGTGGTCGGCGCGGTTACCGGTGCCGAAACGCTTGCATTCGGGTCGATAACAGCCGGCTCAGTTCCGGTAACCTCAACGGCGACTTCTAGAGTCTGAACGCCAACCGGTAGGTCGCTGTCCAAGAGCGCTGCTGCGCGGAAGTTGAAGACGTCGAGTGGTGAGGCGTTGTTCACATGAGGTGCAGGTGCAACCAAAATCGCGGCTGGCTTCAGCGAGGCTGTTCTGAAGCTTGTGCCCTTAACCACAACGATCAACTTCATGTAATAGGTGCCGCGCTTCACGAATGTC
>JBDLUE010000168.1:0-3058 GCA_039805505.1 Actinomycetota bacterium
TTGGTCGGGGTCACATCCAAGCGCGAAGCGAGTTCGCGAATGTCGACGCCACCTAGCAGCTGCACATCGGCCATCAGAAACCCTCATCCCATGAGCCATAAACGCGCTCAGTGTTCAAGGCTAACTGAGCCGCCAACTCGTTCACGTCGACCCCGCGCTGTTCAGCCATAAATCGAACTGTGATTGGAACCAGGTATGGGGCATTCGGGCGGCCGCGGAACGGCTCTGGTGCCAAGAATGGTGCATCGGTTTCAACCAGGATCAGCTCAGGTGGCGACATGATCAGGGAGTCTCGTAGGTGCTGGTTGCGCTTGATCGTGATGTTGCCGGCAAACGACATGTACCAGCCGTTATCGATGCAAATCTGAGCCAGGTCAGTCTCGCCCGAATAGCAGTGAAAAACAACCTTTTCTGGAGCCCCCACGCGAAGCAATGTTTCGACAACCTGGTCGTGAGCATCGCGATCGTGAATCATCAAGGCGATGTTGTTTTCTTTCGCAATGCGGATGTGCTCTTCGAACGAGTGTTGTTGAAGCTCGAGGTCGTTGTCGCCTTCGGTTCTGAAAAAGTCGAGCCCCGTTTCGCCGATAGCGCGGACGCGCGGCTTCGCTGCCAAAGCTTCAATCTCGGCGATTGCCGCATCCAAGTTTTCTCGAGTCTTGTAAAGCGGAGCCTCGTTTGGGTGAAGGGCAACGGCTGCAAGCACTCGCTTGTCTTTGGTTGCTAGTTCAGCGCACCACTTCGAACTTTCGAGCGTGACACCAACCTGAACTACTCCCTTGATGCGAGATTCTCTCGCCAAGGCATAACACCGAGTTCGTCATCAAACTCAAACTCGAGGTGGCAGTGATTGTCATAGACGGCGATCTCTAGAGGTTCCGGGTTTGGCGGAAAGCTAGGTGCCTTCTTTTCTTTCGCAGGCTTCGGGTTTTTACCAACGGAGTCGTTAGCGCTAATCTCGCCGGCCTTTGAGCTGCGAACAAACTGCTCTGCAGTCATGTGCTACTTCGCTTCGGTTGCGTCGGTTTCGATGCGCGGGAACAGTGGCTCAAGCTCGCCGATAGCCTGACCAGCCTTGAGTTGACCCCAGCTGGCGGCAGCAGAAAGAGGCTGAGCGGCAAGGTCGCCGAGAGAGCCCTGGCCGATTGTTGACCAGAGCTTCGCTGCGACCTTAGGAGTAACCGGAGCCATGAGAGTTGCCAGAACACGTAGGCCTTCGGCTGCGGTGTAAAGCACTGTGCCTAGACGTTCGCGCTTGGCTTCGTCCTTGGCAAGAACCCAAGGCTCCTGCACGGTGATGTAGTTGTTGAGCTCGTCGACCAGAGTCCAAACCGCAATCAACGCATCCTGGATGGCTACCTCGTCGATAGCAGCGTCGGCGTTGGTCACAGCTGCGGCTGCGATTGACTGAACCTTTAGGTCATCCTCAGAGGCCGCGCCGGCCACTGGAAGCACGCCGTCGAAGTAGCGGTGAATCATGGCAACCACGCGTGAGGCAAGGTTTCCGAAGCCGTTAGCCAGTTCGGCCTGGTAGCGGGCCGAGAGGTCCTCCCAAGAGAAAGAGCCATCCTGGCCGAAGGCGATTGCCTTCATGAAGTAATAGCGGAAAGCATCCGAACCGAAGGTGTCGGTGATCTGGCTCGGGGCGATGCCGGTGAGCTTTGACTTCGACATTTTCTCGCCGCCAACTAGCAGCCAGCCGTGGCCGAAGACCTGCTTGGCAGGCGGAAGATCGGCAGCCATCAACATGGCCGGCCAAATCACCGCGTGGAAGCGAAGAATGTCCTTGCCGACAACCTGAACGGTTGCTGGCCAAAGCGACTCGAACTTTGCCTTGGCCTCGGCTGTGTCTTCGCCGTAACCAATCGCCGTGATGTAGTTCAAAAGCGCGTCGAACCAAACGTAAGTGATGTGGCTGTCATCCCAGGGGATGTCGATTCCCCAATCGAACTTTTCTTTTGAGCGTGAAATCGAAAGGTCGGTTAGGCCGCGACGAACGAATGAGACAACCTCATTGCGGGCTGATTCCGGCTGAATGAACTTAGGGTTCGCCGCATAAAAATCGAGAAGCGGCTGCTCGAACTCGCTGAGCTTGAAGAAATAGTTCGTTTCGGCCAGCTTCTCAACCGGCTTGGAGTGAATCGCGCATACTGGCTGGCCGGCGAAAGCGCCCTCGCCAGGCATAAGGTCTGCTTCGGTCTTGTACTCCTCGCAACCAACGCAGTAGTTGCCTTCAAACTCGCCGCGATAGATAAAACCGGTGTCATAAAGCTTCTGCAAGAACTTCTGCACGTTTCTCTCGTGACGAGGTTCAGTGGTGCGAATGAAATCCTGGTTTTCAATGTCAATGGTCTCGAGCAGCGGCAGCCAGGCCTCTGAGACCAACTTGTCTGCCCATTCCTGCGGTGTGACCGAGTTGGCCGAGGCTGTGCGCAAGATCTTCTCGCCGTGTTCGTCGGTGCCGGTTAGCAAGAAACTCTGCTCACCGCGCTGACGGTGCCAACGTGCCAGAACGTCAGAAGCTACCTCGGTGTAGGCGTGGCCGATGTGAGGCGCGTCGTTGACGTAGAAGATAGGGGTCGTTACATAGAACGACTGACCTTTGGTGTTTGGCATTCTTCTATCTTAAAGCTTTGCGAGCCTCTAGAACCGACTGGTAGAGCTCGCTTTTGCCTGCTCCGGCAGCACCCGCAATTTCGGCAACAGCTTGTTTGAGGCCGATTCCATCTTCGATGAGAGCCAGAACCTGCAGTGGGCTGCTGGTAGCGCTGATTTGCGCGTCGGGCGCAATCCTGCCCGCGACAAATAACAAACCGCCTCCGGATGAGAACAGCTCTGTAACGAGGAAAGTATTCGAAGAGCTGCGGGCTTATCTTGACCAAACCAATGACGAAACGGCAAAAGGGCTTGTTCTTGTGCGCCTTTCAGAGCTTGGCACAATAGTAGACGTAAATCTGTTCCTGTCCTATAGAAAATCTGAGAATAAATGGCTTCGCCGTGCGGCTTTGGCGTCTTTGCTTCGACGGCCAGTTGCGCCTCGCGCGCGGCGGCGGCGGCC
>JBDLUE010000169.1:0-3754 GCA_039805505.1 Actinomycetota bacterium
GCTTTCAACGCCGCTGGCATCGAGCGATTGGTCCTTGGTTGCGCTGATGATCGACTTGATTCCGAACCAGGATAGGTATGCGACACCGACCCAGCGGATAATCTCAAGCAGCCACGGCAGGCCTGAAATTATTGCGCCCAGACCGCCAATGCCCAGGGCAATCAGGGCTGCGTCAATCACGGCACAGATTATGACGACTAGAAAAACGTGCTGCTTCTTGAGACCCTGGCGAATCACAAATGCGTTCTGAGCACCGATCGCAATGATCAGCGAGAGGCCGGTGAAGAAGCCGGGCAAGAACGCAGTCTTTTGACCGAGGCCAGAGGCAAATCGCCAATGACAGCGCGCCGAACAGAGCCGACAGAATGCCGCCCTCGGCGATGTTGACCCAGACATACAAGCCGAAGCCGATCGAACCCAACGCCAAAATAATCGCGAACGCTCGGTTGCCCTTGCTATAGCGGGTGAGCACGCTGAGCAGCAGCGAACCGATGCTCAAGCCGGTGAAACTCATCACGGTGAACAGGCCCAAGTATTCGTCTTGCATCGGTTTTCCTACTTCTTCGAGGCCGGGTGATCCATGCGCATGTAAACCCCGCCCTTCTTGAGTTCATCGATCATCTGGTTGAGACGCTTGTCTCGGATGTCTGGCCGCACAGCACGGTCGATCCACGCGATGTAATCATTGCGCTGGTATGGCGGGCGGTGGTCGTAATCGGCACGAACGGCGTTCTCTTCGAGTGCGACCTTGATGTAGCCGGGCATTTCATAGAGCTTGCGCCGAAGGTTGCCCTTCTTGTCACGCGGCTCTCGACTGCTCATGCCTAAAGCCTAAGCGGATTACTTGGTGAAATAGCCGGTGTCACCGACGAGCACGGTGTTGTTTGCCGGAGCCGGAGCCTCGGCAGCCTTCACGATCTCGGCAGCGAACTCTTCGACGTTGTAAAGCTTGCCAACCGCTTCCTTGCGTGCGTCAATCGCACCTGGGTTTAGTCGGTCAAGCAGGGTCGCGGTCACGGTGCCCTCAATCATGTCGCCCGAAACGACAACAAACTCGATGCCCTTAGCGGTCAGCGCAGGGATCATGTCGCGAAGCGCATCCTCGCCGGCTCGCTTTGAAAGCGCGACTGGAACATACTCAGGCATGGTTTCAACCTCACGGATGAAGTGCGCCTGGTGGCTCGTCACGAAGACAATCTTTGAGCCTTCGCCAAGCAGCGGAAGCAGGGTGTTGACTAGATTGACCTGAGCGTCGCGGTTCAACTTCATCGCATAGTCCTCGCCCTTGCCGGCTTCCATGCCGCCAGATGCATTGAGCACGAGAAGGTCTAGGTTGCCGAACTGGTCCTTTAGGGTCGAAGCCAAAGCGTCGATGCTCGAGTAGTCGGTTAGGTCTGCACCAACCACGATCGCCTTGCCGCCGGCTTCGATGATGCCGTTGGCAACCTTCTCGGCACGAACCACCTTGTCTCGGTAGTTGATGGCCACAGTCGCACCCTTGGCTGCGAGCATGGCGGCTACCTGAGCTCCAATGCCGCGCGATGAACCAGAAACGAAAGCGTGCTTACCTGCGAAAGTGTTAGTCATGCCTCAAGTTTAGTTTTATTCGCTCCTGCCGGTCCTTCCTAATTCGTACATTATTTTGTACACTTTAGACACATTGAGGGGAGAACAGTGATGGACAAGGTGTTGACACCAATAGTTACCAGCGTTTCTGACTTCAGAAGCGACATGCCAGGAACCCTCCGCCGAGCCAAGCGTGAACCCTTCGCGGTGCTCAGCAACAACAAGCCAAGTTTCTATGTGCTCTCACCCGAGCACTACGAACTCATCACCGAACTTCTCTTCGACCTCGACATAGCAGGGCTCATTGAAGCCCGGATGAAGAGTGCCGAGCAAAACTCAGTCAGCGTCGACATCAACGAGCTTTAAGTGAGCTTCGAACTTAGATTCGAGCCCGATGCACTCAATGAATGGCGAGCGCTAGACAAGAGCGTTCGTGAGCCACTTAAGAAAAAGTTGGCCAAGCGTCTCGAACAACCCCACGTTCCCAACGAGCGCCTTCATAATCGGCTGAGCAACTGCTACAAACTCAAGAATGACAAAACCGGCCATCGTTTGGTTTATCGAGTGATCGACGAACAAGTTGTGGTGCTCGTTTTGGCCGTTGGCAAAAGAGAGCGGCTGGAGGCCTATTTGAAAGCTGCGGAGCGAAACTCGGCCGCGCGCTAGCGCCCCTCGGCCACGATATTCTTCATTCCACGAAGCGGCGAAGCTAAGATGAACCAGGTGGACAACACGGCACCGGCTGCACCAGCAAAGAACACTGGTGCGAGGCCAAACCAAGTGGCAAACGCGCCGGCGAGCAGAGCGCTGATTGGCATGACACCCCAGACGAAGAATCGAATCGAAGCATTCATACGGCCGAGAAGGTGTTCTGGGCAAAGCGCCTGACGAGCACTCACCTGAGTGATGTTGTAAACCAAGCCGCCGAATGCCATAACTGCCTCTGCCGCGATCACTAACGGAAGAGCAGTCGCATCACCGATGAGTGCCGCGATGGCGAATCCGTCTCTGGCCAATCCTGGCGGCAGAGAGCGCACCCAATAGACCCGCGCCGGCAGCAGCCGTGAAGACGAGCCCGTATAGGGCGGGCGAGACATCCATGTTTCTAAGCACTAGAACCGGAACCATTGTGTGAACACCGGCAGTGAAGAAGTTGAAGGTGGCGGTCGACGCTGTGATTCGGCCGATGATTGGGTGCTTGGTGACGAACTTCACGCCCTCGGCAATTTCGACCCGCAGCTTTCCGCGATCTTTTTTGGCAATCGCCGTCTCGTCCATCTTTATTTTGCTGACCGCGATGAGGCTGATTAAGAATGAGGCTGCATCGGCGAGCATTACCAGTGGGGCCTTGACCACGGTTAGCAAGAATCCGATTACGGCTGGGCCAACCAGCATTGAGGTTTGCTTTGTGGTTTCAAGCGCTGAGTTTGCCTTCGGCAGTTGGTCTTTCGGGAGCATGATTGGCAGCACACTCTGATAGGCGACGTCGAAGAAGACGTTGGCTGCACTGATTACTGCGGCTCCAACAATCAGGAAAGTCATGTTCAAAATGCCAGCCCACCAGGCCAGTGGAACTGAGAGAACCACAAGCATTCGAACCACATCGGCCAGAATCATGACCCGGCGTTTCAACCAGCGGTCAACCCAGGCTCCGGCAGGCAACCCAATCAGCAGGAACATGCTCATGCCAGCGGCGTTCATCATGCCGATTTGCCATTCGGTGGCGGCTAGCATCGTGACCGCCAAAACAGGTAGAGCTAGCCCGGTCATTTGATCGCCGATGGCGCTCACAGTTTGACCGGCCCACAAATACTGGAAATTGCGGTTGAAGAGGATTTTTCCGAAGACATGCTGTCAGCCTAGTTAGGTCTCACCCCAACTCAATCGAAGAAACTCTAGTTAAAGAAAACACCTCCCATTTCTGAGAGGTGTTTTCTTGCTGTGGAGACTAGGGGGGTCGAACCCCTGACCCCCTGCTTGCAAAGCAGGTGCTCTACCAACTGAGCTAAGTCCCCGGATTTTGAATCTGGGTGGTGCCGTTGTTTCTTCGGTTCCAGAACCTTCTTTTGGTGAAGAAGCTTCCTGGTGGGCCTAGGAGGACTTGAACCTCCGACCTCTTCATTATCAGTGAAGCGCTCTAACCACCTGAGCTATAGGCCCGTAGAACCTCTATGACTTTACACGAAAT
>JBDLUE010000170.1:0-3105 GCA_039805505.1 Actinomycetota bacterium
ACCGGAGCCTCTTTGAATAGCTCGACGAGCAGCTCAAGCTTCTCTTCGAAGAGCACGTTGTAGTCAGCAAGCTCATAGCCGAAGAGCGGGAAAGATTCGGTGAACGAGCCGCGGCCAGCGGTGATTTCGGCACGGCCGTTCGACAGGGCATCCAGGGTGGCAAAGCGCTGGAAGACGCGAACCGGGTCTTCGCTCGAGAGCACAGTTACGCCAGTGCCCAGGGTGATGTTTTTGGTAACGGTCGCAATGCCTGCGAGCACGGTGTCTGGTGCTGAAATCGCAAAGTCATCGCGGTGGTGCTCGCCGATGTTGAAGTTCGAGAGGCCGAGTTCGTCGGCGAGCTTGGCCTGCTCGACGATGTCACGGATGACCTGCGCCGCGGTCTCTGGGGTGCCGTCTACCTTGACGTTAATTGCGCCAAAGGTGTCTAGACCAAACTTCACGTCATCTGGATTCACTGCTGGGATAAATTCGCTCACCATTCCAGTTTAGGTCGGGTCTGTAGTTTTGTCTAGTGGGGGTTTACTAGATATTTGTGGATAGATTGGCAGACATGACCTCAAGACCAAACACGCGTGCCAAGTCGAAGATCACCGGAGAGCAGTTTGCCGAGTTCGCCGCCACCAGACGCAGCACCCGCGACTTCTTGCCAACGCCAATCCCCCAGGATGTGCTCGACGAGATTCTGCGCGATGCAATGACCGCAGCATCTTGGTCAAACACCAAGCCGATTCTGGTTGCCGTTGCCTCTGGCGAAAAGCGCGACCGGCTTTCGGCCGAATTCATGAATCACTGGCACGCGGTTCAGGCAGCCCGTTCGGGTGGCTGGTGGCCAAAGCTTCGCCTCTTGATTACTCGCTATGGTTTGCCGACGAGCAACGCGTTCATCGCGAAGCCATACGTGAAGCCCGCAACGCCAGCTGGGCACGAAACTATGAATTCTTTGGGGCACCTACCGAACTCTTCATCTTCTCGCACAAGTCGCTCGGCAAGTTTGCCGCAAACGATGCTGGCCTTTTCGTGCAAAACCTAATGCTTTCGGCGCACGCTCGCGGCCTCGGCACCTGTGCCCAAGGCGCACTCTCTACTTGGGAGAACGTGGTTCGCGGGGAGTTCGAAATTCCCGAGGCTTATGGCTTCTTGTATGGCATCGCGATCGGGTATCCGAGTGACGCAGCAATCAACGACTTCGGGGCTAATCGCCTCGACATCGAAGAGATCGTGATTCGCTAGAAGCCCTTTGGTCGCTTACTAGTCTTCGGTTGCAGCCAGCTGGCCGCAGGCGCCGTCGATTTCCTTGCCGCGGGTGTCGCGCAGGGTGGTTGGAATGCCGGCCTTCTCCAGACGATAAATGAACTCGCGGGTGACCTCGCTGGTCGACGCAGTCCAAATTGAACCCGGTGTCGGGTTTAGCGGAATCGGGTTCACGTGAACCCAACCCTTGCCGCGTTCATTGAGCTTCTGGCCAAGCAGATCGGCACGCCAAGCGTGGTCGTTCATGTCCTTGATCAGCGCATACTCAATCGAAACTCGACGGCCGGTGGCGTCGAAGTAGGCGCGGGCGGCGTCAAGAATCTCATCCACCTTCCACTTCGAGTTCACTGGGATAAGTTCATCGCGCAAACCGTCATCCGGGGCGTGAAGCGAAAGCGCAAAGGTGACCGGAACCTTCTCGGCGGTCAGCTTTTCGATTCCTGGCAACAGACCAACGGTTGAGACCGTGATGTTGCGGGCTGACATACCAAGGCCTTCTGGCTGCGGGGCAATCATGGTTCGAACGGCCTTCATCACGCGGCTGTAGTTGGCCAGTGGCTCACCCATACCCATGAAGACGATGTTGGTAACGCGGTCTGGCGAGTCGGCTAGCTTGGCCTTCGAACCACCAAGTTCACCGGCGGCGATGACCTGGTTGGCGCGAACGATCTGGTCGACGATTTCGCCGGCAGACATGTTGCGGGTTAGGCCGGCCTGACCCGTGGCACAGAACGGGCAGTTCATTCCACAGCCTGCCTGGCTCGAAATGCAGAGTGTGATGCGGCCGGTATAGCGCATGAGCACCGACTCAACGAGTGCGCCATCGTGCAGCTTCCAGAGGAACTTGATTGTGTCGCCGTTGTCAGTTTGAAGACGCTTGACCGGGGTCAGCAGGTCGGGCAGCAACGCCTTGACCAAGTCATCGCGACCAGCGGCTGGAAGGTCGGTCATGTCAGCCGGGTCGCTCGTGTAGTGAGCGTAGTAGTGTGCGGCGATTTGTTTGGCGCGGAAGGCAGGAACTCCGAGTTCCTTCATCTTTTCGGCACGCTCTTCAGGGGTTAGGTCAACCAGGTGAACCGGCGGTTTTCCGCGCTTTACCTCGGCGAACTGGAGCAGGGGTTTGCCGGTTTTTTCGTCCAGCTTTTGCTTCCAGCCCTCGGTCGCTGGTCTGACCTGTGGTCTCTGCGACATTGGGCTCTCCTAAAGATTAGATAACAATCAATATTAGGGCTCACTTCGCCCTGTAAACGCTTACATTTTTCGGTTAGAGTTGTCCGAAATAGACAAAACAGAACCTATGGCGCATAGTCGCGCTTGGTTCAAGGAGGAACAAATGTCTGGTGCCAGCATTCTGGTTTATGCCGAGCGCGTCGGTGGCAATCTTGGCCACATTGAAAAATTGCTCAAAGGCCCACTAGCTGACTTCAACGGCATCCACGTTCTACCGTTCTTCCACCCATACGACGGTGATGACGCAGGCTTTGACCCGATCGACCACAAGATCGTTGACCCTCGCCTCGGAAACTGGGATGACTTCAAGCGCATTGCAGACACCCACGAGCTAACCGCCGACCTAATCGTGAACCACGCTTCGGCACTCTCACCAGAGTTTCTCGACTGGCAGGAGAAGGGCGATGCATCAGAGTATGCCGGCCTGTTCCTAACCTTCGACACCGTATTCCCTGATGGCGGCACCGAGGATGGAATCACCTCTTTCTATCGCCCACGCCCTGGAATGCCTTTCACCGCATACGAGGTTGCCGGCAAGCGCCGCCTTGTCTGGACCACCTTCATGCCTTCGCAGGTCGACATCGACATCAAGCACGAGAAGGGCCAGGCATACCTGCGCTC
>JBDLUE010000171.1:0-2911 GCA_039805505.1 Actinomycetota bacterium
GAGGCTCAGAAGCCAGAAGAGCAGAGCGCTTTTTACGGGCTCTGTCGGAGGCCAAAACCATTGCGGCTGACACTTCTCAAAGCATTGAAGACTTGCTGTGGCACCTCTGGTCAGCCAGTGGCCTCGATAAGTCTTGGCAGGTTCTCTCCGATGGGGTTGGCGAAGTTGCCCTTCAGGCCAACCGTGACCTCGATGCGGTTGTCGCTCTCTTTGCAGCGGCAAACCGCTTTGCTGAGCGAAACCCGGATGGTGACCCGCGTGAATTCGTGTCACAACAGTTGTCTTTAGGTTTGCCTGAAGACACCCTTGCTCTCAACGACAACTTTGCCAACCGAGTCACATTGGCAACGCCATCGGGGTTAATCGGTCGTCGTTTCAGAGTCGTCGCGCTTCCGAACTTGATCGAAGGCGTTTGGCCAAACCTGCGACCGCGCTCATCTCTAATCGGGGCCAACCTGCTTGATGCGCTTCAGACTGGCCGTATTGATTCGGTTTCAAAAGTGACTAAGTCTGAGCTTCCTGACGAACTGCGAATGCTTTATAAGGCGATCGGCGCAGCCAGCGACAAGATCTTGGTGTCGGCAACCGATTCGGAGGATGAGCAGCTATCGCAGTTCATCGGGCTGATCAATGGCGAAATTCCAACGCGCGAAACATACGTGGGCACTCAACTGACTCTTAGAGGGCTTGCGGGTTCGCTTCGACGGACTCTGGCCCGGTCAAACTCCCTCACCGAACTGGATTCCGCGGCACTTGGGCTCGCTCGACCAGCTAGAAGACTTCGCCAAGTGCCCGCTGCACTGGTTCCTAAACGCCCACGGTGGTGGCGACAGCAACTTCTCGGCAAACCTTGGCTCGTTGGTTCACAAGGCACTTGAGCTGGGTGTGGAGATGAGTGAAGACTCTCTCTGGGGTCTCGTCGAATCGAAGTGGCACACCCTCAGTTTTGAATCCAAGTGGCTCGAAGAGGCTGGCGAACGAAAAGCCAAGCGCATGATCTCGAACATGGTTCAGTACCTGCGCAAGTTTGATGCAGAGGGCGCAAAAGTTATCGGCCGAGAAGTCAACTTCGAGTTCGAGTCGGGTCGCGCTCGGGTTCGCGGGCAGGTTGACCGCCTTGAACTCTACCCAGATGGTCGAGTAATGATCGTCGACCTAAAAACCGGAGCAACCACCGTGACGGCTGATGAGGCAAAGAAGCATCCTCAGCTTGGGCTCTACCAGTTGGCTTTTGAAAATGGTGCCTTCGCCGAACTTGAAGGCATCGACGCGCAAACCTCGCTTTCCGGAGCAAAGTTGTTGTTGGTTGGCACGAGTGACAAGCCTGTTGAGCGAACCCAACCGAACCTGGATGAAGCTCCTGAAGCCAAACAGGAATTTCATCGCCTGATCGAGGCGGCAACCGCTGGTATGGCAATGACCGACCGCGTCTTCGTGGCCCAAATAGACTCCCACTGCACGAATACAAATGAATTCGGCAGCTGCCAGATTCACCTAACTAAGGCGGTGTCTTATGGCGGTTAGCCCAAAATTCACAGCGAACCAGGTTTATGCGGTCATCAAGCCGTTCCAACTCACGCCCGAGCAAGAGGCGGCGGTTCAATCTGCGCCGATTGATTCTCCATCCTTGGTTGTGGCCGGTGCTGGAAGCGGCAAGACCGAACTGATGTCGGTTCGCGTGCTTTGGTTGGTCGCTAATGGCTTCGCGAGGCCCGAGCAGATACTCGGTCTAACTTTTACCCGCAAGGCGGCTGCCGAGCTATCCAAGCGCATTTTCGAGAGCTTGTTGAAGCTCAGGGAGAGCGAGCTTTGGCCCGAAGACCTCGATTACGACTTCGCGCCACCAACCATTTCGACCTACAACGCCTATGCGAATGGGTTGTTCAGAGACTTCGCGCTAGCAATCGGCTACGAGCCAGAGGCGGCCCTGCTTACCGAGGCGGCAGGGTTTCAACTAGCCCGTGAGGTCGTGGTGCGCCACGGCGCAGAGATTGACAGTCGCCTCACTGATCTCGACATGAATCTCAACCCGCTCGTTGACGCTGTTCTAGCTTTGGCTCAGGAGATGAACGACAATATCGTCGAAGCGAGCTCCATTGAGGGTCAAATTTCTGAGGTCATCGCTGCGTTAGACGGGTTGCCAAAGAAAGAGGGCTCCTCCGATTTGACCCAGTTTGCCTACATGGCTGATGTTTTCAAGCCGCTGCTTTCAACACCGGTAATTGCCAAACTTGCCGCCGCCTATACCGATGAGAAACGTCGTCAAGGCTACGTAGATTACAGCGATCAAGTTGCCTTGGCGGAACGC
This sequence comes from Actinomycetota bacterium, assembly GCA_039805505.1. Taxonomy (GTDB): domain Bacteria; phylum Actinomycetota; class Actinomycetes; order Actinomycetales; family Microbacteriaceae; genus Rhodoluna. The sequence goes on from JBDLUE010000171.1 coordinate 2,309, forward strand.
GCTGTTCGAGAGGTTCCTGCCGTTCGTGAACGTGAACGCGAGGCTTTCAAGCAGGTTCTCTTGGATGAATATCAAGACACTTCTTTCTTGCAAACCCGGTTACTAAAGAACCTTTTCGCCGAGAGTTCCGTTTTTGCGGTGGGCGACCCTAACCAATCGATTTATGGATGGCGCGGGGCAAGCGCTTCGAACCTGAGCAACTTTCATGCCGACTTCGAATCAAGCGATTCAAGTGCTAACTTCACCCTCTCTACCTCGTGGCGCAACCCATCGAGAGTCCTGGATTTAGCGAACCGTCTCACCGGCGACTTGAAGGTGGTGACTCTGCAACCGCGGTCAGGCGCTGGCGCAGGAGCCATCGAAGTCGCGTTCGAGCAAGACATGCATCAAGAGGCCGCCTCGGTGGCAACCTGGTTCAAGGCGAAGATGGTGGACGATTCCACAGGTGCATTGCTGATGCGAAAGCGGAGCCAGATGTCGCTATTCGTTGAGGCATTGCAGTCGCAGGGGCTTGAGGTTGAAGTAGTCGGCCTAGGCGGTCTTCTTGACCTCCCAGAGATCGTCGATCTGATTTCGGCACTTCGAGTGATCCACTATCCCGAA
>JBDLUE010000172.1:0-2844 GCA_039805505.1 Actinomycetota bacterium
AAGCCCCTTGTCGACCTCATATTCAGAAGACCGTGAACCTCAATCACCAGAGGTGCAGATGCAGGACATCGCCGATCTTCCAGCGGTTGAGGTTATCGGTCGCTACGCAGTGGACCTCCTAACCGTTGCGGCTGTGCAGTGCGGTTTGGCCGAAGACGGCCGTAAGGGTGACCTCGATGAGGCCCGCAAACTTATCAACGCAACCGCCGGCTTCATCACTGCGGCAGCCGCTGACTTGGGTGACCACCACGCTCGCCCACTTCGCGACGCACTCCGTCAGGTTCAGCTGGCCTTCCGGGAGGCTTCACACATCAAGGATGCGCCCGGCGCTGGTCCGGGTGAAAAGTTCACCGGGCCCGTTAACTAACTAAGCCTTTGCGAAGCTGCTTATTCAGCAGCAAGTAGCCTGAGCTGCATCGAATCCACAGATTCTGCAATTACTTCACTCTGCGACCAGGTTTCGGCCAACCGGCTAACAAGGGCTTGGACCTCATCCTGGCTCAAGCCGGAAACAAGCTTCAGTGAAATCTGTAGCTCGGCACCATCCAAGCGCGAGAGCGGGTCTCCTGCCTCAAGGTAGATTGCGAGCACGTTTGGCTCGCTCTCGTCGAGCGGTGCTGCGAATGCCCGTCCGACGGACTCGTTCAGAAACGAAGGCACCCATTCTTGCTGTGTAGCCATGGCTTTGATGGCTGGTCGGCGGAAGACAAACTCGGTTTCGCTGCCCGGGTCCAAAATGATCCGGTTGTTTCCCAAACCGGAAGGCCGGTCTGCCCATCCGGGGTCTGAACCGTCACAATCGAAAGGTCGGCGCTCTTGTCAACGGTTTGACCGTGTGCGCCCTCCCCCGATTCCCCAAGGTCAGCAAGCAATGGAATCAGCAACCGAGACGCGGCGAAGGCCTTGAAAACTTCACGTGGGTCTGTTGGGTTGGCTCGGAATTCGGCGAGCGCCTCAATCAGCGCTGGGTCGGCCGAGCCGTCGTCATCAGCGAATGGGTTGGCATCGAAGCTTCTGCCCTCCCATGGCACACCGGCGGAATCGGCAAAGCGATCTTTATTGATGTGCTTGTGATCGTGACTGTCCATGATTCTGTGCCGGATTAGACGCGAACGCTCGCGATTGCCAGAGCCTCTTGAAGCGTGAACTTGTTCGCATAGAGCGACTTACCGAGGATGGCACCCTCGAGACCATCGGCTACTAGAGCGTGCAAATCACGGATGTCCTGAAGCGAACTGATTCCACCGGAAGCGACTACTGGCTTCGAAGTGCGCTGCATAACTTCGCGCAGCAATTCGACGTTTGGACCCTTGAGGGTTCCATCCTTAGTGACGTCGGTTACGACGTAACGCGGGCACCCCGCACCTTCGAGGCGGGCGAGGACTTCCCAAAGGTCGCCACCCTCGCGTGTCCAGCCGCGGGCGGCAAGAGTGGTGCCGCGAACATCCAAGCCAACCGCGATTGCGTCACCGAACTTCGCGATTACCCGCTCAGTCCACTCGGGGTTTTCAAGTGCAGCGGTACCGAGGTTCACTCGGGTTGCACCGGCTTCGAGCGCCGATTCAAGTGAGGCGTCGTCACGAATACCGCCGGAAAGTTCAATCTTGACCGAAGTTGAAGCGTTTACCACTTCACGGATGATCGCTCGGTTATCTCCTCGCCCAAATGCCGCATCAAGGTCGACCAGGTGAATCCATTCGGCACCCGCCTCGATCCAAGTTTGAGCGGCCTCCAGTGGGCTTCCGTAGTCGGTCTCAGAACCGGCTTCGCCCTGAGTTAGACGCACGGCCTTGCCGTCTGCAACGTCAACGGCTGGGAGTAGTTCTAGGTAAGTCGAGTTTTGCGCCATCTGATGCTTCTTTCTTTTGGAGCTTTCTGATTAGAAGGTATTGAGCCAATTAGTTAGCAACTGGATGCCAGCTTGGCCAGATTTCTCTGGATGAAACTGAGTTGCGGTGAGTGGGCCATTCTCGACAGCCGCCACAAACTTGCAACCGTATTCGGACCAGGTTGGCACCGGGGATGGAATCGGACCAAGGCCGTCATAGCGCCAGTCCTGCACTCCATATGAATGGACAAAATAGAAACGTTGGTCAGCGATGCCTTCGAACAATTTTGAATCTGCCGGCGGGTTCACGGTGTTCCAACCGATGTGCGGCACCAACGGCGCATCCAAGAGCTCCACCGTTCCGCGCCATTGCCCGAGGCCTTCGGTTTCGATGCCGTGTTCGACGCCCTGTTCGAACATGACCTGAAGGCCGACGCATATCCCCAATACAGGCTTTCCGGCGACCAGACGCTTGTCGATTAGTTCGCCACCCTTGACTGCATTGAGTTGGTCCATTACGGCTGTGAAAGCACCGACACCGGGGACGATTAGCCCATCTGCGTTCAGGACTGCGTCGCGATTGCGGGTGAGTTCAACCTTCGCTCCGGCAGCCTCAAGCGCTTTGGCAACCGAGTGGACATTGCCACTGCCGTAGTCGAGGACAACTACGTGTGGTGAACTCACAGAGCGCCCTTGGTTGAAGGAATTCCTTCTACGCGAGCGTCGAATTCGACAGCTTTGCGGAAAGCGCGAGCAAAAGCCTTGAATTCCGCTTCGGCGATGTGGTGCGGGTCACGCCCATCGAGAACGTTCACGTGAACGGTTATGCCGGCGTTGTAGGCGATTGCCTCAAATACGTGACGAATCATTGAACCGGTGAAGTGGCCACCGATCAGGTGGAATTCAAAACCTGCAGGTTCACCGGTGTGAACCAAGTATGGGCGGCCGGAAACATCGACAACCGCGCGCGCCAGGGCATCATCCAATGGAACGGTTGCGTCACCGTAGCGACCAAT
>JBDLUE010000173.1:0-2803 GCA_039805505.1 Actinomycetota bacterium
GTTCTTACCGGTGAAGGACTCCGCACCAACAGTGACAGTCTTTGGTCCGGTGAGACGACCTTCGCCTGAAACAAAGGTGATGTTCTTGGAAGAGACAAGACCGGTAAGACCCTTGTAAAGCTTGTCAACGATTGAGTCGCGGTAACGATTGACCGCGGACATGTCGATGCTTTGGAAGGTTGCGTTGACACCGAAGTGAGCAGCTTCCTTGGTCACATCTGCGACCTCAGCGGAGTGCAACAGCGCCTTGGTTGGGATGCAGCCGCGGTGCAAGCAGGTGCCACCGAGTTTGTCCTTTTCGATCAACGCGACAGTCATTCCCAACTGTGCGGCGCGCAGTGCTGCGGCGTAACCGCCGCTACCACTACCAAGGATTACAAGGTCGAATTCATGATTAGCCATTGATTAGAGCTCCAAAGTCGGCGAAACGGCTTAAGCCTACTACTGCGCGACCCGCTGGGCGAAACCGATGAGGGTTCTAATCATGACCCCAGATGCTCCCTTCGGAATCACTCCATAGGGAGCTGCGTCATTGTTAGCTGGGCCAGCGATGTCCAAGTGCGCCCAAGAGGCATCCTTGCTGACGAAGTCGGCCAGGAACTGAGCTCCAACCATCATTCCGCCAGCTCGGTTGCCAATCTTGACGTTGGCGATATCGGCAAGTTCGCTGTCCAGGATGGTTCTCAGTTCCGGTGGAAGCGGCATTTCCCAGAGCAGTTCGTTCGCCCTGCCGGCTGCCTCAAGCGAGAGCTTTACGGCCTCTCCATAGCCCATGACTCCGGCGTAGCGATCCCCGAGAGCAATTCGTGCTGCCCCCGTGAGGGTTGCGACATCAACGATGTGATCAGGGTTTTGCTCGGTGGCTAGTGACAGACCATCTGCGAGCACCAAGCGGCCCTCGGCGTCAGTGTTCAAAACTTCCACGGTCTTGCCGTTTCGAATGGTGATTACATCGCCTGGTCGCGTAGCGGAACCGGATGGCATGTTCTCCGCAAGGCACATGTACGCGGTCACATTCACCTTCAGGCCAAGAGTGGCAATTCCCAGAATTGCGCCGAGAACCGTCGCGCTGCCAGCCATGTCGTACTTCATGCCAACCATTCCCTCGGCGGGCTTGAGCGATAGGCCGCCGGTGTCGAAGGTGATCCCTTTGCCAACAAGCGCGATGTGCTTGCCGCCACCGTGGTAGCTCAGCTTCACAAGACGCGGTGGGCGAACTGAACCTTTGCCCACAGACAAAATGCCGCCGCAGCGCTCTTGTTCAAGCTTCTGCTCGTCCCAGATCTCAACTTCAATCGGGAGACCCGTTGCAAGCTGTTTAGCCTCTTGGGCAAGCTTGTCTGGCCACAGTTCGTTCGCTGGCAGATTGATCAATTCGCGAATAGCGACAATTTGCGCACAAATTTGCTGAACTTTAGTTAGGTCCGCAGTCATTAGCTCTGCTGGCACAACGATCTCAAAAGACACAGCTTCGCTGCTGCCCTTCTTGAACCGAGTCGGGGTCTTTCCGCCAAGTAGCAGTCCCTCAACCAGCTCCTCCAGCTCAACTTGGTTAGTCAGACGGGCAAGCACGGTGAGTTCACCAACAGCCTCCCTGCGCACAACGGCACCGAAATCCCGAAGGTTGAGGCCATTGCCTCCGACCACCAAGGTGAGGCCCTTTGGACCGGGAACCTTTGCACACGCTGCATTGGTCGGCTTCGCTCCAAATTGAGTGAGCACCTCTTTGTTCGGGGCAAAATCTGCGGCCGGAGACTCAAAACCAGAGTCGGAATAACGCATTGCAAGCTGGGATTTACTAGGTGAGGTTGCGAGAGAAATCGAAGTCATAGAACAAAAGCTTAGGTGGGTTAGTATCGGCTTATGAGTCCTTTGTATCGTGTCCTGGTGCCCGAGGAAGAGCTAGTAGGTCTGCCACTTATCGGGATGCTCTCGGGATTCACGGATGCCGGCTCCTCTATAGGTCAAATCTCCTCGCATTTTTTTGCCAACCTAGAATCAGAATTGGTCATCAAGTTCAACAACGACGAACTATTGGACTACCGCTCCAGACGCCCAATGCTCTTTTTTGAAAAGGACCACATTGAGTCCTATGAACCAGCCGAGCTTGGCATCTACCTGATGCGCGACGAAGCCGAGCAGCCCTTCTTAGTCTTGGACGGCTATGAGCCTGACTTTCGCTGGGAAGCGTTTTCACAGGCCACCAGGCCCATCGGCGTCACTGTTTCCGGAAACCGCAAGGATCTTATTGACCGCTTCTCGGAGTGGAAGCCACAGACCCAGGTACCGGGCAACATCGTCCACCTGCTCGAATACACACTTTCGAAGACTGAGCTTCCGGTTACTGGGTTCGTGCTACTTGTTCCTCACTACCTCGCTGACAACGAGGTTCCTGGTGCAGCGGTAACTGCACTGGAGCTAATAAGTGCAGCCACAGGCCTGGTGTTTCCATCGGACGAACTTCGAGACTCATCTAAAAAATTCTTGGCCAAGGTCGATTCTCAACTGGAGGAGAACCCTGAACTTGCCAAGCTGGTTGCAACTCTCGAGTCGAGTTACTCCTCGACGGATGGGCCGGCAAAGGCCCCGATTGGTAAGGCGCCGAGTGAGCCACCAAGTGCAGACCAACTAGCTGAAGAACTGGAAAACTATCTCGCCGCGATGCGTCGCACGGGTGAAGATAAGGAATAACTTCGTCAAATTCGGCGTTCTAAATTGTGAAATGGTCACTTACGTGACATAATTTGCCCCTAAACCCTTTCAGGTCTCACGACTTGACAAGGGTTTAAAGTCTGCCCAAAAA
>JBDLUE010000174.1:0-3264 GCA_039805505.1 Actinomycetota bacterium
GGTCATGCTCATCAGCAAGTTCACCAACCAACTCTTCGACGAGGTCTTCCAAAGTGGTTAGTCCGGCAACGCCGCCATACTCGTCGACGACGATTGCCAACTGAAGTCCCTTGGCACGAAGCTCGACCATTAGGGTTTCTAGACGCATGGTCTCGGGCACTCGAAGGGCCGGCACCATGATTGCCGTTACTTGAACTTCTTCGCGCTTCTCGCGAGGGATCGCAGCCGCCCTCTTTACGTGTGCAACGCCAACCACGTCATCGGATGAATCCTCAATGATCGGGAAGCGTGAGTAGCCGGTCTTGATAGACAGCGCGATAACCTCGGCCACCGAGTCGTCTTTGTGCAGGCTGGCCATACGGGTTCTCGGGGTCATTACGTCGGCTGCCACCAGCTGGCTAAGCGCCAAAGTCTTGGTTAGCAAGGTTGCCGTTTGAGCGTTCAATGCACCGAGGCTCGCCGAACGACGAACCAGCGAACTGAGCTCCTCGGCGGTGCGAGCCGAACTCAACTCTTCCTTCGGCTCAATACCCATCGAACGAACGATTGCGTTGCCCGATTTGTTTAGAACGAAAACCATCCAGGAGAACACCCAGGTGAAAGCCAGCTGGAACCCAACCACGAACTTATTCACTTCAAGTGGAATCGAAAGAGCCAACTTCTTAGGAACGAGCTCGCCAATCAAGGTGGAAGCTAGGGTTGCGATGAACATTGCGAACACAAGAGCAATGCCGTGGATGGCGTCTTCAGAGAGCTGACCCTCGATGCCCAAAGAGCGAAGCAGCGGAGGGAACGCTTCGATCAACAGGTGCGAGAGCGCCGGCTCTGAGAGAAACCCCGTCAGCATCGTGGTGAGCGTGATTCCGAGTTGTGCGCTAGACAGGTGAGTTGCGGTCTTTTTGAGGGCACGAATCGAACTAGTCAGCCCTTTTTCACCGCGTTCCGCTCTGGCCTCAAGGTCGCTTCGCTCAAGGTTGAGCATTGAGAACTCGCTGGCAACAAAAATGCCCGTGCCGATTGTCAATGCGAACCCGAGGGCAAGCATCATCCAGTCATTCATCGAGCGACTCCGCTCGTGACACTATGGTGTGAGTTTTCCATCTTGTTCTAAGCATAACCAGCGAGAAGGTAGGCTTAAGAGGCAAATCGAACAGACAATCATAAAGAGGTGGTTTCAACGGCGAGAATTCGAACGGCGAAAACGATTTTGGAGCCAATGACTGGCTCGTGGAAGAAATGTACGACCAGTACAAAGTAAACCCAGATTCAGTCGATAAAGAGTGGTGGCCAATCCTCGAGCGATACCACCAGTCCCAGGGTTCGACCCCAACACCTGCAACTACCCCAGCACCTGTCGCAGCCGCTCCTGCAGCTCCAGCGGCTCCAGTTGCCCCAGCCGCACCGGCTGCTGCCCCAATGGTTGCAAAGACCACCCGCATCGAACCAAAGGCTCAGCCGATTCCGGCGCAGGCTCCGGTCACCGAATCAATCACCACGATTGAAGCTGCCGAAGAAGAAGCTGTCGAAGACCAAATCAACGTGCTCAAGGGCATGTCAAAGGCCCTCGCTTCAAACATGGATGCCTCGATCAAGGTTCCAACCGCAACCTCTGTTCGCACCATCCCAGCAAAGCTTCTGATTGACAACCGAATTGTCATCAACAGCCACCTTTCACGCACCCGCGGCGGCAAGGTTTCATTCACCCACATCCTTGGCTTCGCACTTGTTCGTGCACTCAAGGAGTTCCCAAGCCAGAACGTTTACTATGCCGAGATCGATGGCAAGCCATCTGCGGTCACGCCAGCGAACATCAACTTTGGTTTGGCAATCGACATCCCGAAGCCAGACGGAACTCGCGCACTTCTAGTGCCGAACATCAAGCGCGCACAGCGTTTGAACTTCGCCGAGTTCTTGACCGCCTACGAAGAGTTGGTGAAGAAGGCGCGCGACAACAAGTTGACCGCGGATGACTTCTCAGGTTCAACCGTTTCGCTAACCAACCCAGGTGGCATCGGAACCGTCCACTCGGTTCCTCGCCTAATGCAGGGTCAGGGTTGCATCATTGGTGCCGGAGCACTCGACTATCCAGCCGAGTTCCAGGGCATGAACGAAGCTTCACTCACCAAGCTCGGCGTCAGCAAGACCATCACCCTGACCTCGACCTACGACCACCGCGTCATCCAAGGCGCTGGTTCTGGAGAGTTCCTCAAGAAGGTTCACGAGCTTCTGCTCGGCCAGCGCGGTTTCTACGAAGAGATCTTCGCTGCCCTTCGCATTCCATACGAGCCAGTTCTTTGGGTTGAAGACTTCGACCAGGATGACAACGATGACCGCAGCAAGGCATCACGCATCCAGGAGCTAATCAACGCTTACCGCGTTCGCGGCCACCTGATGGCTGACGTGGACCCACTGGAATACCAGCAGCGTTCGCACCCAGACCTAAACATCTTGAACCATGGTCTAAGCCTTTGGGACCTAGACCGCACTTTCAAGACCGGCGGTTTCGGCGGCAAGAGCAAGGCGCAGTTCCGCGACACTCTAAAGATTTTGCGCGACAGCTACTGCCGCACAATCGGTGTCGAATACATGCACATCCAGGACCCAGCCCAGCGCAAGTGGATCCAGGACAACCTTGAGCGCCCTTACCAGAAGCTAAGCCGTGATGAGCAAATGCGCATCCTTGGCAAGCTAAACGAGTCAGAGGCATTCGAGACCTTCCTTCAGACCAAGTTCGTTGGCCAGAAGCGATTCAGCCTCGAGGGTGGCGAGTCAACCATCGCAGCCTTGGATGAAATCCTTCAGGCTGCTGCAGACAACGGCCTTCAGGAAGTTGCCATCGGTATGGCTCACCGTGGTCGTCTAAACGTTCTAACCAACGTTGCTGGCAAGACCTATGGTCAGGTGTTCCGCGAGTTCGAAGGCAACACCGACACCAAAACCGTTCAGGGTTCTGGCGACGTGAAGTATCACCTCGGAACCGAGGGCGTTTTCACCAGCGCAGAGGGCAACCAGGTTGCCGTTTCACTGGCAGCAAACCCTTCACACCTTGAGGCCGTCAACCCGGTTCTCGAAGGCATCGTACGCGCCAAGCTCGATGTCTTGGATGCAATTCCACGTGAGCAGTACCCAGTGCTTCCGATTCTGATTCACGGTGACGCAGCGTTTGCTGGTCAGGGTGTTGTTCCTGAAGTCTTGAACATGTCGCAGCTTCGCGGCTACAAGGTCGGCGGAACCATCAACATCGTGATTAACAACCAGGTTGGT
>JBDLUE010000175.1:0-2942 GCA_039805505.1 Actinomycetota bacterium
CATCGAGCGAACCTGAACTGGAGATGTGTGGGTGCGAAGCACAAGGTGCGACTCGACCGGCTCGACAAAGAAGGTGTCCTGCATGGCTCGGGCAGGGTGATCTTCATCGAAGTTCAGTGCGTCGAAGTTGAACCACTCGTTCTCGAGCTCTGGCCCCTCAGCTATCTCCCAACCCATGCCAACGAAGACGTCAGCGATCTGGTCCTGGAGCAATGAAAGTGGGTGGCGAGCGCCAAGCTTCGAAGGCGAAGCTGCGGCCGTAACGTCGACCGACTCGGCCGCCAGTTTGGCAGCCTCTTCAACTGCGAACAGCTCGGTTTCTCTTGCCACAAATGCCGCGTTTAGTTCACCACGTGCCTTGCCAATCATGGCGCCTGAAGCTGCCTTGAATTCGTTGGGCAAATTCTTGACCAGCGCGTTGAGTTTGGCGATTTCAGATTGCTCGCCAACGGCCGTTCCGCGAGCGGCCTTGAGTGCGGCTAAATCAACGGCTGAAGCAATGCTGGACAGCGCGTCGGCAACGGCCGCATCGACGGCGGATTGTGTGATTGGATTTTCGGCAGACATAGGCTCTAAGTCTACCTTTTCAAAGGCTCTAAGCCTTGTTTTGCGCGAAGGCCGTCACGTAAAGGCAGATGCTTGCCGCGGTGGCTAGATTCAGTGATTCGGCTGCGCCGTAAAGCGGAACTGCGACTTCTTGATCGACCAAATCGAGCGTGCTCTGCTCAAAGCCCCAAGCTTCGTTACCGAAGACCCAAGCGGTTGGCAGACCAAGAACCTTATCGCCGAGCGAAGGAATTTCTGCTCCCCCACCGTTGGCAGCAAACACCTGAAGGCCAGCGGACTTAAGGGCAGCAATGGCAGCCTCGATTGGCACATCGATCGCGAACGGCACGTGGAAGACCGAGCCGGTGGTGGATCGAACAACCTTGGGGTTGTAGACATCCACGCTGTTGGTGCTAACACGCAAAACGGTGCCAGCATTTCCCGGGTCACGGATGTTTGCTAGTAACGCAACTAGGCGCGGCTTAGCAGCAATGATGTCCTCGAGGTCAGAGTGCAGCTGCTCGCAAACGGCGACAACGCCCTGAGGGGTTGTCGTGTCGGTGAGTGCCTTAAGCACCGGCTCGGAGACCAGTTGCACTTCGATTCGAGCAGATTCGGCACGCTCAAAGAGGTCTGGGTAGCGCTCGACGGCATCCTCGGTTGCGAACAACTCGACGATTAGCTTTGGGCGGTTTAGCGCTTCCTTCAGTCCTTGAGGTCCCTCAAGCAGAAAGAGCCCGGTCGATGACCGGGCGTCTTTCTTTGTGAGCTTGGCGACCCCGCGGACCTTGGCGGCCTTGGGATCAATCAGCAAGGTCTTACTTGACCTTTGGCGCTGAGGTGTCTGCTGGTAGAGCTGCCTTCGCTGAAGCAACAAGGCTTGCGAAGGTCTTTGGCTCGTTGACAGCTAGGTCTGCAAGGATGCGACGGTCGACAACGATGCCAGCAAGGTTTAGACCCTGGATTAGGCGGTTGTAGGTTAGGCCGTTTGCACGTGATGCAGCGTTGATGCGCTGGATCCACAGACGACGGAAGTCACCCTTGCGAGCGCGACGGTCGTTGTATGCATAGACAAGTGAGTGCAGCATCTGCTGCTTTGCCATGCGGTATAGACGTGAACGCTGGCCGCGGTAACCCTTGGCGCGCTCTAGGACTGTACGACGCTTCTTAGCTCCGTTTACAGCGTTTTTTACTCTTGCCATTTGTTGATACTCCTAAGTTCAACTGCGTGGTGCCAAAGCACCTCAGAAAATTTGTAAGTTCGGGCTTACTTGCCGAGAAGGGTCTTGAGGGTCTTGTAGTCAGCTGGTGAGACAACCTGGTCTACGTTTAGACGACGCTTGCGACGGTTCGACATGTGCTCCTGGTTGTGACGCATGTTGATCTGCTGCTTCATGATCTTGCCGCTACCGGTGAAGCGGAAACGCTTCTTAGCGCCAGAGTGGGTCTTCTGCTTTGGCATTGATTTCTCCTGTTTCTACTCTGCAGCTTCTTCGGCTGCAGACTCGTTTGGCTTTTCTGCTGGAGCAGCCTTGGCGGCCTTCTCTGCAGCTTTCTTGGCTTCGGCCTTAGCGTCTGCCTTGTTCTTTAGCGGGCCGATGACCATAACCATGTTGCGGCCGTCGATCGAAGGATTCGACTCGACTGCACCCAACTCGGCTACTTCTTCGGCAAGCTTCTGAAGCAACTTGATGCCCATTTCTGGACGTGACTGTTCGCGACCGCGGAAAACCACGATCACCTTGACCTTGTCACCGGCCTTGAGGAACTTCTGGATCTGACCGCGCTTGGTTCCATAGTCGTGGTCATCGATCTTCAGACCAAAACGAACGGTCTTTAGAACGGTGTTGACCTGGTTCTTGCGTGCCTCACGAACCTTCTGGGCTGCTTCGTACTTGAATTTTCCGAAGTCCATTAGCTTCGCAACTGGTGGCTTTGAAGTCGGCGCAACCTCAACAAGGTCGAGATCTTGCTCTTGTGCCATGCGCAGCGCATCTTCGATGCGGACAACGCCAATCTGCTCACCAGCAGCGCCGACGAGGCGAACCTCTGGCACGCGGATGCGCTCATTGATGCGGGGATCGCTGATTTGAAGCTCCTTTAGACGTGACATAAATGGCCACGCCACAGGCGGGCAGCCTGAATGCGTACAGAAACGATAAAGTCTCCAGCTTTACCCGGCCACCTATGTGTCTGAGACACTAGTTCGGCGATCGCGGGTGGGAAATAAATCCACTTCTGACCGAGGACGAACCTCGGAGCCATGGGTTAGCCTATCAGAAAGAACTCAAAAGGAGAAGCCCCTTGTCGACCTCATATTCAGAAGACCGTGAACCTCAATCACCAGAGGTGCAGATGCAGGACATCGCCGATCTTCCAGCGGTTGAGGTTATCGG
>JBDLUE010000176.1:0-2528 GCA_039805505.1 Actinomycetota bacterium
TGTGGGTGCGCGTTGCCGTCGGTTGGGGCTCCGTGGGTCGCCCAGCGGGTGTGGCCGATGCCGATGTTGGCTAGCGGAAGCGGGTGGTTGGTGATCTCGGCAATCAGGTTGTCGAGCTTTCCGGCCTTCTTGCGAGTCTCTAGCCCGCCGCCAGGAGCGATGATCGAAACTCCAGCCGAGTCATAGCCTCGGTATTCGAGGCGACGAAGGCCGCCTAGGAGCACATCAAGGGTTGACTTCGGGCCTACATAACCCACGATTCCGCACATGCTTCTAATTTACGGCAGAATGGCTCTTTGTGAGCGAAGCACAGACCGCGAGTAACGAAGATTCAGGCACCGACCTGAGCCCCTTCGTTGAAATCAAGCGCGCCGACTGGGCCGAACTCGGAAACAACACTGAACTTCCCCTCACCGAGAGTGAAATTGCTCAAATTCGTGGCCTCGGCGACTTCCTCGACATCAAAGAAGTCACCGATGTTTACCTGCCGCTGAGCCGCCTCTTGAACCTCTATGTGGCCGAGACCCAGGACCTACACCGAGTTACCAGCGGATTCCTCGGCGAGCGCTCTAAGCGTGTTCCATTCATCATCGGCGTCGCTGGTTCGGTTGCCGTTGGCAAGTCCACAGTTTCTCGTTTGTTGAAAGAGCTCCTCTCTCGCTGGGAGGGCACGCCTCGGGTCGAACTAATCACCACGGATGGCTTCCTGTTCCCGAACGCAGAACTAGAACGGCCTAGCGCTTTTGAAGTTTGTTGCCGATGTGAAGTCCGGCGCTGCCGAGGTTTCGGCACCGGTTTATTCACACCTCAGCTATGACATAGTGCCCGAAGAGACTGCCGTGGTGCACGCCCCGGATGTGCTCATCGTCGAAGGCCTCAACGTCTTGCAACCGCCGGGCGCTGGCCAAGAGCTAGCGCTAAGTGACTTCTTCGACTTTAAGATCTACGTCGATGCCGAAACCGAGAACGTCACCCAGTGGTTCTTGAACCGATTCCACAAGTTGCGCGAGTCGGCCTTCACCAACCCAGCCTCTTACTTCCACCGCTATGCCGAGATGGAAGAGTCGAAAGCTTTGGCGCGGGCCAAAGAAATCTGGGCAACCATCAACCTGCCTAACCTGACCGAGAACATCGCCCCGACCAGATCGCGGGCAACCTTGGTCCTCAAAAAGGGTGCGAACCACGCGGTTGAATCGGTTTTGCTCCGCAAGCTCTAAATTTCGCGTTACCAAATCGTTAGCATGGCGTGGACTATTCACAGCATTTTCCCAGTTGACTCATAACGAGCCATTCGTATGGGTGTCGCCTGGGCCAAAGAAGTTCCTGGCACCGACGATGCAAACGATGACTTTCAAAGTACATCAATTGATCGATTGAAAGGCTTCAAATGAACACTCTTTCTGCAACGCTGTCCAACGGACAGTTCAACATCGTCTACAACATGTTGTCATTGGGTCTAGCAGCGATGCTATTCACTTCGATTTTCTTGTTCGTAGCAAAGGACCGCGTACTACCTCGTTACCGCATGGCAGTAATGGTTTCAGGCACCGTAACCGCGATTGCCGCTTACCACTACTTCCGTATGTTCGACAACTTCAACCACGCATTCGCCGGCATGACCGAGAACAACCCGGATGCCTACAACGTTGGCTACCGCTACGTTGACTGGTTGCTAACTGTTCCACTACTTCTAGTTGAGCTAGTTGCAGTTCTTGCACTTGCACGCGCAGCACAGTCATCGATCCTGAACCGTCTAGTTCCTGCAGCTACTGCAATGATCGTTCTTGGTTACCCTGGCGACGCAAAGCTAGACATCTGGGGTATCGCTCCATCGGTATGGGGTCTTCTATCGACCATCCCATTCCTATACATCCTGTACGTATTGTTCATCGAACTAGGCAAGAGCCTAACCAAGCAGTCTGAAGCAGTTCAGCGCAAGGTCAAGCTTCTCCGTCTACTTCTAATCGCTACCTGGGGTGTCTACCCAATCACCTTCATCCTTGCGATGAACTCAACCGGCTTCAACGCCGCCGAGTTCGTAAACCGTGAAGTTGGTTACACCATCGCCGACGTATTGGCTAAGTGTCTATTCGGTCTAGTGATCTTCTCGATTGCGCGCATCAAGTCAGCTGAAGAGTCAGCTGAGTTCGCAAAGACTGAGTTCAAGGACTAATCAGCAACATAGAACTCCAAACGAAAACGGGGTCACCGAAAGGTGGCCCCGTTTTTTATGCTCAAAGATTTATTTGATTGCCAGACGCTGCTCTACAACGCGGGCGATGCGCTCGGCCCAGCTCTTGGCGGTGCCTTCGTCGGCAGCCTCAACCATCACGCGAACCAACTGTTCGGTTCCTGAGGCACGAAGCAACACGCGGCCGGTGCCGTGAAGGTCAGCCTCACACTCGCGAACCATTGCCTGGACTTCTTCGTCGGTGTCGGTGCGGGTCTTGTCAACGCCAGGAACGTTGATCAAAATCTGTGGGTACACCTGCATCACGGCTGCCAACTCAGCGAGTGACTTGCCCTTG
>JBDLUE010000177.1:0-2710 GCA_039805505.1 Actinomycetota bacterium
TCGTGAATCAGACCCAAAAGGATGTGCTCGGTGCCGATGTAGTTGTGGTTTAGAAGCTTGGCTTCTTCTTGCGCAAGCACAACAACGCGACGAGCCTTATCGGTGAATTTCTCGAACATCATGTCTCCATTCGAAGCCTATGGTTTCAGGCTTCTAATGAAGATGTTAGGTCGGATTCAAGCCCGATTGGGGCTTGTTCGCCAGAGGCGAGAAAGAGTTACTTCTCCGAAGCCTTAGCTTCAGCCTCGGCGCGCATCTTGGCTTCCATTTCGGCATAAACCTTGCGCTCGGTGCGGTCGGCTCGAAGGATACCTCGCATGATCAGATAGAAGATGATGCCGACCAGAATCGGTGGCACGAGTGACAAAAGAGCGTCGATGATTTCTTGGTTGGTCATTATTTCACCAGCGGGAACATGATGGTTTCACGGATGCCGAGACCGGTGAGGCTCATCAGCAAGCGGTCGATGCCCATGCCCATGCCGCCCGAAGGTGGCATGCCGAACTCGAGAGCCTTCAAGAAGTCTTCGTCCAGCTTCATTGCCTCTGGGTCGCCCGATGCGGCAAGGGTTACCTGCTCAACGAAACGTGCGCGCTGGATAACTGGGTCAACCAACTCTGAATAGCCGGTGGCCTGCTCGTAGCCGCGAATGTAGAGATCCCACTTCTCAACAACGCCCGACTTTGAGCGGTGGTCGCGAGTTAGCGGTGAGGTGTCAACCGGGAAGTCGATCACGAAGGTTGGGTTGACTAGGTCACCCTTTACGAAGTGCTCCCACAGCTCTTCGACATACTTGCCGGCAAGCGGGTGCTCAATCTCGATGCCAACCGAAGAAGCCAGTTTCTTCAACTCGGCCATCGGGGTCTCCGGGGTGATGGTCACGCCAGCAGCTTCTGAAAGCGATTCATACATCGAGATGCGCGGCCAGTTGCCACCCAAGTCGTTGATGGTGCCGTCTTCTAGAACAACCTGGTGGGTGCCGAAGACATCCATGGCTGCGTTCTGAATCAGCTTCTGAGTTAGGTCGGCAATTGAGTTGTAGTCGCCGTAAGCCTGGTATGCCTCGAGCATCGCGAACTCCGGCGAGTGGGTGCGGTCGGCACCCTCGTTGCGGAAGTTGCGGTTGATCTCGAACACGCGGTCGATGCCACCGACGACTGCGCGCTTCAAGAAAAGCTCAGGTGCGATGCGCAGGAATAGCTCGGTGTCGAAAGCGTTCGAGTGGGTCTTGAATGGGCGAGCCGAAGCGCCACCGTGGATGGTCTGCAGCATCGGGGTCTCGACCTCGAGGAAGGCCTCTTCTTCGAAGGTGCGACGCAGTGACTGCATCACCTTCGAGCGAATCTTGACCACCTCGCGCGCGCGGTCACGAACGATTAGGTCGATGTAGCGGTGACGAACGCGGAACTCTTCGCCCAAGTCGTTGTGCAAGTTTGGCAGTGGGCGAATGGTCTTGGCGGCCATCAACCACTCGTCGGCAAGAATCGAAAGCTCGCCGCGCTTTGAGGTGATTACTTCACCAGAGACGAAAACGTGGTCGCCTAGGTCGACTAGGTCCTTCCACTCCTGCAGACGCTCTTCGCCAACCTTGTCGAGTGATAACATCGCCTGGATGCGCTCTCCTGAGCCAGCCTGAAGAGTTGCAAAGCAAAGCTTGCCGGTGTTGCGAAGGAACACGATTCGGCCGGCGATGCCAACAATCTTGCCGGTGGCAACGTCTGCTTCCAGACCAGGGTTCTCGGCACGAACAGCATCGATGGTGGTGGTGACCGGAACGCTGACCGGGTATGCGTCGCCGCCCTCGTTGAGGCGCTCGCGCTTGGCCATGCGAGCAGATCGTCTTCGAAGGCGTCTTCGGTCTGGATTAGGTCATCGCTCATGCGAATGGCTCCTGAAAATCGATGGTGAGGTTGTCGATAAGTCTTGTGCTGCCAACCACCGCGGCGATCAGCATCAATGCCCGGCCGGTGAAACTGTCGTCGATTAGTTCGAAACTGCTTGGGTCAACCAGGGCTAGATAATCAAGTTTAGCCTCAGGCACGCCATCGAGGCGGGCTCGAGCGGCATTCACAGCCAGGGATGGCTTCGCCCCGAGGGTTTCGGCCGCTGCCTTGCCGACGTTGAGCGCTTTCGAAAGCTGCCCGGCGACGGTCAGCGCGGTTTCGTCGAGGTATCGATTGCGGCTAGACATCGCCAAGCCGCTGGTCTCGCGCACAATGGGAGCCTCGATGATGTGCAAGTCAGGGAACTCGGTGGCCGCCATGCGCTTGATGAGAAATAGCTGCTGGGCATCCTTGGCGCCGAAGACGGCGAAGTCAGGTTTCACGAGTTCAAACAGTCGGGCAACCACCGCCAACATGCCATCGAAGTGGCCTGGTCGGGCAGCGCCCTCGAAGGTTTCGCCGACAGCACCCGATTGCAGTGCTGGTCGCAGTTTTGCGGCAGCATTGGCTGCCTCGACGCCATCCGGGTAGATCACATCCACGGTTGGTGCAAAGAGAACATCTGCGCCGGCAGCCTCGAGCAGGGCCGCGTCAGCCTCGAGTGTGCGCGGATACTTATCGAAATCTTCGCCGGCACCGAACTGCAGCGGGTTGACGAAAATCGAAACCACAACCAAGTCGGCCCACTCGCGGGCAAGGCAAACCAAGGAAAGATGCCCATCGTGCAGCGCACCCATTGTCGGAACAAAGGCAACCTTTAGCCCGGC
>JBDLUE010000178.1:0-2619 GCA_039805505.1 Actinomycetota bacterium
GAACTTCGCAAAGCCGGCGCTGTGGTTGGCGACCGAGTTGCACTATCTGGCGACACATCCGAGACCGTCGGGGCTTTGGCTCGAATCGTTCGTGTGGAACCGCGCACCTCGCTGCTTCGCCGCAGCGCCGATGACTCAGACCAGGTCGAGCGCGTCATCGTGGCGAATGCTACTCAGATGGCGATTGTGGTTGCGATTGCAAACCCAGAGCCCCGCACTCGCTTGATTGACCGCTACTTGGCAGCCGCCTACGACGCAGGCCTCAAGCCAATTCTTGTAATCACAAAGGTTGACCTAGCCGACCCAGCCGACTTCTTGAAAAACTTCGAAGGCCTCAGCATTCCGGTGATTAAGAACCGCTCGGATGACCCATCCGTGGATACGCTCTCGCGCCGGATCAGTTCCGTGCAACCGGTGGCGTGAACGCTGTGACCGGCCGCGGCCGCCACACCTCATCCTCGGTGCGCGCGATTCAGCTCAGCGATGCCTGGATTATCGACACACCTGGCGTTCGCTCGTTTGGGTTGGGGCACGTCAAACCAGAGAACATTCTTCGTTCGTTCGAAGACCTTTGGCACGTCATCGAAACCTGCCCGCGCGACTGCAGCCACCTTGCCGAAGCACCGGACTGCGAACTTGATATCGCGATCGCCAAAGAAACGCTTGGCGACTCGGGCGCGCACCGCGTCGACTCACTTCGCCGTCTCATCGCCTCACTAGCCACCCACTCTGACCCGTTCGAAAAGCGCTCGAACGACTCTGAATAGAATGGCAAACATGACTCATCGTGAAGACCTAGCACTGGCCCTCGAGCTCGCCGACATTGCCGACTCGATTTCGCTGGCACGTTTTCGCGCACAAGATTTGCATGTCGAGACCAAACCTGACTCGAGCCCGGTCACCGACGCAGATCGCTCGGTTGAGCAGGCTTTGAAGGCCAAGTTGACAGAGCAGCGACCGACCGACGCCCTAATCGGTGAAGAGTTTGGCAACACGGATGGCGAGGCAGCCGGACCACAACGCACTTGGATTATCGACCCGATTGATGGCAGCCTGATCGCATTAGCCGTCGACGGCAAAGTTGTGCTTTCAGTGGTTTCCGCTCCGGCTTTGGGACGCCGCTGGTGGGCTGCGCCTGAGATTGGTGCTTGGACCCGCGACATAGATGGCTCAGAGCGCATCCTCAAGGTGTCAGCGATCGGCGACCTGGCGAACGCATCCCTGTCCTATAACAACCTGCAGTTGTGGGACCAGTCAGGCAAGCTGCCAGAGCTTCTGGAGTTGTCTAGAAAGATCTGGCGCACCCGCGCTTACGGAGACTTTTATTCATACATGTTGTTGGCCGAAGGTTCGGTTGACATTGTTACGGAACATGACTTGAAAATTTACGACATAGCCGCCCTAGTGCCTATCGTTGAACTTGCTGGCGGGTCTTTCAGTGCGCTGACTGGTCCCCTCACCGAGGAATCATCAAGCGTCCTTGCAACCAATGGAAAGCTTCACGACCTGGCCTTCGAGGCCTTCAACTAAAGGAAAATCATGCCGATTCTTAACGACATCACCGAAGCGTTTGGCAACACCCCACTAGTTCGCGTGAACCGCCTCTACCCAGAGTCGAAGGCAACCATCGCCGCAAAGCTTGAGTTCTACAACCCAACTTCAACCGTCAAGGACCGTTTGGCAATTGCCATGGTTGACGCGGCCGAAGCATCTGGCCAGCTGAAGCCAGGCGGCACCATCATCGAAGCTACCTCTGGCAACACCGGAATCGCGCTGGCTGCCGTCGGCGCAGCTCGCGGCTACAAGGTCATCCTGACCATGCCAGAGTCAATGTCAAAGGAGCGTCGTGCGCTTCTGCGTGCCTACGGAGCACAGCTAGTTCTGACCCCAGCACCTGAGGGCATGCGCGGCTCGGTTTCTCGTTCAGAGGAAATCGCTGCTGAGACCGGCGCAATTTTGGTTAAGCAGTTCGAGAACCCAGCTGGCCCATTCATCCACGCGACCACCACCGCACAGGAAATCTGGAATGACACCGATGGCAAGGTTGCTGCGGTTGTCGCGGGCATCGGCACCGGAGGAACCATCACCGGCGTCGGCGAGGCTCTGAAGAAGCTGAACCCAGAGATCAAGATCATCGCAGTCGAGCCTGCAGCATCACCACTTCTAAACGGCGGTTCACCTGCTGGCCACCCAATTCAGGGTATTGGCGCCAACTTCATCCCACCGGTTCTGAACACCGACATTTACGATGAGGTTCTAGACGCGCCAAACGAAGAGGCATTCGCTTGGGCACGATCGGCTGCAACCCAGGAAGGCATCCTTGCTGGTATTTCTGGTGGTGCTGCTCTTTGGGGCGTAAACCAGATTGCAAATCGCCCAGAGTACGAAGGCAAGATTATTGTTGTAATCTTGGCTTCATTCGGTGAGAGATACCTCTCAACCGCTTTGTACTCTGACTTGATGGACTAAATGCCCCGTAAGAACCTATTTTCTCGAGTAATCGAGGACATTGACGCAGCTCTAGTGCGTGACCCAGCGACAAACACTCGATTCGAGATGTTTATGACCTCGCCTGGCCTTCACGCCGTCTGGCAGTTCCGCGTAAACCACTGGCTTTGG
>JBDLUE010000179.1:0-2616 GCA_039805505.1 Actinomycetota bacterium
TTCACGACGAGTTGTTCTCCGGTCTAGAAAGTAGATGCGATATTCTCAACCCTACCGCTTGGAGAACCCTGCCAAATGGAGGGCAGGGGATGACTTAGCTCTTGATCCAGACGGTCTGATCGGCGGCAAGTTTGTGGCCTTCGGTCATGCCCTCGAGGCTTGACGCGATGATCTCGCCGGCAGGCAGTTCGATGGGTGCGTGGCCGAAGTTATGAACTACAAGAATCTCGCCGTTACGGAACCCCAAGGATGCTTCGCTCACGAACTCGGCGACCCACTCGAACGAGCCTTCACCGAGCTTCAGATCGCGACGAAGTTTGAGTGCCTGCTTGTATAGCTCGAGGGTTGAACCGGCAACGCCTTCTTGTTGGTCACGCGAGTAGGAGGCGTAGATTTCAGGCTGTGGCAACCAAGCCTTGCCCGTTGAGTTGAAGCCGTTTGCGGCGCCGACGCCAGACTCCCAGGGCAGCGGCACGCGGCAGCCATCCCTGCCCACTCGCTTGCCCTTGGTGCGGAAGAAGGTAGGGTCCTGCCGGAACTCAGGTGCCAGGGTGGTGTGCTCAGGCAGGCCTAGCTCTTCACCTTGATAGAGGTATGACGAACCAGGCAGCGCGAGCATCATCAGGGTTGCTCCACGCGCTCGCCGCAGGCCAAGTTCACGGTCTGGCTGCTTAGCACCCAGGTGCTTGGTGCTCCGACGCCGTCGAAGGCTTCGAAGCTCTCGTTTATGTTGTCGAACAGGGTCTTTGCATCCCAGTTGCTATTCAAGAATCTGAAGTTGAAGGTCTGGTTGAACTCGTCGTGGCGAACCCACTTGGCCATGAATGAAAGCGGCAACACGTATGCCTCGCCGCACATCGCGCGCTCGCCGTCATATGAGTCGAGAATCTGGCGCCACTTGCGGAAAATCGGGTGCACCTCTTCTTGGAACCACATCGGCGGCGAAGCCTCGCCCTCGATGAAGCCGGCTCCGGCTCGCTCAATGTCTGGGTGGTCGGGGAGACCGGCGGCCTTCGCCATTGCATGAGGTTGGTCTACGCGGAAGCCATCCACGCCTCGGTCTAGCCAGAAGCGCAGGATGTCTTCGAAGGCTTCTTGCACCTTCGGGTTGGCCCAGTTCAAGTCGGGCTGGCTGCTGTCAAAGAGGTGCAGATGCCACTGACCAGCGGTTCCGTCGGCGTTGGTGATTCGAGTCCAGGCTGGGCCACCGAACAGGCTTAGCCAGTTATTTGGTGGAAGTTCGCCGTTCTCGCCAAGGCCATCCTTGAAGTGTCTGGGTCAGCGGCAAGCGCAGCCTGGAACCACTTGTGCTGGTCGCTGGTGTGGTTAGGCACGAGGTCAATCAGCACGCGCAGCCCGAGCTCGTGAGCTCGTGAAACCATCGCATCAAAGTCGGCCAAGGTGCCGAACAGCGGGTCGACATCCGTGTAGTCCGAAACGTCGTAGCCGGCATCCTTCTGCGGCGAACGCATGAAGGGCGAGAGCCAAACCGCGTCGATGCCAAGCGAGGCAAGCGAGCCCAAGCGAGCCGTGATGCCCGGCAGGTCTCCGATGCCGTCGCCATTTGAGTCGGCGAACGAGCGCGGGTAGACCTGATAGATGACGGCCGAACGCCACCACTCGGCATTGTGATTCGCCGAGTGACGAGGTGCGTTGGCTAGGTCAAAAACCATGGGCTAGAGCTTGATCCAGACGACCTGGTCGTGCTCAAGTTCGCGCTCAGCGGTTAGGTCGTGCTGAGTGGTGACCAGGACTTCACCGGCTGGAAGCACAACTGCATCCGGGCCGAAGTTGAAGATCACGAGCACGCCGTTGTTGATGTAGGCGAGGGTGTTCTTGTCCTGGAACTCCTCGGCCCAACGGAACTCGCCCGAGCCCATGCCAAACGCCTTGCGCTCCTTGAGTAGGCGCTTGTATAGCTCGAGGGTTGAGCCGGCAACGCCATCCTGGAGGTTGCGAGCGAAAGTGCGGTAGTTCGCTGGCTGAGGCAACCAAGATTCGCCGGTGGTGTTGAAGCCGTTCGACGCGGTGGCGTCGGCCTCCCATGGCAGTGGAACACGGCAGCCGTCGCGACCGATTCGCTTGCCGTTGGTGCGTGCATAAGTAGGGTCCTGGCGGTACTTGCCCTCGAGCTGCCAAGCCTCAGGCAAGCCGAGTTCCTCACCCTGGTAGAGGTATGAAGAGCCAGGCAAACCGAGCATGAAAGCTGTGGCCGCACGAGCGCGACGAAGGCCGAGAGCCTCATCCGGGGCTGGGTCAGTTGGGTGGATTCCATCGCCAGGGCGAGGGGTGTGCTCAGGCGCGATGCCCAGGCGAGTCGCGTGACGAATGCCGTCGTGGTTAGACATCACCCAGGTGCTGGATGCGCCAACCTTGGCATACTCAACGATCGAATCGGTGATGATCTTCTTCAACGCGGCCGGTTCATAAGCGGTGGTCATGTAGTCGAAGTTGAAGGCCTGGTGATACTCATCCGGGCGCACCCACATTGCCAAACGCGGAAGTGGGCTCATCGATGCTTCGGCGCAGAAAGCGCGGTCGTCAAACTCGTCGAGCACGCGACGGAAGCGGCGAATCGCGTCGTGAACGCCAGGCTGACCCCAGTATGGAACGGCC